>CADDZS010000045.1 GCA_902812485.1 archaeon
CAAAAATGGTATCTTGCGACCTGCGAGCCGGCTTAAGTAGCCGCTACCTCCTACTTGAAAGCTCACTCCTTCCCCTCTTCAGGGAGAACTCGAAAGTATGATGAAGGAAATTGCTGGCAGAAGAATATTCATCGCTTTAGCGTGACTTTGGAACAAACAAGTGAAATCGTTGTACTTGCTGTTCAATCTACACGAAATAATGAAAAATTTGGCCTTGCGACATATTGGGAAGCTTTCACAATTCCATTTATTCTTTATTTGGTTTTGGAGACGAAAATCCCAGGTGGCAAAGCAAAGGAGAAGTGAGAACCATATAGGCTGACAGTCGTCTAGGACCCGAAAAAATGACTCGAATTTTCTGCAAGTAGACGGGTATGGGTTTAACAAAGCCTGTTGGCACAAAATCTATATACCATCACATGCCACGGAAATTGGATATTCGTTTTCTACCGTAGGTTCTGCCGTGCAACGAATTAGAAGGTTTGTGTGATATTGGCAAAGGCTAAAGCTTCTAAGAGAGGGGTTATTCTCGAAGGGAAAACAACGCCTTCAAACAAGAAGGCTACTGATACCAAAAAGCGACAATTGGAAGAAGAGCAAGAACAACAAATTCAGCAAAGGGTCACTGACCATAAGCTAGTTCCAAAGCACATCATTCTTTCTCAAGAAGAGAAGCAACAAGTTCTAACCCAGTACAATTCAACCGAAGATCAGTTCCCTTTCTTATTCGATACAGATCCAGTCGTAAAGGAGATCAAGGCAAAGCCTGGAGATATGGTGAAGGTTATTCGCCCGAGTGAAACTGCTGGCGAGACTGTGTATTACAGGTATGTTGTGGAGGCGATATAGCCGTACATGCAAAAAGCACAATCCCAGGAACAACAGGCCTACGAAGCGTGGCCAGTCCTTCAAGACATATTGATGAGAGAGGGGGTAGCAAGGCAACATCTCAATTCCTACAACGAGTTCATCCAGAGAGGATTACAAAGTATCATAGACGAGATCGGCTCGATAGAGATCGAAACTGTCGGGACTCCCTACAAAGTCAAGTTTGGCAAAGTCAAACTCAAGCTTCCTAGAGTTATAGAAATAGACGGATCGATTAGCAACATTCTCCCGCTCGAAGCGAGGTTGAGAAATCTCACTTACGCTTCTCCAATATTTGTGGACATGACTGTGGAAGAGGAGGGTATCGTGAGAGAATCGCAAGAGCAGCACATTGGAGATCTTCCCGTGATGGTGAAATCAGATCGATGCATGCTTGCAGCACTGAATCAACAACAACTTGTCGAGGTTGGCGAGGATCCGAGAGACCCCGGGGGGTACTTCATTATCAACGGTTCTGAGCGAGTAATAGTTGGGCTCGAAGATCTTTCCCCTAACAAGATCCTGGTCGATGTTGAAAAAGTCGGTGGTGTCACGAATTACAAAGCCAAGGTCTATTCTTCGATTGTCGGTTACAGGGCGAAGCTCGAAATCACGCTGAAGCAAGATGAGTCAATCGTTGTCAAGCTTCCTAGTTCACCAGTGGATCTTCCGCTGATAGTAGTGCTGAGGGCTCTCGGACTCGAAACAGACAAGGAAATTGCGGATGTTGTGTCGCTGAAGCCAGAGATTCAGGATAAGCTTGAGGTTTCCTTCGAAAAGGCAGCTGAAGCAAAGACCCCGAAGGATGCGCTTATGTACATTGGCAACAGGGTCGCCCACGGAATGCTCGATGAGTTCAGGCTTAGAAGAGCAGAATCTGTGCTGGACTGGGGGTTGCTTCCTCATCTTGGAAAGACCAAGGATGACAGATATGACAAAGCAATATTTCTCGGTGAGGCAGTTTGCAAGTTGATTGAGCTGAGACTTGGACTTATCGAACCTGACGATAAAGACCACTATGGGAACAAAGTGATCAAGTTCGCAGGACAGATGATTGCAGATCTCTTCAGAACGGCATTTCGCAATCTAGCTAGAGATATGAAATATCAGCTCGAAAGAACGGGACAGCGTCGAGGCCTCAATGTTGTAGGGGCGGCTATCAGGCCGGGCATTGTTACAGATAAGCTCAACAACGCGATTGCGACAGGCAACTGGGGAAGAGGGAAGGTTGGGGTCACCCAGCTTTTGGACAGGACAAATTATTTGTCGACTCTATCTCACCTCAGACGAATACAGTCACCGCTTTCGAGAAGCCAACCGAACTTCGAAGCAAGAGACCTTCACGCAACCCATTTTGGAAGGATATGCCCTAATGAAACTCCAGAAGGTTCGAACTGTGGACTAGTCAAAAATCTTGCTCTTTCAGCTCTCATCTCAGTGAGCGTTCCATCCGCTCAAGTCGTCGCAAAACTCTACGACTTGGGGGTCAAGCCCTTCAAGGAGGCTGATGACAAGCTCAAGATAGATGGATGCAGAGTATTCGTCGAGGGGAGATTCGTCGGATTCGCAAGAGATGGTGAGGCACTTGCAAGATCCTTCAGAAAGCTACGCCGAGAAGGCCAGATCCATCCTCATGCTAGCATCGCATACTTTGGTGCGGTAAAGGAAGGTGGAACTCGAAGGGTGTACATCTCTACAAACGCAGGGAGGGTCCTGCGACCACTGATTGTCTGCGAGAATGGAAGACCGCTCTTGACGATTGAAATGATAAAGAAAGTCGAAGCTGGCCAGCTCAACTGGAGGGATCTAGTCCAAATGGGAGTCATAGAACTTGTGGACGCAAACGAGGAGGAAAACGCGTTAATCGCGATCGACTTGAATCATTTGAACGAAAAACACACGCATCTTGAAATGTATCCCTCCTCGATACTTGGGATAGCTGCTTCTATAATTCCTTACCCGGAGCATAACCAATCCCCGAGGAACACATACGAGTCGGCAATGGCAAAGCAATCTCTTGGGTTCCCAACGCCGACTTTTCCCTTCAGTACCTACGTCCGAGAACACCTTCTCGTGTACCCACAGCCTCCGCTAGTCAAGACAAAATCGACAAGCCTGCTTAATTTGGACGAAAGAGCTACAGGTCAGAATTGTATCGTTGCAGTTCTTTCATACGAAGCTTACAATATTGAGGACGCGATCATTTTCAATAAATCAGCGATTGACAGAGGACTCGCAAGATCTTTCTTTTTCAGACTGTATGAGGCTGAAGCAAAACAGTACCTCGGAGGAATGAAGGACACTTTCGAAGTCCCGAGGCCTGACGCGAATATCAGGGGATACAGAGGAGAAAAATACTATCGACTTCTTGAGTCCGACGGGGTCGTGATGCATGAAGCGCAGGTCAGCGGCGGAGATGTGATAATCGGTAGAACTAGCCCGCCCCGATTCATGGAGGAGTACAGAGAATTCGAGGTAAAGGGACCTTACCGAAGAGACACTTCGATCGCTGTGAGGACCAGTGAAAGTGGCGTCGTCGACGCCGTGTTCATCACTGAGAATGAGGAGGGAGGGAAGATGTACAAGGTGAGAATCCGAGACATGCGCATTCCGGAAATCGGAGACAAGTTTGCTTCAAGACACGGTCAGAAGGGAGTGATTGGGCTCGTAGTGAATCAGGAGGATATGCCCTACACCGAGGATGGCCTCGTTCCTGACATCATAATCAACCCCCATGCGTTTCCCTCACGAATGACTGCAGGTCAGTTTATCGAGTCTCTTGCTGGAAAGGCGGCTGCGATAAGGGGAAAGCCAGTGGACGGGACAGCCTTCACCGGAGAAGACGCTGACACGCTTGAGGAGACGCTTGCCCAAGCTGGATTCTCTCGCACCGGCCGTGAGGTGATGTACGACGGAAGGACTGGCAAGAAATTTGCCACGGACATTTACATCGGTGTAGTGTTCTACCAGAAGCTGCATCATATGGTGGCTGATAAAATACACGCAAGAGCAAGAGGACAAGTTCAGATGCTGACTAAACAGCCCACTGAAGGCAGGGCAAGAGGGGGAGGGCTGAGATTTGGTGAAATGGAAAGAGATTGCCTAATAGCCTACGGAGCTTCGATGGTTCTGAAAGATCGTCTCCTCGACGAAGCCGACAAGACAGAGGTTCACGTATGCGAGAAATGTGGTCTGATCGCCTACTTTGATGCAAAGCAGAGAAAATATGTGTGCCGAGTTGACGGAGAAAGTGCCAGGATTTCCACAGTTGTCATTGCATACGCCTTCAAACTCTTGCTTCAAGAAATGCAGAGTCTGAATATCGCACCAAGATTGATCCTGAAAGACAAAGTGTAGGAAAAAGAGGAAAGATCCGAGATCAAAGTCGATTCGGAAAATCGTCTGGCATCAGAGTGAGGTAAATTCAGAAGAAAGTAATTGGATTCGAAGGTGAGAAATGGGAAATTGTCGCTTGAAGAACCGATAAAGACTGTGGGGGGAATCAGATTCGCGCTCAGCTCGCCTAGCGAGATTCGAAAGTATAGCGTGGCTGAAATTACTGCGCCGGAAACATACGACGAAGATGGGATGCCGGTTCAGGGGGGCCTCATGGACAATAGGCTTGGAACTCTCGAGCCAGGGCAAAAGTGTGCAACATGCGGGAATACAGCGCCAAAGTGCCCCGGGCATTTTGGTCACATAGAGCTTGCAGAGCCTGTGATTCACATCGCCTTTGTCGATGATATACACAAGCTTTTGATATCAACTTGCAGAGCTTGCGGTAGACTTCTTCTGTCGCAAGAAGAAATAGATGAATACCGAAAGAGGTTGGAGGAAAGGTCTTCAGCTTCACCTCTCCTCATCGAAATCATTTCTCGTGAGATTCTCTCAAAGGTCAAGAAAGCAAAACAGTGCTACTTCTGCGGAAGAGGTCAGTACGAGATAGAGTTCACAAAACCAACTGTCTTCCATGAGATCACCGAGAGCGGTGGAGCGACAAGACTCCTACCAGTCGCGATAAGGGAACGACTAGAACGAATAACAAACGACGATCTAAAGCTCCTGGGTTACGATCCTACAAGTGCGCGCCCGGAGTGGCTGATACTTCAGGTTCTTCCAGTTCCTCCAGTTGCTGTTAGACCATCGATCACGCTGGAGTCAGGCATAAGATCGGAGGACGATCTCACGCATAAGATAGTTGACATCTTGCGAGTAAATCAAAGAGTAAGAGAGAGTAAAGAATCAGGAACCCCGCCCCTTATTGTTCAAGATCTAGTAGATCTTCTTCAATACCACGTAACGACCTATTTTGACAACGAAGTGTCCGGGATACCCCAAGCACACCACAGATCTGGTCGCCCACTCAAAACAATCAGCCAGAGGCTCAAGGGCAAGGAAGGAAGATTCAGGGGCAGTCTCTCTGGAAAGAGAGTGGACTTTTCTTCTAGAACCGTGATTTCCCCAGATCCTTCACTTGACATATCGGAGGTCGGAGTGCCCTACGAGGTTGCAAGGAAACTCACAATTCCGGAAAAAGTTTCCCCGTGGAACATTGAGTTCCTGAAGAAACTTGTCCTGAACGGACCGTTCAAGCATCCAGGAGCTAACTACATTATCAGACCTGATGGGATCAAGATTAGGCTAGATTACGTCACAGATCTTCAGATTCATGCAGACACGCTAAGCCCTGGATTCATAGTTGAACGCCACCTAATGGACGGGGACATTGTGATCTTCAACAGGCAGCCGTCGCTTCACAGGATGTCGGTTATGGCCCACTACGTCAGGGTCTTGCCTTACAGGACTTTCAGGCTACATCCAGCAGTATGCCCTCCATACAACTCTGACTTCGATGGGGATGAGATGAATCTTCATGTCCCGCAGAGCGAGGAAGCAAGATCAGAGGCGCTGACCCTCATGCGTGTTCAGGATCAAATTCTTTCGCCGAGGTACGGAGGGCCGATAATAGGAGGGATAAGGGATTTCCTGACAGCAGCATATCTTCTCACCAAAGACGACACATATCTCACGAAGGAGGAATTCACCAATCTAGCTCTCGCGGGAGGAGTCCAACCAGGAAAGGAAATACCAAAGCCAGAGAAAACGGATCCTCAACCATTATACTCTGGCAAGCAGCTCTTTTCACTCTTTCTGCCTTCGGACTTTAACTACGTTCTCGTGTCAAAGTGGGAAAAGAGCTCAAGGGGCGCCGAAAAGGATGTAGTAATACGCAACGGTCAGTTGATTAGCGGAGTAATCGACAGGGCGGCGATCGGAGCCGAAGAATCTGATTCGATACTCCATAGAATCGCCAAAGACTATGGAACTGAAGAAGCAAGGAGATTTCTCAATTCGATACTTCGAGTATTGAAAGCTTTCATAACTAGATCTGGTTTCAGCTACGGCTTTGATGAGCTCGAGCTCCCAAAGGAAGTTAGAGACAAGATTTCCGAAACGCTTGATGAATCTTATGCGAAGGTTAGGGAGCTAAATGCTCAGTACGAAAGCGGAACTCTCCCTGAAACAAGAGGACTCTCACCAGAGGATGCACTTGAATTTTACATCGCAAACGAGCTCTCCAGAGCAAGAGAAAGGGCGGGCAGAATCGCCGACAAATCCTTCTCGGTGCAAAACGCAGGCATCATCATGGCTAGAACCGGCGCGAGGGGTTCAACTCTTAATCTCGGGCAAATGACTGCAGCGCTGGGACAGCAATCCGTCAGAGGAAAGAGAATCGAGAAGGGCTATCAGGGTCGAGCTCTACCTCATTTCCCACAGAACGACCCCAGTCCAGACGCAAGGGGATTCGTGAGGTCAAACTACAGGGATGGTCTCAACCCCATAGAGTTCTTCTTTCACGCTATGGGTGGTAGAGAGGGACTTGTGGATACGGCTGTGAGAACGCAGCAAAGCGGTTACATGCAAAGGAGGCTTGTGAACGCCCTCGAGCACTTGAAAGTCGAGTACGACCTCACCGTGAGAGATCCGGGCGGAAACATTATCCAATTCAAATACGGTGAAGATGGAATCGACCCTGCAAAAAGTGACCACGGTAAAGCCGTCAACCTTGAGAGGCTTATAGACACACAGGCGCTCAGTGCGGATCTTTCAAAGCCCGCAAGTGAACAAGTGATCGAAAAGGCAGTTGAGAAGTACTCTCAGGAGCTCAACCCGCGGATAAGAGAGGATCTTCTCCAAGCGCTCAAACAGTCAAAACTTGACTCGAAATCCGTCGAAATCGTATGTCAGCGAGTTGTGGAGCTTGTGAAGAAGGCCACCGTCGAGCCAGGGGAAGCTTCAGGGATCGTTGCTGCCCAATCGATTGGCGAGCCGGGAACTCAGATGACTTTGAGAACCTTTCACTTTGCAGGAGTCAAGGAAAGAGACGTCACTCTCGGGCTGCCAAGATTGATCGAGCTCGTGGATGCAAGAAAGCAGCCAGCTACACCATCAATGGAAGTTTTCTTGGACGAGGAAACACGAAAGTCGAATGAAAAAGCCATCAAGGTGGCAAACCAGATCAGATTCACGAAAGTAGCTAGCGTCGTGGATAGAGCCGAAGTTGAGCCAAGCGGCGAAATTAACCTATACATAAGCAAGGAAAAACTCGAGGAAAGACAATGCACGCTCAAAGAGATCAAAGAAGCCATAGAATCTCCAAAGAGAGAAGTCGAAATAGACGAGAAGCGGAACCTCGTCAAAGTTAGAATGGGGGTTGACTTTGCAACGCTTCATATCCACAAGAACAAGATCCTTAACCAGAAAGTTAAGGGCATTCCAGGAATCGACCACGTGACTGTTGTAAAGGAAGGTGACGAATGGAAGATACAAACCTCGGGATCAAACTTGCAGAAGGTTAGGGCAATTCCAGGGGTCGATGCCACAAGAACGACCACGAATAATATTTTTGAAATTTACCAGACTTTGGGTATCGAGGCAGCTCGCCAAGCTCTTGTGAAGGAGATTATCAGTACTCTTGAGGAACAAGGACTCGAAGTAGATATAAGACACATCTATCTTGTTGCCGATCTCATGACGAGCAAGGGCTTTCTCCAGCAGATCGGTCGCCATGGAGTGGCTGGAACCAAGACAAGCGTGCTTGCTAGGGCTGCTTTCGAAATCACGGTTCCTACTCTCGCTGAAGCGGCAGTGAGAGGAGAAACAGAGGATCTCAGAGGGGTCACGGAGAACGTTATAGTCGGTCTTCCAATTCCAGTCGGCACTGGCATGATAGACGTTTTCATGCGCGGAGTCTAAAGAAGGGGGATACCATCCCCTCAGGCTTGAAATTGAAAGAGAGAGAAGAGAAGGTTAGAAGGCAGAAAGATGCCAGAAACTAGAGAGCTCGAGAGACAGCTCAGGCTTGCAACTAGGACGGGGAAGTACATAGTAGGAAGAAAAGAAGTTCTTCGCTCGCTCAAAGGATCCAAGATGCTCGTCTGGTCAGCATCAGCAAACATTCCGCCTGAGATTTTGGATCAGTCACGCGCCGCGGGTATTCCCACTCTTAGGTACGAAGGGAACCCGATTCAGCTGGGAAGGGCTTGTGGAATTCCATTCAAGGTCTCAGTGATCGCGATCAAGTCTCCTGGGGATGCAGATTTCTCGGCTTTCAAGGTTGCACAAGATTACTCGCCAAGCCAGAGTTTCCTTTCCCCATCGCTATCGTCGTTCGGCTCCACTACTCCAATCGCCACTAGTATCGAGCCGAGATTGACGGGACAAGGTACGGCTGCGACTCTCGAACCCGAAGAGGTGATATCGCCTACAGTTCAGCCCACACGATCTGTAACAGAAAAAACAAAAGAGATCAAAGTAGAAACTGGGAAGGAGACAATTGCTGAAGGAAAAGAGGCTCCCAAGACCACCGAGAGAAAGAAGAGGAAGAAGAAGAAGAACAGAGCCGATGCCTCGAGCGAGAAGGATGAGGAGGAAGAAGAAGGAGAAAAGGAAAAGACAAAAGAGGAAAGATCCCTCGAACCTTCGGAGAAAGGAGAAGTAGCGGCCGAAGAGGAAGAAGAGGATAGGGTCGCTGGTGAGAAAGAGACGGCTGGAAAAGGAAAGAAAGGAAGTAAAAAGAGCAAGATTGCAGAAAAGAAAAAGAAGAAGGCGAGTGCTTCCAAGGGCAAGACCTCAAAGTCTCCGAAGGACTAAAAAATAAAATAACCTCAAGCAACAAATCGTCCTAGAAAGAAAAAATAAACGATCTATTTGAAATACTTCAAGCAAGCTTCTGTCTTCAATCATATCTCCTTTAGATGGTTTGTGTAAACATGAATTAAGATCTCGTCTTGCAAGTTTTCTAAAGGATCTCAAAGTCAAATCAGAACCCTGAGCAAAAAAGCGAACTACACATAAAATTTCATCAATACCTCCTTACATACTGTTGCAACTCAAGGATTTCTTTTTGGAGACGGAGAAAAAATTTCTCTCGGCCTACTTGGAAGGAGATAAAAACAAACATAGGAGAACCCAGGATATTCCTTGACTGATAGAATCAAACTCACATCCGAAGAGCTCGGACTCATGTCACTCTTTCAGAGCATCTCTGGGGCGACAGTCAGAGATTGCGTTCAAGACTCGAAAATAGATCGAGTAATATTCGTCGTGAATAAGGGAGAGATGGGTCTTGCGATTGGAAAGTCAGGCTCAACAATAAAGAGCGTGGAGAAGGCGATCGGGAAACCTGTAGAGCTTGTTGAGTGGTCTGACGATGCAAGGCAGTTTATCATGAATTCTCTTAATCCTCAATACGTCAGCGATGTCAAGGTTTCTGAAAAAGCTGACGGAACAAAGGTGGCAACTGTGATAGTTGATGAAAAGAAAAAGGGAGCAGTACTCGGGAAAGGAGGTAGAAACGCAGAAAAGGCAAGGCTCCTCGCAAAACGCTACTTCCAAGTAGAGGCAATTCACATAGTGTCGCCTCAGTGACTCTCACTTTACCTGTCGAGTCTATCATTTTTCCCCCATCGATACGATGTTCTTATAAGAAATCGAAAACCGGGATGAATTATCAAGTTGTCAAAGTCAAAGTCGCCGAGGGGAGAGTTTGCGGCGAGAAAACAAGCTCTCAAGCGTCAGAGACTTAGGTGGTCTGACAAATATTACAAGCGAAGAATGTTGATGCTCGACAAGAAGGCTGACCCACTCGAAGGCGCCCCTCAGGCAAGGGGAATTGTCCTAGAGAAGGTAGGCGTTGAGTCAAAGCAACCAAACTCTGCTATAAGAAAATGCGTTCGTGTTCAGCTAGTGAAGAATGGAAAGCAGATTACTGCTTTCCTCCCAGGTGATGGGGCTCTCAACTTCATTGATGAGCACGATGAAGTAAGAGTTCAGGGGATAGGCGGATCCATGGGGAGATCTATGGGTGATATTCCCGGTGTTCGATGGCAAGTTTTCAAAGTAAATGATGTCTCTTTGAATGAGCTAGTGTATGGGCGCAAAGAAAAGCCTAGAAGGTAGCCTTGTAACCCTATGGGCTCGTAAATGTTCAGGCAGAGATTTGGCAGTTAAGCGAAAAGGAATTAATTTCCTTCCTAATGAATGAATAATGTGAGAGACTGCAGAGCGGAGAGATAGAAGGAGGATAAGGCGGAGGTAAGGAGAATGCCCGAGAATAAATTATTGCTATTTGAAAAGTGGGACGTAGCCGGAATAAAGGTTCAAGACCAAGGATTGCAGAAAGCGATATCTCTCAAGCCTTCGATCGCGGTAACGACGCTCGGACGCCACGAGCACAAAAAGTTCGGAAAGCTCGAAGTGAACATTGTAGAGCGTCTTGTAAACACGATCATGCATTTTGGCAAGAAATACGCAAAGAATGCTGGAAGAATGGGAGGAAAGAAGCAACGCGCACTGAAAATAGTGAGCTCTGCCCTCGATATCATTGCTCTCAAGACGGGACGAAATCCTGTCGAGGTTCTGGTTAGAGCGATAGAGAACGCAGCCCCTAACGAAGATACCACGAGAATCGCTTACGGGGGAGTTGTGTACCACGTAGCAGTTGATATTGCCCCAAGCAGAAGGGTGGATCTCGCGTTGCGCTTCTTTGGTGAAGGTCTGAGAGAAGCCTCGTTCTCGACTCCTAGAAGTGCTGAAGAAATTCTCGCTGATGAAATCATCATGGCTGCGAACAACGACACGAACAGTTTTGCGATAAAGAAAAAGAACGAACAAGAAAGGATAGCAATGTCGTCGCGCTAAATCTCGGTAAGGTTTAAAAACAAAGAAGCGTCTTTTTGGGGTTGCTTCGATCGAGGAACAAAGTAAAAGGAAGGTAGTACTTTCGGAAAATGGCAGACAAGCCTCATTTGAATCTGATTGTAACGGGTCACGTAGACCACGGAAAGTCCACAACCATGGGTCATTTCCTCTTTGACATGGGTGCAGTGGATCAGCGAACGATAGAGGAGTATGCAAGGGAATCAGAAAAGACTGGAAAGGGTGACACTTTCAAGTATGCCTGGGTTATGGACTCCTTGAAGGACGAGAGAGAAAGGGGAGTAACGATAGATCTTGCCTTCCAAAAATTCGAGACACCAAAGTATACTTTCACTCTGATCGATGCGCCTGGTCATCGCGATTTTATCAAGAACATGATCACAGGTGCGTCAGAAGCAGACTGCGCTGTGATTCTTGTTTCGGCAAAGAAGGGCGAGACAGAGGTTGGAATCGGGCCCGGAGGTCAAACCAGGGAACATGCTTTCTTGCTAAAGACTCTCGGAGTAAACCAGGTTGTAGTTTGCATCAACAAAATGGACGACCCCCTCATTAACTACAGTGAGGAAAGATATAACGAAGTCAAAGCGGAGATGGAAAAACTACTAAAGACGGTCGGCTTCAAGACTGAAAAGATTAGGTTCATTCCTGTTTCTGGGTGGATGGGCGACAACCTAGTCAAGAAGAGCGAGAAGATGCCTTGGTATAAGGGGCCCACACTCAAGGAAGCGCTCGATGAGTTTGAAGTACCAAAGCCTCCTGTTGACAAACCGCTTCGCATGCCACTTCAAGACGTTTACTCCATCACTGGTGTTGGAACCGTCCCTGTTGGAAGAATCGAGACTGGAAGGATGAAGGTCGGCGACCAAGTAATAATCATGCCCGAGGGGGCAGTTGCTGAGGTTAAGAGCATAGAGAGCCACCATGTCCAGATGAACGAAGCAGTCGCTGGAGACAACATCGGCGTGAACCTCCGCGGAATTGGAAAAGGAGAGGTCAAGAGGGGATCTGTCCTTGGGCATGTCTCGAATCCCCCAACGATCGCAAAGGCATTCAGAGCCCAGATAATCGTGGTTCACCATCCAACGGCGATAGCGCCGGGATATACCCCAGTGCTTCACGCCCACACTGCGCAAGTTGCGGCTACGATAAGCGAGATAGAAGCTAAGCTTGATCCAAGAACAGGTCAGCCGACGGAAGAGAAGCCAAAGTCGATCAAGACTGGAGACTCTGCGATTGTTGTTATCAAGCCGCTGAGACCTGTATGCATAGAGACTTTCAAGGAGTTCCCTGAGCTTGGTAGGTTCGCCCTTCGTGATATGGGAACTACGATCGCCGCAGGCGTCGTAAGAGAAATCATCGAAAAGGGCGCCGTCGAAACAAAGAAGGTTGCTGCAAAAGCAGTTTAACGGGTCTTAATCTCTCTTACATTGTGCCTGATATTTCCTTCTTTGTGCGCGGTACTCAGCAAGGGCAACGTGAAACTGCGCTTCGCTCAAATCTGAACAGGCGCTTTCTTTCTGCGTTCCCTCCCTCCCCAGAGACTATTAGTCGAAGAAGGGGATAGATTCCTTCTGAGCGTCTTGTTTAGAAGGCTTTCGAGTTTTTCCTAGCATTGCACCTAGAGAATGAAAACCTTCGGAAATCTCAGATCGCTCTACGGAGGTGAGAAGTAGGGCCTTTTGAACCTCTACATCCTCCCCAAATGTGCGCGAGAGGCAATCAATGCTCTCGAGTAGTCTTTTCGTCGCACTCATAAGGTCGTAGATGACCTTGAAGGGGGACTTGCCCCTTATATCATATGAAGAAGAAGAAGAAATCTTCGTAGAATTTGAGCGGACAGAGGGGGAGGAGGAGAAAGAACAAGAAGAAGAAGATGGTGCGAGATATTCTAGTCCGAGCCTCCTGTTTATCGAATTTATCAGGCGGGCGAATCGCTCGCAAGCATTTCCGATTTGTGAGAACACAAAAACAAACTCGATGCATTGCTCGGGGTCTACCTCGTTCTTATCGTCATGCTCAAGCGACTGCTGTGCTTTATCGATCATCATGTTCACAAGGGAAAGGTTAGAAGTGATTCGTCTGAATATCTCTTCCTCAACGCTTTCGTGAATTATCCGACTGAGATTCGAACTCATTTGAAGAGTCCTAGTCCCCTCTCTACTCATCTTCACAATCTCGTCCTTTCTCTCGTACATTGTGGCTATTTGAGAGGAAACCGATAATGCCCTTGCGGTTCCCTTCGTTTGTGAACGATGCTCATCGGTACTCTCACGAGTGGAAGAATCCATTTCCTGCATTCCCCATCAATAGAGAACATCTGTGCTCGTACTATTAATCTCGGTTGTGAAAACGGAGTACAGCTTCGGTCTATGAATTTGAAATCGTATATCGGTTTCCGCCACCAATAAATGCTCAGAGTAAAAAACAGAAGAGTTCGGCTAGAAGATCATGGGACTTGCATCCCTTTTAGAGCCAAGACCTCCATTAAGTACCTCCCATTTGGAAGCATGCCGTGATCGTTGTTCAAGAGGACGTAGCATCTTGAGGCTTGAGATTCCCTGACTTTGCGTGCAAGTGCTTTGAGCTCCTCTTCTTTGTAAACGTACGAATACCAAGACTCCCTGCCATGAAGCCTCAGGTACACCACATCATTTAGAGCAACGATTTCTCTTGGAAGATCCGGTGAGTCTACCGAGCAGAAAACTGCACCAGTTTCTTTGGTGACTTGTCTCTTGCACTTCCACCATTCAGGTTCTCGAAATTCTATAACGGCCGAATTTCCGAGATCTATTTTTCTGAAAAAGTCAATAAGCACTGAAAGATTTTCGTCTGAATATTTGTACGAAGACGGTAGTTGGAACAGCCAGAATGAGATCTTTGCCTTCATTCGCTTGTCTTTAGTTAGGACCTTGTGGAACTTCTTCCAAACTGGAATAGCGCTCTTTCTTAGTTTTGAGAAGTGTGTGACAGATCTGTGAACCTTTATTTCAAAGTCGAAATCTCTCGGGCTCTTCGATGCCCAGAGGTTTATCCAACTTTCTTCGGGAAAGCGATAGAAAGTCGAATTGATCTCGACGGTGTTGAAACCTAAAGAAAGGTACCATTCGAAGGGGGAAGGCCTCCCTTTATTCCAGGAGTAACTGTAGCCAGAGGTGCCTACCCTGATCCTCTTCTGGTTCTTTATCCCTGGATGCAGATCGATGGTGCTTATCGTCAATCCTTCCACAACTCAGTCCTTCCTTGCATTTCCCTTCCCTTGAATAGTCCTTCTGCCGATGCCATCATATAGCCGTGAAAACGAAGCTTCTACCCCTCCATATCGCATTTGTCTCGGTGAAAACATCCAATTGGCTCTTGCCTCAATAATCGGGGTTCCTCTAGACCTTGGAGCCGATCGAAGGGGCGTTGACATGGGACCCTCTGCAATTCGATACGCCGGTCTAGCTCAAAAACTCAGAGAACTTGGTCATGAGGTAGAAGACATTGGAAACTTGAGAACACCTCTTGCGGAATCTAGCAAGATAGAGTTTGCAAATGCAAAGTACCTGAGCCAGGTAAGGGAAGTCTGTATGGAGCTTTCTGAGATAGTGGCTAGGACACTCCGCTTGGGAAGAATCCCTATAGTAATCGGAGGAGATCACTCCATCGCAATTGGAACGCTTGCTGGTATTTTCAAAGAAAAACAAGAAGAATCAGGGGTGATATGGCTTGATGCTCATGGAGACTTTAACACCCCAGAGATAACCCCGAGTGGAAACATTCATGGAATGAGCTTGGCTCTGTCAGCAGGGCAAGGGGGGAACTGGTTCCCGAGCCCTCCATGGCCCAAAAGAACAGTCGACCCCGAGAGAATTGTGATAGTCGGAGCCCGCCAGCTCGATCCTGGAGAAAGAAGCAACCTGAAAAAGATGAACGTGCATGTGTTTACGATGGCAGACATAGATCGAAGAGGGATGCAGGATGTGATGACTCGCGCGATTGACATAGCGAGCTCTTCAGGAATGAGGAAGGTTCATGTTAGTTTTGATATGGACATAGTCGATCCTAGTGATGCGCCGGGCGTGGGAACACCAGTGCGAGGAGGGATCACTTACAGGGAAGCTCATCTTGCCATGGAAATGATTTCCGAATCCGGAACAATGAAATCTCTCGAAGTTGTCGAGGTGAACCCGATCCTTGACCAGCAAAACTCCACTGCTGAATTAGCAGTCGAGCTTATACTCTCTTCGATGGGAAAAAGGATTTACTGAACACGCTGATTTCGAAACTTGCTGGACGGCGCACCCGAAGAACTCGGTATCCAGCAAGTTGTGCTATTTTTCATAATCCCTTGGCAACATGATGATTTCGACGAAATCTGGTCAGTTTCGAAACTTTGAGAAATTTTCACTAGGAAAACCTTTAATGTATAGATTTTAGCAAAAACATTGTTGGTTATGCCAGAACAAATTTGCCCTGAGTGCGGCGGCGTCCTGTTCTACGATTCTCCTGCCAAAAGATATGTATGCAGAGGCTGCGGCCTTTATGTGACAAAGGACGAGCTCGAGACGATCAAGGACAAACTTCATCGAGAGGTCGACGAGCAAAGAAAGCGCAGGCAGCAACAGAGCGAATATCTAGAATGGTGGCTTTCAGCCAAGAAATGAAAAAGCCGAAGCCTTAAATTTTTCTAACAGATTCGGCAAAAATTGAGCAGGTCGTCCCATTGGGCGTTTTGGTGGGACGATATTTCAGATCTCTTCTACCTTCCTCTCCTTTTACTTTCTTCCTCGATGGATCTTCTTGTTCCTAAGAAAGAATTGCTAATAGAAATGAGATCCTAGAAAAGCGGATTTTTTTAAAGAGATTTCGAATCCGCTAAGAAAGAAAGAAAGAAAAGGAAGCTATTTGGTGCTAAGATTTACTTCAATGAAGACATCCTCTGGCACCCGAAGTCTCATGAGTTGACGCATCGTCCTATCATCGGCGTCAAGATCAATCAGCCTACGGTGTATCCTCATCTCCCACCTGTCGAAGGTATGAGTACCTTCGCCGCTCGGGGCCTTTCGAGTGGTTACCTGGAGCCTTTTGGTTGGAAGGGGTTGGGGGCCCTTGATTTTCACCCCAGTCTTTTCCGTGATATCCTTAATTTCCTTGCAAACCTGTTCCAACCCTTCAAGATTGGTGCTTGTGAGTTTTACTCGGGCAAATTGCGGCATCGCAAAGCTCATTTTTCTATTGGCTCTTAACCCGCCTATTTAGGATTGTGCTTCACTTAGGATAAATTATGGGAAATATGGGAATGTCGGAGGACTCAGCCAAAAGAAGGAGTTGTTGGGGGGGAGTCCCAAGTTCTTCAGATTGCAAGCATGCTGTAAGAAAGGATGTGTGGCGAAAAATCAGGAATGATTGAACTGAAATTTTAAGAAACAAAATACGAGGAGGGTAAAAAGGTGAATCAGATCTTGTCATCAGAATGAACCCGCCGGAGATGTTACTTCGCTTAAGTAACTCTTCGCTCTTTTTCTAGGTGGTAGGTCACTACGAGCTATCTTTTCAATCCAGTCCAAGTAATACTGCAGAGACGGAAGCGGGCACAAGGCAGAAGATCTCGGCTCGTACACTGAGAGC
>CADDZS010000046.1 GCA_902812485.1 archaeon
GCAGTTAGGATTTACGAACAAAGAAATGAAGATGTTCTCTTTCTTCGAGCGGAGAGAAAAGCAGACGGAAGTCGAACTTTTAGGATCGTGGAAGGAGAACCAACGCCTACAGCTTTTGGCGAAGATCTGTACAAACAAATATTCGACCTTCAAAAAGCTAGCTCTGTAACACCTCCCTAAAAAGACAAGACGTGGGTTTCGCAGTGAAAAGTGGTCGTCAAAACTCGACCCCAAGACTCCGAAGTCGAAAAAAGACGCGACCTTTCGTATCCCTTCGATGGAAAGGCAAGAGAAATCGTCGAGATGCTCGATTCTGACATCGAGACATTCAAAATAATGGAGAAATCAAGCTTCGTTTCAAAGGCGGAAGCATTTGCAAAAGAGTAATTCAGATCTGAAATATTTGTTTCAAAGATCCTTAGAAAATGGGTGCGTTTTAACTCGCCTTGAATCTTTTTCCACATGTAACCATGGCTACATTTATTATGCCAGCCGAAGAAAATCCAACTTGCTTAATTATAGTCTTCTGAAGCGAAGAAATGGAGAACGTAGAGAAGAATGTCAGCTGATCCACGCGGAGAAGAAAAGAGAACCGAAACCGCTACTCCACTTGAATCTGGAAAGAAAGAAGAACAAGAAAGCAGAGGAGAAGAAAATCGGACGGCTTGGTTAACAAAGAATGTAGTTGGCATAAGCCTTACCAGCCTCTTTTCCGATATGAGCCACGAAATGGCTACTGCGATATTACCCTTTTTCATAATAGCGATTGGTGGTAATCCAGCAATTGTAGGACTAATTGAAGGCTCGGCTGATGGTGCTTCGAGCGGAGTCAAGTCTTATGCTGGCCACCTTTCTGATAAGATGGGTAAGCGCACTCCGATCATGTACCTGGGGTATTTCCTAACTGGAATACTGATACCTGCGATAGGATTCGCCACTTCATGGGTAGAAGTGTTCATCTTAAGAGTCTCTAGTTGGATGGGAAGGGGAGCAAGAGGCCCTCCAAGAGATGCCCTGCTCTCAGAATCTGTTCCAGCGAAATCAATTGGAAAGGCCTTCGGCTTCCAGCGCGCGTTTGATACACTTGGCGCAGTAGTGGGCGTGGCACTTGCGCTGATTTTGATACCACATCTTCCCTACTCTAAGATATTTTTTGTCTCCTTTGCACCAGGCATTGTCTCTGTTGCAATCGTGCTCGTGTTGGTAAAGGATATCAAGAAGAGGGCTTCCCTTGAACCGAAAAGCTTTCGATCATCGATTTCACTTCTTTCAAGGAGATTCAAGCTTTTCTTGGTCGCAGCTGGAATATTCGGAGTCGCGAATTTTTCGAACGTACTTTTCACGCTTCGTGCCGAAGAGGTGCTACAACCATCAATGGGTGCGACAGAAGCCTCAGATGTAGCTGTGCTACTTTATCTTGTATTGAACGTGGTGTATGCATTGATCTCCTATGTGGCGGGTTTCTTCGCCGATAAGATCCAGAAAAGATACTTACTCGGTTTGGGCTATGTCTTCTTTGCCTTTGCCTGTATTGCATCAATTTTCGAAGTTGCGGATCTGAGGGTGCTCGCACTTATCTTCGTTCTTGCTGGAACGAGTACTGGCATAGTTGACCCTCTTGAAGGATCTTTTGCAGGAGAACTCCTACAAGCCTCGGAGCGCGGAGCAGGCTACGGTGTGTTGCAGACTGTAAACGGGATAGGCGATTTCGTATCAAGCACAATGATAGGTACCCTTTGGACTCTGCTCTCCCCCGCTCTTGGATTTGCAACTGTGGCCGCTGTAGCTCTTGTCGCGAGCACATTATTGCTTGTTTTGCTTCGCGAAAGAAGAGGCTGAGACACAAACATTCTCCTTCTTGTCTCCATGACCGTCATCATCATTGATGATGACGGTCACCAAAAGTGAAATCTTCTGCTTTGTCTTTTGTTATAATCGCTCAGTATCTGCCTTACCACTCTTGGGCAATCGCGAGGCGGATGACTCGGCTGAACCCAAACGTGATCCTTTGCCTCTGTTGAAGAACGAACATCTCCTTCATGCACGACCTCAGCATCATAGCTAACTATCACTATGTGCCGATTACTCCGATCTTTCGTCTCGCTCGAAAAATCATCGTAAACTCCTAGCAAGGAAGTGACGCGAACGTTCAGGCCGACTTCTTCTAAGCATTCTCGAACAGCAGTCTGGAGCAGAGTTTCATTCGGTTTGGGTTGGCCTTGTGGTAGCACCCACTGATTGTGGTAGGGATCGTCTCCTTCCCGGATGAGCAATATCTTGCGCTCTCCTCTTTCGCGATTGCGCGGAACCACGACGGCAACCATGAGAACGATGTCGCTGTCCCATTTGTCTTCGTTCGAGTTCATGGTGGAAAAAGATGGTTTCATCGTATGGAATCAGTGAGAAGCTTTAGAATCAGTGAGAAGCTTTAGTCAATTCGCTGCTATGTTTCTTTCTCAGCAATGCTAGTGATCTTCCTCATTATGAAAGAATCGTCTCCGGCCTGAGTGTAAAATCCTCGATCTGTCAGAGTTCTCCGGACTTCGCCATATGCCCAAACTATCCATTCCTCCCTTTTCTTCTTCCTCCTCCTAGAGCTGCTCCAGTTTTTTCCAAATCTTGATTTTCCCCAGTCAGGAATGAAAAATCTCCGATCTGAGCTCAAAAGTCTTGAAACCTCGTCGCGAAGATTTGTTCGTGCACCATACTTCGCAGATTCCTCGAGATCGGCCTTCGAGAGCCATTTAACTCCGAGACCTTCCACAAAAATGGTGGAGGCCGCACTTCCGCCCATTATCCCTTCTCCTGAAAAATTAACTATTCCACAGATTTCGATTACGTCTCCGTAGTCGATTATCTGATCCAAGCATTGAGAGTGTAAAAATACAGGTATAGTTGAGCTCGCTGTTGCTTGAGTCGAAGAGGAATGGAATGACGAACGTTCAATTTCACCATCATCTCGTTTATCTTCGCATCCGATCTCGTTCAATCTTACGAATAAATCAACATCATACGGTTGAGCCAATAACTCTTGAATGAACACGACTTTGCCCACTATTTCTTTAAAGTAGCCTGACTTGCCGTTCTGAAGCCCAATAAGACGTTTGTGATCGGATGTAAAAGTTCCACTCGCTTCTTCTTTGTTGTCATTGTCAAACACATATCCTCTTTTGTAATCTACCAAAATGCAGTCGTATTCAAGTCGCGGACGCCAAATTACTTCGCATCGAAGTTTGTGAAGCTCAAGCAGAGCAATTGACTCTTGTGCAACCTTCTTTGGATCGACCTTGTTTAAAGATGGCCATCCTTTGATGCCAAACGAGCTATAACAAGAGACTTTCAAGTTCTTCTTTGTTATAGCAAGAGCAGAAGCTTTAGTCGCGAGCTCATAAATCCTCCTGTTTTGTACAAAGCATACGCTGAAAAATTGAACCACACGCTCCGCTTGGTTGACGAATGAGAGAAGTTCAGTCTCAATGTCAGCTTGTTGAGTCATTGTCGTTTTCAGTTCAACACCTTGCAAAAGGGGACAAGAATATACATAAATGTAACTATCGTTACAATCAATCATTGAACCGATTAATTAAAGCGAGCTCCTGCTCAATTATTGTGAACGATGAAGAGAAGATGAACAACATAAGGATCAATCCAACAAGCAGCGAAGTTTGCTAGTTTCGCTTCGCCAATCCAAGTTTAGACGGAGAGATGACGTAATGACGTTCCAAGAGGAAGGAGAAGCTGGGAAGAAGAAGGAGGACGTGAGGGAGAATGCAAAAAGCAGAAGAAGGCTCACAAATCTCGAGAATCCATTATCTGAATCGGAAGAGATCCATGAGCGGTTCAAGAGAGTGGCGAATGAAGTACTTTCTTCACATTCGCAGTATGCCCGACTACAACTTGCCGAGTTAGAGGCAAAGATGCTCTGGTTAGCTTGGAGAGGAGACGACGACTACTTGATATGGCATTCAGGTAGTGTTGCGGGTCGAGAATCATCTTGGAAGATATGCGATCATAGAAATATCGAACGCATTTTGAAAGAATCTAGGTCTAGAGAAGAGTTCAGACCGATTACGGAAGTCTTCTCTGAACAGGTACTCGCCTCTCTCATCACTCAAATTCATTCGTTTTCTACAGAAATGTCAAAAGAAGACGAGAGAAGAGGGAGAAGCGAAGCCGCACGCGAGCTCGAGATTATGGTTGAAAGGATCTACGAGTCCTCGCCTATCCCAGAGCAAAGGTCTGTAAGGATTCTTGGTGCCATGAGTCTCGTCCAAGAAGGGTGGACCTTAAGGGTAAGATCGCCACTGAGTCAGAAAAACAAATATCTTTCACGCTGGGTAATTGAACTTTCCCGAAATGATTTGGTGTTCAAGGCTTATCCAAAATTGAATGAGGCGACCGCCTCTTCTGAAGATTCTTCTTCGCCTTCTTTGAAGGCAATCCGTGGTTACATTTCTTTCGTAAGACACAAGGAAAGACTTGAACAGCAAAGAAAGAAAAGGCTTGGAATATTGAGATGGCTCTCAACCCAGAGAGACTGAGATGTAAAAAGGGCACATCAATCTCCTGCGAAAACAAGATCAAATAGGATGAAGATGAAGAAGAAGAGGAAAGACAAGACAAAAAGTGAATCCGAAAGAAGATGCCCGAAACTACCAAAGTATGCCCGAAGTGCTATCATCTCAAGCTGAGGCTTGTCAGAAGCACTTATCTTTCAAATGGCAAGGTTTCAAATAAATGGCGTTGCGGTCACTGTGGTTACGAAGAAACAATCGAAAAGCTCGACGAGGTAGTAAGGTAAGAGGGAAAAGTTTCAATCGACTAAGAAGCCTAAATACCACTTTTCCCTGCTTCACTCGCCTATGAATCTCTTTATGGCTCGAATCCATGCTGTTTGTTCTTTCCCTCGTAGTTCGTCTTTGAATCGATAATCACGCTTTCTGAAAAACTCCTTGAAATCGATCTCAAGCTCCTTAAGCCTTGAGATTTGCAACTCAACTATTTCCCTCGCAGAGGAGATGAATTCTGGATCGATTCTTTCTAGGACTAAAAAGAAATGACGCATGCAAAGCCCGAAGGATTTTCTGTAAAGCTGTTTGACCTGTTCGTCATCGAGAGCCCGTAGCAAGCTATCGATTTGGTATTCTTCAGTGGAACGGATAAAATCACAGAAGATGCAGCTCCCCTTGGGTTTGCTTATTTGCAAAAACTTCTTGAGATTTCGACGCGAAATACCGATAACAAATGATGTCTTGGTCTTTCTTTCATTGTCGGCGGAATATTTTCGAAGAGCTTCCAAAACCTTCTCAAGCTCGGGAAGCTTGTTTTGTATTATCCAGCTGTATATCGCCGAAGTTTGCCAAGGCTGCTCAATTTCTTTGATTTGGAGTGTGTGTTGTACGCAGAATCCATAGTGCTCAATGTACTGATTAACGCTTTCGCCAAAGCCGTATGATTCGCTGAAAAACCAGAACCATTGTTTGTTGAGCGACTCATTACATGCAAGACATATCGGACAGCAATCGTCTCTGGCTAGGAAGCTTTTGATTTCCTCCTTTATGCGCCTGAATCTTCGCTCTTCAAATTGTTCGCGTTCTGGCTGTTTCAAGTGTCTAAGAAACCCGAGTCAAGAATATCATGTGTAATGGCTGTGAGTTTTTTCCTTTGTTCGTGGATGAGTAATATAATTTGAACAAATGAGTAAAAGGAGAAGGAAATGAATGATTTCTTTGATCTTCTTACCCCATTTACGAAATCTACTCTCCAGTCACAAAAGTTTTCCCAAGAAGCTCAAATATGGGTTTATCATCCCCGATGAGCTTGCGTAAATGGCTCAGCATCAGTTCGACATCGTATCTGGCCCTTCCGAAACTTACGTTTCTCTTAGTAGTGTCGAGCACTGCGTACGAGGCTCTTGGATCTCCATCTTTCGGCATCCCCACGCTCCCCGGATTTACAACCCAAAGGTAATGAGAGTCGTCCCTTATCTCAAAAGCAATGTGGGTGTGGCCGAGCAAAATCAGATCCGCTCCACCCATGTCAAGTCTCGTAGCATCCTCGCGTGAGAGATAACCGAACAGCTCGTCAGAAGGAGAAGCGTGAATTGCCTTGATCCTTAATCCATTGAATTCGAGATTCAACTTTTTGTCCGCCTTACCGAGTGCGTCGAGCGCCTTTCTAGACATGGCTTTGAGCGTAATTCTGCTCCTAGTCACAGATGAAGCTTCATGAAATCGTGCGCTACTCCTGCAATCTGAGCCCGAGGAAGCGGGAAAGTCATGATTCCCAAGCACTCTCCGCGCTTTCAGATATTGCAATACATCGAACACTTCCTTTGGTTGGGGCCCATAATCGACCACATCGCCCAGAAACAGAATTTCATCATATGTAGCTCTGTTGAGAACTTCTTCGAGAGCGAGGAGGTTTGAATGGACATCTGATATTAGCAGGATCTTCATCGGATGACTTGACTCTCCTTGTCCATCTTCTCCTTTTACCCGAGCGGCTGGAGTGGATGGAGGAAGGAGCCGGCATCTTCGCTGATATAAATATAACCATTGTTACATCACACGCCTTGGTCACCCGCCCTCAAAGTTACAGCTTGCTTTCTTTCTCTTTTATCTCTGAGAAAAAGATCCGCCAAGCAATACCTTTGAATTTGAGGAGCAAGAGGATGATAAAGACGGAGGAGAGAATGAACAGACAGTAGAATCATATAGAGAGCAAGTGTTCAAGAAGCAGATCCCTAGGCTATGATTGCATGGGCTACTTCCTCTCCACTTCCATCGCATTATCATTTCTTTGAAGCAAAGACGTTTTGGAGTTTTCTCTTTTTAGTCTCGACAAGACTCGTGTAGCTGTCCAAGGTTTTCTTGCAGGCCTCAAGCATCTTTCTGACTTTTGGCTTTGTCTTTGAGACTTTCTGGACATCGAACGACACAATCTTTTCAAACCAGCGGTTGAGGCCCTCCAGACTCTCCTCAAGCTCTTGGATTTCTTCGTCGGTGAAAACTTTCTTGTGAATGTTGGATTTTATCTCGTCTTGGAATTCTTGGCATTCTTCCAATATTTCGAGGTACTGCCTCTCGGTCTGCTCATTGATCATTTGGATGAGCGCTTGGGAATCGGATTTTGTGATTCCGTTTGCTTGTAGAATCAGCATTTTGCCGACATCCTGCACCTCGGTTCTCAGCTTTTCCAATTTCGAGATTGTGTCGGGCAGATAAGGAAGGAGGCAGAAGGAGAGCTGCGGATACAGACCTCCGCTAGACTTGAGATCCCTCCACATCTTCACCCTATATTTCGAGGGCTCGTTTGGAACATCGTAAGCAACGATTAACCACTCTATTTCCTTCGCCGAATTCGCCATCGGCTCTGTCGCTGTTGCTTTTTTCATTTCCTTCGAAGACCATCTCAATTCAATCTAATCAATGTGTTGCGTCGTTCGCAATTGCGACATCCTGATCTCAGGAGGCTTCTTACTCACGTCTCTTCTTTTCCTTATCGCATATTAGTTAAATGTTCGTAAACGTTCCTCCTTTTCCTCTGCTTCGACCAGGGAACAAAAAAGACGAGCTCTTAAAGAACAAAGAGAATATGCATGAGACTTTCAAACTCTAGTTCCACCTAACATGTTATATTCCTGGGCTTTCGAATCTGAGCGACAAATCGGAAACAACATAGCAACCCCTCCTTTTCTCTTCCGGTTTTTGCGTGTTTTAAAGCGAAAAGATATCTTTGAATTTAATTCGAGATAACAAACAAGGGGAAAAATGGACACTTGGCGCATTCTTTACGAAGACATCCTAGAGCGCATCTGTTCTTTTTCAAAATTGTTATCACTAAAGCTAGTTATAACAGTCGTTACAACAAGTGGAGGCCTCAAGGGGGAAAGAGAGAACGCACATCTCTCCCGCAATCAGCCCACCAAATATTTATTTCTTCAAACGAAAAGAACGAGAACAGGGACATCCGAAAGATGAAGGCGACGCCGCTTTGACTCGAAGGATTCTAGTCGGATACGACGGAACCGAACAGGCAAATCGAGCTCTTGAGCTTGCTATGAATCTCAACCTGCACCAAGATTCAGAGCTTCACATGGCTTTTGTGATTCAGAAACCACCTGAAATTGCTGACCCCGTCCCAGACGAAATGCTTGAGTACCTTCGAAAGGCAGGGGAGAAGATTCTATCCAACGCGGTAAGCATCGCGAAGAGAAAGTATGAGAATTCCATCCCTCATCTGGAGAGCGGCGACCCGGCGGAGAAACTACTAGAGCTAGCTGACAAACTGAGACCAGATCTGGTAGTTTTGGGGATGGTCAAACACTCGACTTCTGAGAAGATCATAGGAACAGTTTCAAGCCATTTCTTGAAGGCTAGACGATATGCGATCCTCGTAGTCCCATGAAACCTATGGCCTAGACCTCATCTGGGAGATCATCTTCTCGACTTCGTTTGCGGTCTGATCATTTAGTTCGAAAGTTCTTCCACCGGCCAGCCGGAAAGTGATGCGTATCCTTTCCTTGTATTTCCTCCACATTTTGAGGGGAATTTCGAAGAAGTCCCTAGAGCTATTTCCACTGGTTATGCGAAGGGGCATGCCAGCTGAGTAAGATGATTTATTTATCTTGATGTCAGAGGTTTGAAGGGCTTTCACGAGTTCATCCTTAATTGAAGCGTCTGCGAATACTAGGATCTCATCTTCTCCTCGTTGCTGGATTGGCATGACTGTAGTAACCATCGTTACATCAAGATAAACCTATTGTTTTTCCTTTGCGAGGATGTCAAGTTAACTCTTCCGATGTAATTCCTTATGGCCAAGCCTTCGTATGATCCTTGGCTGCCATGACTCATAGACAATCTCCTTTTCAAATTATGGCAGCTAGAGCAAGAGAAATTTTCACTAAAAAAACAGGATTGACCCAGAGGTAAAGCTCCTAGCTGCCTTTTTGCTCTACCATCTGGGCTTGTCCTACAGAAGTGTCTCACTCTCAATGGGACTCTTCTGGATCTTCTCCCATGAATCAGTCAGATTGTGGTATCGGAAGATCGGCTCAATCCTTCCGCAACCGAACAAGATTCATAGGTCAATAATAGTAGCAGTCGATGAGACAAAATTAAGGCTTTCAGGTGGTCATTTTCTCTTCATCTGGCAGGCTATAGACATCGAAACGAAAGATACGAGGTACTCGCATTGAGAGCCACATTTACACGTGGAGAGCTCGATGCCATCCTATTCCTGAAAGAGGCTCTCAAGTATTGTTCGAACAGACCTCTTGTCCTTGTGGATCATGGTCCCTCGTATCCTCCCGCATTTGAGCATCTAGGCTTGCGATACAAACAAGTAACATTTGGGGAAAGGAATCCAGTAGAATCCTGGTTTAACATCCTGAAACAGAAGACCAAGCGATTCCACAATAAATTAAATTTCCGTTCCATTCTTCCATCCAATCAATAGCAAGTTATCTAAGAGCATTCCTGAGGATGCCAAAACATCCTCACCGGGAAGATAACTTGACATCCTCTTCCTTTGCTGCATCCCTTAGATTGACACGCTATTTATTACTAGATGAGAGAAGATGATGAACCGAGAATCGTCTTACCTCTCGAACAAATTATGCTATTGTGGTTGCGAAAACATAAAGCATTACGAAAATGAGCGCCGCCATGATATACACAATGTAATTACTCAAGCGCCCTGGCATGAGCTTTCGTCCAACAAGCTCCGATAGAGACAGAAACCACTTCCCGAAAAGCACGAGGTAGATTTTCTTGAATATGTCCAGAACTTCAACTTCAACAAGGTACCGATCAGGGGATGAGTCCACGCGAACCACGTTTTCCTTCGTTCTGAAAAGAAACTGCATCATTATTTTGATCGGCGCGCTATATCCGAACGAGTTGTAAAGAACCCGCGGCACTGAATCCTCGTCGCCTTTTGGAGGGAGTCCTCCGCCGAACCATCCGCTAGTTCTGCGAATGTTCCATTTGCCTCCGGCCCGAGAGATGAGAAACGGCACAACGAGAAGGCCCAGCATGAATATCGCAGTGAAAGTTGGCGAAAATCCTCCAAAAGGCTTGCCTGATAAAATCACGAAGTTTGCAGGAACTCCCAACAAACCAGTCACAAAATCTCCGTAAGCGTTTGTGCCCAGGATCGGGATAGAAGCTTTCGACGCGAGAAAAAATATCGATGGTGCCGCTACTCCGACTCCTAAGACGAGAACTATGAAATAGAGAAAAGTAGCGCTCACGAAATTCTCACCTCTTTCGCCGCCTAGCCTGTCTTTCTCTTTCTTCATGGACTCTGCTCGAGACGAAGCGCTCGAGCTTGTCGAGCTCCACTTCGAAAGAAGCACTCCGAAACCGTATGCTTTCGTCATTGCTACGATTATGATTCCGGCGGCGAGCGCAGAGACTGCACCTACAAGAGTTCCGATTATTTGACTCCCAATATCGCCATATCTGAAAGATTGAAAGAGAACTTCTAGAATCAGCCACTCTGAGACAAATCCCGCAAGCGGAGGCACTGCTGCTAAAGACAGGACTGTGAACAATCCGCCCAATCTGGTCGCTCCACCAGTGTAATTCGAGATCGGGGCGTTCTGCTTATTGAAATCAAAGCTGCGCCTTAACTTGCTGACCCAACCCATAACGGCAAACATTGAGCCTTTGGAAATTGAATGCGAAAAGGAATGATACAGAACGGCGATCAACGCCAACTCCGCGAGCAAACTCAAACCGTAGTACGTCGCGAGAATGTAGGCTCCAATTGCCACGATTATCAATCCGTTGTTCTCGATGGTGCTATACGCGGGAAGCCCTTTCGAGTGTTCCGACGCTGACGCATGGAGAGCTCCAAGCATTGCAGATATCCCTCCGATTCCGAGGGCAATCCATCCCCACCAGAGTTGAAGTGATCCAAGTCGAGTTACGATGTCGATTAGCCCGTAGACTCCCATAAGCGTGAGAGTTGAAGAGAGTAGGGCTGAAGCATTCGAAGGGGCACTCGAATGGGCGATCGGCAACCACTCGCTCATGTGAAATGGAGCAATACCCATCTTCAGGCCAAAACCCACTAAAGCGCTCACAAAGACCCAAGAGGCGAGTATCCCGCTCGCAAGAGTTGCGCCAGCGGCTGTAGATGACAACAAGGAATAGGAAGAAGAAGAAGGAGAAACCGACAGAAAATCAAGGGAGTGAATTGAAGAGAATATTCCCGAGAAGGCAAGCATGATGATGACGCTGCTCGCTTCTCCGAAAGCTAGAAACAAAAAGGCAGCGTTGATGACCTCCTTTCTCTCTACGCCTTTTCCCTCGAGAATCATGAAGAAGGAGGCTATAGTCATCGACTCCCATCCTATAAGGAATAAAATCGCATCTCCCGACACGAGAATCAAGATCATTGAGAGTATAGTCAGAAGGAGCAGCGGTGAAAGAGCTTTGCCGTACTTCTCCCGATCTTCGCCGGTGTAACTCCGATCTACGTCAGGGTCATCATCATTATCGTCGTCGTCGTACTTGAGCGAATATGTGCAAATCCCAACCCAGACTGCGCACGAAATTAGAAGGAAGTAAGCGTTGAACCAAGAGATCTGTATTTTTGCGAAACTAGATTGCGTGATGTTCCAAAGTGAATACGAAAGAGTATTGCCTGTGATGAGGATGAAAAAAGAAAGCGCCAATCCGAGACTTGAACCGATCGCTCCTAGAAGATACGCGATCTTTCTACTCGAAAATATACCTACCAGTATCGCGGAGCAAAAGACGGAGAAAGTCGTGAATAGTAGGAAAAAAGAAAGATTCGAAGGAGTGAATAGAAGGAAGAGGAAATAATTAACGTGGACCATTGTTTCAACCGCTCACTCCTTTAAAGGAGGATGATCCTTCGTTTTTCTCCTCTTCCTCCTGTTCCGAAGTCTCTTCGATATCAGTCGGAGCTCGAACAAAAGATTCGGTTGTTTTGATTCTCCCTGTTGCAATAAGCAATCCTTGCAAGATCTGGATCGGAGTAGGAGGACAGCCCGGGACGACCACATCGACCGGGATTACCTTTCGCACCGGGGAAGCAAAACTTTCAGTGTTTTGGAATATTCCACCGCTTATTGAACAGGCCCCAACTGAAATGACAAGTTTCGGGCTTGGGATATTGTCATAAGTGCGTTTCAAAACATCCACCATGGCCTTGTTCAACGCGCCAACGACGATTAGAGCATCTGCATGTTTTGGCGAATTTGTAAAGAAAATTCCGAGCCTGTTGAAATCATAGTATGGATTTGAGAGATTCAGCACCTCGAAATTGCAGGCGTTGCATGAACCCACATCGATCATCAGAACGTGAAATGACTTCTTGAATGATTTCCAGAGCTTGGAGTATTTCTCGAACAAAAGTCGCTCGTCTGATTCATACGCCGAATCCCCGTTAGTTGCAAAAGTGGCTTTGAGAGCGCTAGTAGAATCTCGGGTCTCAGGGAATTCGAATCCAGCTGAAGAGCATCTCTGGCAGTATATGCACTTGCCCAAATCTATTTCGCTCTTTGCAAGTTGAGAGTCGTATTGAATCGCGCCTGTTGGACAAATCAATCTCCCTCTCTCCCAATCACTGACCTTGCTCGGAGTCGGGGGGAAAGATTTCCTCGAAAGTTCGTCTTGAGTGGGTTGTTCTTTCGGAAATTTTGTGGTGAGCATTCCTTTCTTTAAGCCACGAAGAACCCAAAGTTTCATCATATCTTTATGACTCGACCTCCACTCCCGCAATCTGTTTCCTTCTTTTTTCCTCTCTCTTTTTGTTCCCTGCTCATCTATCAGAGTCAGCGTATGACAATCCGAAACTTTCAAATGAAAACTGAAAGTCTGTGAACACGTTCCCTTCAAGACTTTTGGCAAACGAAAGCCAGTTCGCAAAAGAGGGCGGTCTGATATGCAATGATTTGATTCTCCCTCGTTTGTCGAGTTTGACAATTTGGATTAGATCGCCGCTCGGGCTCTCAATTCTGCAAAGCGAAAAATCCGATTGGGTAAGCGAGGAGGTGGTGGTTGTTGCGGAGAAAGAGAGAGTACTCTGAAATTCAGCGTTTTTCTCTCCAGCGCCTTTCTTCGTTTTACCTGCTGGCAGTCGGTCGAGAAGCTCTTCGATCGCGACCGTGCTCGAAGCCACTTCCCTTATTCTAACCATCATCCTCCCCATCGCGTCTCCATCGTTGCTTGTTTCCAGCGGCACGAATATGTCACTGTATGGCTCGATTGGATAAGACTGGCGATCGTCCCAGTCTATACCAGATCCTCTCGCGACGGGACCGACCGCCCCCAAGGACAAAGCGTCTTCCTTACTTAGGCGAGCAGTGTTCTGCAATCTATCAAGGAAGATCCTTGAGGAGAGGAAATAGTCAACGATTTCAGAAAATTCTTTGGCTATTTCTCTCACTGAGCTGAAGAGCTCCTCCCTGTCTTCTCTTGATGAGAGATCACATTTTACGCCACCGATCTCGTTGAAACCGAACAAAAATCTGTGCCCGAAATACTTCGCATTGAGTCTTAGGACTCTCTCTTTGAGTGCGTGCACCTGATTTGCTGCTACGCTCTGTGTAGCGGCTTCTGCTTCGCGAGCAAAGGCGTGAAGGTGGTTGTAGATTCGCTCAAGTTCGATCGCAACCGCTCTGATCCACTTGGCTGCCTCAGGAGTCTCAATGCGAAGCGAATCCTCTACAGCAGTCGCAAAGCAAGTGGAATAAGAAGCTGAAAAGTTTCCCGCCGATCTTTCGACCAAGAGCAAGGCCTCGTCAGGTTTCATTCCGACTATGCTTTGTTCGATTCCCCTCCTCTTGAAATTGATAGTGGGAGCAACTTTCACAATTCTCTCTCCGTAAGTTACGAATTTGAAACCCCCTGCTTCGGGGACTCCGAAAGTCACGGGCCCATATAGGAAAGTAAAGATTCCGTAGCCCTCCGCCAAGCCGTGCGCATCAAGATCTATCTGTGAACCTGGAGTAGAGTAAAGGCTCTTAATCAGCAGCGGCAAGAACGACAATGATGACTGGCAAAGAAGAAGAGTCTCAGGCTTTCTTCCGAGCTCTTCTACGCTCGGCACGAGACTGAGAATCGTCTTGTTGTTTTCGATGTCAGCCCAAATCGCTAAAATCTCCTCTTTGTTATCTCTGCCATCGTCATCGTGCTCGCCGGCAATTTTGAAGACTGCCGAGAGCTGAATAGCTTTGCTAATCGGACTTGCTCCGACTATTTGTTCAACGAATTTTCTCAACATCCCCCATCGATCACGACCCGCTTGCATTTGATCAGAGAACGATCGAGGCGGCGGCCTCAAGTAACTGCGGGATCATGTAAATCCCGATGAGCAACGAGATCAGAAGATTGATTAAAGGTACGATTATCGAAAGCCGGTCTTCTACTTCTTCTCTCCCCGCTCGCACTTCTTCTTTGAGGGTTGCTCCCGGTGTTCCATTCGTGATAATTCCAAAATCATGGGGTTTCTCACTGCTAGCAGGTCCGAATATCATCCGGATTGACTGCCTATTGAGTGCGATGAAGGCATACATGTAGGCGATCCCGAGCAAAACTGCGAGAACCAAATTACCAGAGTCAACCGCTTTGGCGAGAACCAAAAATTCTCCGACGAATATCCCAAACGGAGGAGCTCCCGTGATGGAGAGACAAGTGATCGAGAAGAGATATCCGGTCGATCTCAGTCTGTTTACTACTCCCCTCACTTCTATCATGCTCTTGCTGTTATATGATGCGACAATGTTTCCACTTTCGTAAAATGCGGATGATTTCGCGAATGCATGCGCAACAATTTGAATCACTGCTCCAAGCGCTCCGATTCCTCCAAGTGCAAATCCGACCAAAATTATACCCATGTTCTCCATACTCGAATACGCTAGCATTCTCTTGTAGTTTCGCTGGAATCCGAGGATGATCGAGGCGACCAAAGCAGTGAAAATTCCAAAGCCAATGACTAGATTTCTCATAGGCTCGAACGCCGAGCTGCCCTGCAAAAGTGCAAAAGTCCTCACGAAAGCGTAGATGGATGTGGGCAAAAGGATTCCAGAGAACATAGCGCTTATTGGAGAAGGCGCTTCGCTATGAGCGTCGGGTAGCCATGCGTGCATTGGCGCAATGCCCGCCTTTGTTCCATATCCGACCAGCGCGAATCCTACGGCGACAGCCATAATCGGGACGTTTGAGACGGGACGACCAATCAGTGCGGAAATCATCAACGTCCCTTGGGAGAAATAGACAAACACGACAGATAGAAGGGAAACCGCGAGACCGGCCGAAACAAGTAGGGTGTACCTCCAAGCCGATTCAATACTCGTCCTCTCGCGCTCGAGAGCAACGAGTAAAGCGCTAGTGACCGTTGTCGCTTCCACCGCGATCCAAATGAACCCGATGTCATTGACAACGACTGCTAGGAGCATGGTGAAGGCAAACAAATCAACGAGAGAGTAATACCATCTGAACTTGAGAAGGGGTTGCTTGACGTGCTTGATGTAAAACAAGGAGTAAACCTGAGAAGTCAAGTAGATTGAAGAGATGGTGACCACCATAATCTCCGTGAGTCCGTCAGAGTAAAAATATCCGAAGCTCCCGACAATTCTGGAGCTAAGAAGTAGGAGAGAGGCGAAAACAGATACCGCCGCGCCGATTAAAGAAGACAAGATCTCTATACCTCTGCGCGGAAGCAATGAAATTCCAGAAGCTGCAGCAGGTGCTGCAAGAAGGAATATGAACAACATGATGCTCATAGTCGCAGTTCCAGATTCCAAGCCGATTTTACAAGCCTCCGTCCTTGGGTCTTTGGATATATTTTTTCATCCTCGCAGCTGATCAAGATCGGCGGGTTCGAGAGTTTGGAATACATCGCGTTGCGCCGAAAGTATGATCCCAACAACGACGACTCCGAAGATGTCTAGCACCACCGCAAACTCCACCAAAAGTGGAATCGTGGGAGAGATCAGGGCTCCAGACAAGAGAACAGCATTCTCTTCTTCAACGTATCCAGTCATCTGGACGAGTGCGTTCCTTCTACTCGTAATCAAAAGGAATCCCAACAGCAAGAGAGTGAATGCGACCGAGAACTGCACGTTGTTTATGAAAGGCTCAACGATTGCTCTGAATATTGCGTATCCTGCGATGATCAAAACAATGCCAATTATTATGAGGGAAGGTATTCTCTCCCCCATCCCACGCTGTTCCCGTATAAAGTGTTTGAACTTCCTTACCTGATAAAGCATTATTCGGGGAACTACTATGCCTCTCATTACGACGGTCAACCCCGCGAGGTAAAAAAGTTCCACATCATTCGATTGAACGGCGAGAACTCCAAAGAGTGCAGCCATGATGAGCGACTGAACCATGATCGCCCTAATCGTTGGATCGACGAAAGACTGCCCCTGCATATAGAGAGCTGAGAGAAGTATCAGTATTCCGAGAAGAGCCTCTATCTCGTTCGCAAATGGAATCGCTATCATTATAATGAAGATCCCCTCTCGCAATCATCAGTTTCTTATTCTCTACTTTGCAGTCTCAGATGCTTTTTTTTGCTGGAAAAATTGCACGCGCACACACAACTTTCTCTCCATCTTCAAACTGAATTCCACTCATCAGATTCCTCCTCCGCCGACTAGGAAATACGCAAT
>CADDZS010000047.1 GCA_902812485.1 archaeon
CCATCTCCTTGTTCATCGTCAAGCCATGCCTTTTCAACTCGTCTTGCGATCTTTTCCCCGGCGCAGATCGCCGCAATCGCTGGCCCCTTCCCAGAAACCCCGACCGCACTTGCCCCCTCCTTCATTGCGAGCTCTATCGGCGAAAAGGGGTACCCGAGAGCTTCGCACTGGATCACAGAGTTGAGAGTCATCGCTTCCGCAATCTCGCCCTGAAGCGCAAGCTCAAATGCCTTCCTTGATTCTCTCCTAAACGAAGAGTAAACCTCATTTGCATCAATGCTGCTCGTGAGCTTTTCCTCTCCGATCGGAATTCGGATCACCACGCTTGTTCCAAACTCTTTCGAATCAAACCTTGAATGCTTCAATATCTTCATCCTCCTATTATCAGTAAGTACGAGCCCCCCAAGAAAACAAGCGGCTGCGTCATCAAGCGCCCCGGTTATCGAAGCCCCAGATTTCTTCGATGCATTGCAGCTCAACCTTAGAATTTCGCTCTTACTCAATCCCAATCTCCTCCTACCCCCACGAGTTACTAGCTTTGAAATAGCGCTCACAACAGCTACTGAGACCGCGCTTGAGCTTTTGAGTCCGACTGCGGGCGGGATACTCGAATCAACCAAGAGCGAGATGGCCTTACCCCGATCGAGTTTAAAGCCAAGAGAATTCATCGCATCGATTGCGCAAGTTCTCAAAAGATTGTGAGCATCTTCTACCTCGCTTTCTATGAAGATTATATTTCGCTCTCCGCCCTTCTTCCAAGATGGCTCGGAATCAATAGAGATCAATTCTGCTTTCACTTTGCAAGGGATTCCAACTCCTATCGCCCCCCCAAAGCCAGTCGCAAGTGAATTGACAACTGAGATGGCGGCGTGACACCGAGCTACCGACAAGGCGAAGGAAAAAGACCTGACTTGTTCTTCTTCTTTCCTCTGAGCTATAAATAACAACTTTTCTTTTTGGGGGGTTAGGAAGAGAAAATATAGATCAGACAGATCCCAACTACAGTGCCCTACTTTGACTCACAGAGAGAATCTAGAATAGTCTGAGCAAGCTTCTTACTTATTCCGCCAACCTGCTCAATCTCTTCCCTACTAGATCTTTTGAGGGCCTCGATCGACCCAAAGTGCGCAAGGAGATTCCTCTTCCTCTTCTCCCCGATTCCAGGAATATTATCCAGAACAGAGGATGAGGCCTTCCTTGCTCTGAGCTTCCTGTGATACGTTATCCCAAACCTGTGAGCCTCATCTCTTATGTGTTGCAAAATATGAAGCGCTTCAGAGTCCTCCCCGAGCCTTATTGGGCTTGCCCTCTTGGGAGTGAATACGAGTTCTTCCTCCTTTGCGATCGAGACGGTCGGGATTCCAAATATCCCGTCCCGATGCATCTGATCTATCGCGGCCTTCAGGTGCCCCCTCCCTCCATCTATCAAGACAAGATCGGGGATGCCCTTCGAGAATCTTCGCCCATTTTGTCGTACTCCCCATCCGCCATCCCGCTCGGAGAGAAGCCTTCTGAATCTCCTCCCTATCATCTCGGCCATCATCGCATAGTCGTCTATCCCCTCCACAGTCTTGATCTTGAACTTTCTATACTCGCTCCTCTCAGGGAAGCCGTTGACAAAAACAGTCATAGCCCCGACGGCCTCGCTTCCGCGAATGTTTGAGACATCGAAGCACTCTATTCTCTTGGGGAGCTTTGAAAGCTCGAGAGCCTCCTTGAGATCTTTGAGAGCTCTTAACCTCTCCCTCCTTCTGAACTCGCTCTTCGATCCCTCCTCCTTCAAGACAAGAAGCGCGTTTTCCTGAGCAAGCTTGAGGAGCCTCCTGTTCTCTGGACTGTTCGTTCCAATCGTAATCCTTACCCCACCTCCCTTTCCTTCCCCTTCTTTTTCTTCCTTGTTCCCTCTCTTCAAGCTCCCAAGGAGCGATGAAATTTCCTCCGACTCTCGAATCTCGCAGGGGACGACTATCTCGCTTGGGATCCTTTCTTCAAAACTGCTCTCACCAACATCATTATCATCATCGCTCCCGGCATTGGAGGCTCGAGCTCCCGAGATAGGAGCTCCATAGTACTGCGAGATGAATGCCGATATTATCTCCGAATCCCCCTGAGAAGGGGACGATGACTGTGACGACGAACTTGCTCCCTCAAGAATGAACTTTTCCCTTCCCACAACCGCGCCTCCTCTAACTTGAAACACAACCGCCGCAACAATTCCTCCCTCCCCCCTTGCAATCGCCAAAACGTCCTTGTCCCTCTTCTCCTTACCCCCAGCGCTTCTCGGGAAAACTATTCTTTGCTTGAGAGCAGTCGTCTCAAGCGATCTTATCTCGTCCCTCAGCCGAGCTGCCCTCTCAAAATCCTGCTTCTCAGCTGACTTCCACATCTCATTGTACATCTCCTTGCTCAGCTGAACGAGTTTCCCCTCAAGGTACATCTGGAATTTCTTCACATCCTGAAGATACTCCTCTCTTGAGACTGCGAAGATGCACGGGGCCTTGCAAAGTCCTATGCTGTGATCTATACAGGCCTTGAACTTCTTCACTCCGTCTAGGGGAAGGGAACAAGCCCTAATCTGAAACATCCTACGAAGATACTTCACTGTGCGCTTTGCCGCTCTCACGTTTCCATACGGGCCATAGTACCTTGACCCATCTCCTTCCTCCACCCGGCGAGTCACAATCACCCTGGGGTAGGGCTCAGAGACAGTAATTTTAACGTAAGGATAGCTCTTGTCGTCCTTGAGTCTTATGTTGTATCGTGGCTTGTGTTTTTTGATCAAGACATTTTCAAGGATCAGGGCTTCGACAGGTGTCTGTGTGAAGATATAGTCGACGCTTTTGATTTGATCCTTCAGAGATTGCCCAATTGGATCATCGATTCTCGGATGGAGATGTGCCAGGATCCTGCTTTTAATGCTCGAGGCCTTTCCAACATATACCGGCCTCCCCTCTGAGTTCTTGAGAATGTAAACACCGGGCTTTTCAGGTAGAGTTTCAAAATCGGACACCTTTGTTGAAATGGGCTGCGGCACGACCTTCGCCCTCATCATCGCGGTGGGACTTGTGACGATGTGGTTGTTGTTGCCAATACTCAAATTGCTAGTCTTTCCCCCTCCCCCTCCCTTCCCTACTTGTATTGCAACTCTCACTATCTTTTCAGGATAGCGCAGAGGTGATTGTTCATTTCATCTCCGTTACCATATGAATTCTTGATTCAAAATGATCAATGAAATATGGGAAATGAGAAAGAAAGAATTACACGCCCTCTTTGGAGGGAGGAGTCCGTAGCGCTCATGATAAGGATGGCGAGAGTGAATGAGAAACCTTGTGTTCAGAAGTGCCTCCATAGAAGATGCTCTCCTTAAGCTCAACATGGACTGGCAGGATCTTTTTCAGAAATTGACCCGTGTAAGATGCTGGATTCATGGCCACTTCTTCTGGCGTCCCTTCGGCAACGATCAACCCTCCCCCAGCCCCGCCTTCGGGGCCCAAATCGATTATCCAGTCGGCAGTCTTGATGACGTCCAAATTGTGCTCTATTACAATCACCGTATTGCCAGCATCGGTTAATCTCCCAAGCACCTCGAGGAGTTTCTTGATGTCCTCAAAGTGAAGGCCTGTTGTGGGCTCGTCAAGAAGGTAGAGCGTCTTACCCGTAGGCCTCTTTGAAAGTTCGCTAGCAAGTTTCACCCTCTGGGCCTCTCCCCCAGAGAGAGTGGTTGCAGACTGGCCAAGTTTGATGTACCCCAGTCCTACGTCGTTGAGAGTCTCGAGCTTCCTCTTTATCCTTGGGATATTCTCGAAGAAATTGAGTGCCTCTTCGACAGTCATTGAAAGCACGTCTGCGATATTCTTCCCTTTGTATCGTATGTCGAGCGTCTCCCTGCCATACCTCTTTCCCTTGCAAACCTCACAGGGAACGTAAACGTCAGGGAGAAAGTGCATCTCGAGCCTTATTATCCCATCTCCTTCGCAGGCCTCGCATCTTCCTCCTCTTACATTGAAGCTGAAGCGGCCGGGCTTGTAACCTCTTGCCCTCGCCTCAGGCAGCTTTGTAAACAGATCTCTTATGTCGGTGAAGACTCCGACGTACGTTGCTGGATTCGATCTCGGAGTTCTTCCAATTGGAGATTGATCAATGATTATCGCCTTGTCGATGTTTTCTATTCCTTCGATTCTGTCGTGAGCACCGGGCTTCTCTCTAGAGCCATAAAGCTTGAGGGCTAGCGCGCGATAGAGTATGTCGTTGACAAGCGAGCTCTTCCCAGAGCCCGATACCCCAGTGACGCAGGTGAAGACTCCAAGCGGAAATTTCACGTCTATGTTTCGGAGGTTGTTTTCCCTCGCCCCTCTCACAATTAGATACTTCCCACTCGCACCAGCTCTTCTTCTCCTTCTTGGAACTTCGATCGTTCTCCTTCTGGAAAGATATTGACCAGTGATTGACTCCTCGCATTTCTTTATCTCCTCAGGAGTTCCAGTGGCGACAACGTATCCTCCGTGAATCCCAGCGCCTGGTCCAAGATCGACTACGTAATCAGCAGAGAGTATCGTTTCTTCGTCATGCTCGACCACGAGCACGGTGTTTCCAAGATCGCGAAGGGCTTTCAAAGTAAAGATGAGTTTCTGATTGTCTCGCTGGTGTAGCCCAATGCTCGGCTCATCGAGAATGTAGAGCACTCCTACGAGACTCGAGCTAATCTGAGTAGCAAGCTGGATTCGCTGAGCCTCTCCACCTGACAAGCTCGCCGCAGGTCTGTCTAGAGTGATGTAATCGAGCCCCACGTTCATGAGGAACGTGAGCCTCGACTTTACTTCCTTCAAAATCTGAGAAACGATCAAGTGCTCCTTCTCAGAGAGCTCAAGCTTAGAGAAGAAATCAAGCGCCTGTTTAATCGAAAGCTTTGATACCTCGGAAATCGACTTGCCTCCAACTGTCACGGCCAATATTTCAGGCTTGTATCTCTCCCCATTGCAAGAAGGACAAACCTGATTGCTCATGAATTTAGAGTACCACTCTTTCATATACTCCGACTCTGTCTCCATGTATCTTCTCTCTAGTTGCGGAAGAATTCCCTCAAACTCCCTGTCGAAGTACCATCTTCTTTCCCTTCCATCGCCGAACTCGAATCTTAGTTTCTCCTCCCTCGAACCATAGAGCAGGATTCGAAGGTGCTCCTTCTTCATTTTGTTTATCGGGGTGTCTAAACTGAACCCATAGTGCCTAGCAACAGATTCGAGCGATCTCATAGCCCAAGAGTCAGAGTCAGACATTGTGACTATCGCTCCCTCCCTGATTGATTTCGACTTGTCCGGGATAACCAGATCTGGATCCATGTTGAGAAGATAGCCGAGTCCAAGACACTCCTTGCAGGCGCCAAATGGGCTGTTGAAGGAGAACATTCTGGGCGAGAGTTCCTCAAGAGAGAAACCGCAAGTCGGGCAGGCCATGGTCTCACTTAGAACTATCTCATGATCCTTATCCCCATTGACGTCGAAGATGACCGTTCCCCTAGAGAGGCTCAAGGCCGTCTGGATAGAATCCGCCAACCTCTTTTCAATACCAGGCCTTATCACCAGCCTATCGACAACAGCCTCTATCGTATGTTTCTTGTTCTTCTCAAGCTTTATACTTTCAATTTCGTCTCCTCCTTCGCTCAGTTCAAAAATTTCTCCATCTATCCGTGCCCTCGAATAACCCTCCTTCCTTAGATTTTTTAGGACCTCCTTATGCTCCCCCTTCTTTGACTTCACAACCGGCGAGAGAACCACGACTCTCGTGTCTTGTTTGAGCTTGAGAATCTGATCAACCATCTGGTCGACTGTTTGCTTCGCTATGACCTTGCCGCACTTTGGGCAGTGAGGTATACCTATTCGCGAATACATGAGGCGAAGATAGTCGTGTATCTCTGTTACAGTTGCAACAGTCGATCTGGGGTTCTTAGCTGCTGCCCGCTGCTCGATTGAAATCGCCGGGGAAAGGCCCTCGATGTAATCAACGTCTGGTTTGTCCATCTGACCCAAGAACTGTCTTGCATAGGCAGAAAGTGACTCGATGTACCTTCTCTGCCCTTCAGCGTAAATTGTGTCAAACGCTAGGGACGACTTGCCCGAGCCCGAGAGGCCAGTGATAACAACGAATCTGTCTCTTGGGATCTCAAGATTGATGTTCTTGAGATTGTGTTGACGCGCCCCTCTGATTATTATTCTGTCCTTTGAGCGCTGAAGAGTACCGGAATAGTTGATTCTTGAGCTGCCCTCAGGATCGGCGTTTGAATACGACAAATTCTCCATCGGCTCTCTCGAAGTCTTAGACGAGTGTATCTTCTTCATGAAAATGAAAAGAAGCAGGCAGCATCTATCTCAGTTCTTTCCTTGATGCAAGCTTCTGCTTCACTCTTTCCTTGATATCCAGTTTTGAGATTAGCTGGCAAATCGACTTAACTCTTTCTGAGCAAGTTCAAGACAATTTGATTTCTTTGTGCCAGTGTTCAGGGGGTATGGGTCGATTGACCTTCATACCCTAATTCTCTTTCTAGACCTTTTCTCATTTCCGAAAGGAAAGAAAATCTTATTGCAAGGGGGAGGAAGGAAGATTGACGAGCAATTCCAATAAAAAATAGTTCAACTATGCACCCACTTCTATTATTCACAGGGAGTGCAGGTAAATTTCATACGACAATCAGAAAGTCTGATTCAAGGATTTACAACAATTTTTGATGCGCATGGAATGTCTTTGTTTACAGCTTCAAGCATTCAAACTGTTCATCTATTTTGGGCTGAAATCAATTTCTCCGGATCAATATTAAATGAAGTAAAAATGATGATGGAAATAGACAATAGGCGAAAAGGAGCCGAAGACAAAAGAGTGAGAGGTTTCCTCAAAGAGATTGCTTGAAGGAAAGAGTCAGAGTGTCGGCCTTTACCCTTAAAAAAGACCCGATTCTTATTGTTATATCAAAGAATTTGCACAGAAGAATTTCAAGAGCTTTTCACAGCTTCAGCAGGACTGATCTCAGCTGAAATGTTTTGGCTGGAACTTGTTTGACCAAGAGTTTGTTTCTGTTCTGGCACAATTTCCCCAGTTGCAGCCCTTGCCCCGAGCCGAGTTATCTTCACAGTTACCTCTTCACTTGGCTTTGCCCCGCGAACAAAGACGATGAATCCTTCTACTTTCGCGACACCCTCTCCGCGGCCGCTCATGTCAGTAATTCTTACTCGATATTCCTTACCGAGCTCGACTGGCTTGTCTCCTGCGGACCTTTCTCCTCTTCCACCGTATTCTCCTTCTCTTCCACGCCTTCGGGCTTCGTAGGCCTTTGAGGGTTTGTCGCCATAGAAACTCCCCCTCTGACCTCGCCTTTCACCACTCAAAATAATACAACCACAAAATTAGGAAGTTCATCCCTTATCAATCATTCGGTGCGGCCTTTTTGCGATACCTGATCCAAACTTATTGTAAAGCTAAGCTTTGAGCAATTCCCTTGAAAAGCACAAAGGAATGCCCTCATATGCTTCCGTCTGTAAAACCGAGTATTTCGTTTTGCGACAAGAGAAGGGGAGTGAGGAGGGATGCTAGAAGATTCGCAACAATGATAGATGCGATCGCTCTTTTTCTTCAGGAGCTCCTTTTGAGCAACTTCGCCCCCAAAAAGTGATAAATCAGCAAGAACAATTATTATTTCGGTGCCGACGGCGCGCTGTTTAGAAATCATGCCCAAACCCGAAATTTCGATTTCAAAGAAAGTGTTGCCTTCGCTTCCTAATGAGTATAGAAAGACTGTGCTCGGAGATCCTATGGGGGCGGATAATCAATATCGTGGCCCTTCTGGAGTGCACGTAAGAGAATACAAGGACTCCTTCGTCGTGCATGTTGACGAGGTCGATCCGAGGTTTGATGTGCTCGGACATCTTGTTCAAGATACTCCAGAGACTCTTGCGGCCTTTGGAGCTGGGCTCATCCTTTCCAAATTGGGCTTTTATCCCCGCTCAGAGAAGAGCTCTCATAAGTGTAGTAAGGTCGAAGCTGCAAAAGAAAGAATGGACAAGAACGAAAATCGTGTATGTGATAGAAATCGCTTTGGTGCAACTTCTATGTCTTTAATTTTCTCAATATTCTTGTTTGACAGAATGTTTAGGCGCATCAAGCGTTTGCTTCTAGGTTTCTAAGAATAGAAAAATGAAAGAAAAGAATGGAGAGCCATTCTCCCTTCACAAGACTTTGCAAGGCGGACAAAGACAAATACTAGTCTTTTCTTGATCTTTTGATTTGGAATGCAAATCATAAAACCCGAAACTCGCAGGCTGCTTCAAGTCGTTATCAGATTTGCGCCAGTTGTGATCCGATACAGACGCGATAGGAGGGAGATCAAAGATGCTGAAGGAAAGATACCTCATCCTGAAAAATATCGAAAACACGCAGTCAAAGCAATAAACGCCTTTGTAGATCTTGGGCCTGCTTTCATAAAATTAGGGCAGCTCCTATCTGTACGGCCTGACATACTTCCTCAACCTTACATCGAAGAATTCGCCAAACTGCAGGATGAAGTCCCTCCAGCTCCCTTCTCTACGGTGAAAGATATGATAGAGAAGGAAATTGGGGGAAGAATCGAAGAAGTATTCGACGACTTTGATTCAAATGCTGTAACTGGTGCAAGTCTTGGGCAAGTTTACAGAGCGAGGTACAAGGGCCGAGAAGTGGTGGTCAAGGTCAACCGTCCAGGCATACATGAGAGAGTGAGCATCGACACAAAAGTCCTCCAGAGACTAGTTCCTCTTGTTGGACGCTTCATAGATCCTTCCCTTCGATTCAGTGCGCAATCAGTTGTAGATCAATTCTCTGAGACAGTGCAGGAGGAGATGAACTACAAACTCGAAGCACGGAACCTTCTCACAATAAAGAAGAATTTGAGGGCCGAGAGAGATGTTGTGGTCCCGGATGTTTTTCCTGAGATTTCGAGCGAAAGAGTGCTTGTTCTTGCTTTTGAGCCCGGAATCAAGGTAAGCGACGTATCTGCACTTGACAGGGCCGGGCTAGACAGGAAGAAAATTGCAAGGCGGGTGGCGAAACTATTCTTTCGAATGCTTCTGAGTCAAGATGTCTTCCATGCAGACCCCCATCCCGGGAACATTGCCATTACTCCCGAGGGAAAGATTGTGCTCTACGATTATGGCATGGTTGGGAGGCTCGATCAAGAGACGAGGACGAGGCTAGTCAGATTTTACACTGCTCTTGCAGATTATGATTCGACCAGAATCATAGACATTATGCTCGAGCTTGGAGTACTACAGCCTTTTGCGAATAGATATGTTATCAAGAGGGGAGTGGAGCTTGCCTTTGCTGACATGCAGGGAAGGAAGGTCGAGGAAACGGAGGTCAGGGCCCTTATGGAAATCGCAAACCGCACGATATACCAGTTCCCTTTCAAACTTCCAAAGAACCTGGTTCTCTATATGAGAATGCTTTCAATTTTGGAGGGAGTATGTCTTCGCCTCGATCCAAACTTCCGATTTGTCAAGATTCTGGGCGGCCTTCTCGAAGAAGAAGGGTTGGTTCGTGAAGCGACAGTCGAAGAACTCAAACAGGAATGGAACAAGATTACGCAAGCGATCAATGCTTCCATTGAGATTGCACCAATGCTCAAGAGCTTTCTTGAAAACCAAGGAGCAGGTTCTGGCTTTCTCTATCCAAACGGTGGTGGCGGAGGAGGAGGGAGAAGAAGGCGTGGAACTGGAAGAGGATTCATCATTGGAGTCCTTGGAGGATTTGGAGTCTCTGGAGCTGCAATCTCGATATACTTTTTCAACAGCGGATTTGCAAGAGTAGGTCTTGCGATCTCTCTTGTATTTTTGATAGCAGCTGCCATTGGAAGTAGATTCTAACAGTTTAAAAGAAGACAATCCAGTTGGGAAAAAATTGAAACTCGACAAAAAATCGTACATCTCCTTTTGGAAAAAAGGAGGAGAAGAAGAACCCATTCTAGGCCTTTTTAGGGAATAACTTTGCTCTAGTTAGCTCTTGCGAAGAGAGGTGAAGAATTGAGATTTGTGTGCTCTATTCCTACTGAACCTTAATCTTTCCGACCCCTTTGACGGGTAGTCTCACAGTTAGCACACCATTTTCGTACTTTGCAGACGGTGCGGAATAGCCACCCTTACCTTCTTCTTCGCCCTCACCTTCCTCGTTTCCCTCTTCGTATTGAACTTTGACGGGTAGTGGAATTCTCTTGCGAATCGAAAGTGGGCGTTGCTCCCAGTAGGTTGGGCCATCGTGCTCAGTAGGATCGCGTTTGGCGGTGACAACTAGCGTGTTTTCCCCGCTAAGTCGAGTTTTTATTTTGTCTTTATCAAAACCGGGCATGTCCAGCATTATCACAAGATCCGATCCATCTTCGAACATGTCAACTGGAGGTAGCAGTAGTTCATAGACGCTCCTCGATTTCTCCCCAATCTCCCTCATGAAGTCTCTAGACAAACGTTGCAAGAGCAAGCTCATGAGCTAATGGAAGGCTTCATGTTGCTGATAAGATTTTATGCAGAATGAGTCTTTTCCCATGCGGAAACTCTGGTCGTTAGTCCTTTCAAATTCTCCTTTCTCTCCTAAAGGAACTACTTTGTTTTCGCTGTGTTCGGTCGATACTGTGGACTTTTGCCTTACATCGGCAATCGCTGGCCAAATAACAGTAGCTTTTTTATAACAAATTCAATCGCCTTACGAAACAATCTATAGATTCCTTTGCATTTTCGTCCTAGATGAAGTTAGGAAGGAGAAAGAACGAACCTCCTCATTTGACGAAATATGTTCTCTGGCGCAACGCTTAATTTGTTTCGGTACTCCTTCCTGTACAGCTGAGCGCCTGGATTATTTCAGTGGCAATGGACGGGAGCTTCAATTTGACCTCTTTCCCACTTGAGCTTTGGATTGCGTCGAGGTGACAATAATTTGGAGATCGTTGGAGCCCAGATTCCAAAGCCTATCAACGAAGGCCGTTCATCTCTGAAATCTCTTCTATCGAACGAATCCTCCTTTTTACGAGACGTCAACACGCATGTCGCTGTGGTTGGCTCCAATTTCAAAACGGCGCCGATCTCCAAGAGAGAGAAACTCGCAAAGGCAATCACACTCGATCGACTTTTGAAACTGAAAGGCGAGCTAGGCGAAAAGGAAGCTACAGAGCTAGTTCTTTTGTCTACTTGCAACAGGATCGAAGTTTACCTTGCGGGAGAAGGTCTTGGCTCCCCACTTGGGAAAGTTGCTAATTTGTTTTCTGAACTTTTGCAAGAAAGAGAGCCGGGCGATGGCTCTGGATTTTATCACTACTCCGATCGCTCAGCTATAGAACACCTCTTTGAAGTCGCCTCGGGTCTTGATTCTCTTGTCTTGGGAGAAGCCCAGATCCTTTTGCAAGTCTCGGAAGCGGCAAAGCGAGCGTACGAATCCGGCTTGGGAGGTCAGATCCTTCTGAGACTCTTCTCAAAAGCGGCTTCGACTGGGAGAGAGATCAGAGAGTCTTATCCCAAATTTACAAACGGCTTTCGAAATTCGATTAGTCTTTCAGTTCTTGACATAATCGATGAACACTTCAAAACAAAGAGCGAAGCTGCAAGGCCAGGCCAAAGAAAACCAAACCTACTACTCATCGGCTCTGGCAAAATGATCAAGCTCGCGATAGAATCTTTGAGGAGATCTCACTTTGGCGAAGTGATAGTTGCGGCAAGAAGCGCATCGAACAACAAGGAAGTAATAAAGGCGGATCGTGTTGTTCACTTATCTCAGCTTGCGGAGACTTTTGCAAGCACTAAGATAGATGTGGTGATCACCGCAACGTCTTCGGATTCGTACATTCTCTCCGTAGCGGAGCTCGAACCTTATCTTCAAAACTCGAAGTCAAATGATTCTCGCCTTTTGATAATTGACATCTCTGTCCCAAGAAACGTGGATCCCAAACTCGCAGACTACTCCCAGCGTGTAATTCTCTACAATATCGACGATCTTAGAGAGAAAATCTCAGTTTCAGATCAGAACACTCTCACAGAGAAGGAGAGAGCTCAGCAACTACAATTGATTCGCAATTCGATATCTGCAAGATGCGAAGAATTCATTTCATGGTTGAGGGAAACCTCGCAGCTTACTCCCCTTATGAACGCGCTTCGAAGGAAGGCCGAAAGCATAAGACTCGAAGAACTTCGAAATGCGCTTTCGAGAGTTCCTGAGCTTGAGCCTTCGGAGAAGAAGGTTATGGAAGTCATGTCGGAACGAATAGTTCGCCGTCTATTACACGAGCCTACTGTTCGACTTAAAGAGGCTGCCCGCGGAGAAGATTCTCAAAAATCAAAGGTGCTTGCTTCGTCGATGGCAAATCTTTTCGGCCTTGATCTGCAAGGCGAGGAAGAAGAAGAAGAAGAAAATAAGGGTAAGAACAATGACGATGATCGCATGTTGCGAACCTTTACCTTTAGAAAGGAAAATGAAAGAGGGACAAGTTCTCAAATTTAACCAGAAAGAATTAATTGTGTTTTTCCGCCTTGTACTGTCTGCCCTTTCCTTGTCTTTCCTCAAAAAAAATCAGGGTAGAAAAATGTGGATGAATTCTGGTGCTTGATAGAAAAGTAATAATCGTCGGCTCGCGCGTAAGCCCTCTTGCGCTTGCTCAAACTCAGATTGTCATAGATCTGCTTGTGCGAAAGCTCGGCTTACGAAAGACTAGGGCATTAGCAACTGAGAAGGAAAAGGGCAAGACAACAGACACCCCTTTTGTGTTTGAAATAAAGAAGATATTGACCGCGGGAGATGTTCGATCGCGCAGTTTTAGAAGAAAGCTCAGTGGTAAGGCCGACTTTACCCGTGCGATTGATGATGCACTGTTAAGAGGAGAGATTGACATTGCGGTTCACAGTTTGAAAGACGTCCCCATCGAAGACACTCGAAGTAAGAGAAAAATTGCAATCGGCGCATACCCGGAGAGGGATTCCCCCTTTGATGCCCTGATTTTGAGAGAAAGAAGCAGGAAAGAGAATTGGAACAACAAAGGGAATCGAGGTCTCCAAGCTCTCAAGGAGGGCGCAACGATTGGGACAAGTAGCCTTCGCAGGAAGATTCAGATCAAGGCATATCGCCCAGATCTGAAAATTGTAGATATTCACGGTAACGTTCAGACGCGAATTAATAAGCTGCGAAATGCCTCCTCTTCTAACTTGAGCGAAAGCAACCTTGATGCCATTGTCCTCGCTGAGGCAGGTCTCCGAAGACTTGGGCTTGGAGGAGAAATAGATCAGGTAATACCCAAGGAGATTGTATTACCCGCAGCTGGTCAGGGTTGCCTTGCTGTGTCAGTTAGGGCAGATGACACCAAGATGATGGAGCTAGTTTCAAGAATAGATCACAAAGAAACCAGAATCGCAGTGACTGCGGAAAGAGCTTTTTCACGTGAGCTTGGCGGTGGTTGCAATACTCCAGTAGCTGCGCTCGCGACAATTCGGGGAGGAAGGGAAAGAATCATCGTCCTTGAGGGAATGGCCGCAAACCAGTGGGCTTGCAGCGATGAAACCTCGCAACATGCGTTCATTATAAGAGATAGTCTCGAATCAAAAAAGCTTGAAGATCCAGAGGCCTTGGGCAGTGAGCTTGGAAGAAGGATCAAATCACTTCTCACTTGATCGAAAGGATCTCTCCGCTAAGAATGGTGGGCTCGAATCGTTTGAGAGAAATCCATTCAAATCCGCCGCTTGAAGGTAGGAAGATTCTTCTGACACGCACTAGTGAAGGGAACATTGTGTTGAAAAACAAGCTTGAGCAACTCGGAGCGAGCGTTGTTGATTTCCCTTCCATTGAAATTAATCCTCCTTCGAACCTTGAGCAACTTGACAAAGCGATAAAGAGTATATCTGAATTTGACTGGATACTTTTTACAAGCGCAAGCGGCGTGCGTACCTTTTTCAAACGGCTCAGGGAGAAATCTGATGGCTCAGTTACCTTGGTGGCTAGGAATGAAAATAAAAGATTCGGGAAAGCGAAATTTGCTTGCATAGGCCCTGGGACGGCTACTGCCCTAAAAGAAGAGACTGGAATCGAAGCTTCATTTGTTCCGAAAAACTTTGTCACAGAGAATCTTGCATTAGAGCTTTGCGAGAAATTTGATGTTCGTTCGAAGAAGATACTCATAGTAAGGGCCGAGAACGCTGAGAGGAGAATCGGTCCTATCTTTTCTGAGCATGGAGCCGATAAGGTAATTGAAGTCTCCTCTTACAGGACATCTCCAACTCACGGCGGCAATGGATATCCTCAGATCGAGGTGAATGGAGTTACAGATTTGACCTTTGCAAGTCCCTCGAGTGTGGACTCGCTTGTAGAGGCCGGATTGTCGGGCGAAGATTTGAGGAAGGAGGAAGTAGCCGTTCATTGCATAGGTCCAGTGACCGCGAAAAGAGCCCTTGAGAGAGGTTTCAGGGTAAACACTGTGGCGAAAGTTCATACAATAGATGGATTAGTACAATCAATTGTCGAGTATTATACAAGCAGGCCCAATCCAACGCAAACTATTCGGTGAACGAAAACGGAAATAGCTGAGTCTTTAGATACTATTTGAGATGTAGGCGGCGAGAACCTGAAGATGGATAGACTAGTCATATCCGAACAACAACAGCAAAGAACAAAGACAGAGGGAAGAAGAGGGGCAGTCTCATCCCTTCTAGCTTCTCACGGAGAAAGCAGACTCAGAAGAACTCGTATCTCAAAAGCAATGAGATCTCTTGTGTCTGAAACAATCGCCTTTGATCTTGAGCATATAGTTGCTCCTATCTTCGTGAAGGAGGGAGAAGAAGACAATCGATCATACAAAGGCTCGGAAAGAAGCGAGAAGGAACCTATCGAATCAATGCCCGGGATCTTTCGATATTCTCTGGGCAAACCTCTAGAAAGGGAGGTTGAGGAAATCAAAGAACTTGGGATCAAGTCTATTCTACTCTTCGGGATTCCCGCGAATAAGGATCCACTAGGGAGCGGGGCTTACATAGAAGATGGGGTGATCCAGAAGGCAGTTCGACAGATAAAGCGATCCTCCTCTGATTTGATTGTGATCTGCGACGTTTGCATGTGCGAATACACGGATCATGGGCATTGCGGAGTTCTCGACCGAAGTGGGTATGTCGAAAATGACGAGACCGCAAAAATTCTTGCAAAGATTGCTGTGAGTCAGGCAGAAGCGGGAGCAGATGTTGTAGCGCCGAGCGCAATGATCGACCACCAAGTAGCCGCGATAAGGAAGGGTTTAGACGAATCAGGTTTTATCAACACTGTCATTATGTCTTATTCTACAAAGTTTTCGTCTTGCTTTTACGGGCCATTCCGGGAAGCTGCCAGTTCTTCTCCGAGTTTTGGAGACAGGTCAAGCTATCAGATGGATCCAAGAAACTTGAGGGAAGCAGTAAGAGAGGCAGTAATCGATGCTGAGGAGGGAGCAGATATTTTGATGGTGAAACCAGCTCTTCCTTATCTAGATGTGATTAGAGCTGTGAGGGAGAGGGTCGATCTTCCAGTCGCTGCGTATCAGGTTAGCGGCGAGTATTCAATGATCAAAGCTGCCTCTGCCAAGGGCTGGTTGGATGGAGAAAAGGCAATGCTCGAGACTTTTTACTCGATCAAGAGAGCTGGTGCTGATATTCTGATAACCTATTTCGCGAAGGACTATGCTAAGATTCTTTCGCGCAAACCCAGTGTGAAAACATGAGATAGGGAAAAAGATTGAACACCTGAAGAATAGGGAGAGTGAAAATACGAGATGGAGACTGCACAAGCCGAAGCAGCTGCAAGTAGAGAACGAACAGCATCGAGAGAGTCAACTCTTGAAGAACTGCGCGAAGGAAGACAGTTCTTGAAGTACACCTTCTTCAAGATTCTACCCTCTTGGAGATCTGCGTCTGATGAAGAGCGTATGAGTGCTAAGGAGTCTTTTCGAAAGATCGTCAAAGAATATTCGGAGCGAATGATTGTGAAGCCTTTTTCGCTATTTGGGACAAGGGGAGATTGCGATTTCATGCTATGGACAATTTCTGAGAAACTAGAAGATTTTCAAGGACTCATCTCGGAGATTTTCAAAAGCGCGATTGGAAAGTTCGTCTCTACTCCATACTCTTACCTTTCAATGACGAGGAAATCTGAATACGTTAGGGAGCACAGACATCCGGGGCAGGAGGGAGATTCTCTCAGGAGAGTGCCAGGTGATGCGAGGTATCTATTCGTATACCCGTTTGTGAAGAAGAGGGAGTGGTACACTCTTCCGATGGAAGAGCGGAGGAGGATGATGATGGAACACGTAAGGATCGGACACAAGTATCCCACGGTGAAGATCAACACCTCTTACTCCTTTGGATTAGATGACCAGGAATTTGTCCTCTCCTTCGAAAGCAACAATCCTAGCGATTTCCTCGAGCTTGTAATGGAATTGAGATCAAGCGACGCGAGCAGGTACACTCAGCTTGAGACTCCGATTTTTACCTGCGTCTCTGTTGCACTCGAGGA
>CADDZS010000048.1 GCA_902812485.1 archaeon
CTTCACCGTAGAGATAAGAAATATCACGTCTGCTAAACAAAATTGCATAACTTAACAAGAGCTATGGAAGGGAAAACGAACTAAATTGTGCACAAAGCATCCTGGGATTGCAGTTCTTCAAAATAACACTCAAAGAAGCGAAATGAAGTTTCCGATCACGACTATTTCCCTATTCACTCGAGATGCGAGACAAGGTTGATTCGAAATTTTCGCTACAAGCTCTTCGTCCTGCTTTAATCTCCTAGGAGCCTATGAATGGCTCGGGGCTAAGAGACAAAGCAAACCTCGCCCACAAATTTGGATCTATCTCATTATTTGTATCACCACCTAGCTAGCAAGATTCGGTCTATAGGTGCAACTGATCTGACAGTTGCTTTCTTTCGTGAAAGATCACTTGCATCTTTTCAGAGCTTCTCAAGAGAAGGAATGACTTTGGAGAAAACGAGTATGGATCCTGAAAGATCAAAGAAACTCGAGCAGCTTGGGATTACTTATCTTTCACTGGCCGAGAAGTTCGAAAAAGAAAAGGAGTACTCTCTTGCCATCGAGAAATACCTGAAAGTTGTAGACATACTTCTCTTGCTAGCCGACTCATCAGCGGACTATCCAAGATGGCTCAAGCTTACTGATAAAGCGAGCTCCTACCAGAAGAAAGTTAAGATTCTAATCTCTTTAGCCTCAGAAGATACAATGGCGGGAGAACATCCCGAGATGGGGATGTCATCTCAATCAAAACTATCTTCTCAAGAAACAAAAAAACAATGAAAGGTTGATACATCCCAATCAGTTTCTTGCGCGACTTCCTTTATGGTAGTGCTATTGTTGTGTAAGAATCGGGAAGATGGCCCTGCAATCCAAAATCCCTAAATCATTTGCTTTTCACTTTCTCCATTTCAGTTCGAATAGGAAGAAACAATTACAATCTAACGGGCTGCCATATTGTTTTACTTTTTGTTGCATCTATCTCTCTCTCGATTCGTTTCCAATAACTTCAAGGTGTAAACAAAGATGCCCTTGGTTCTCGGCAAAAATAAGATTTAGCCGCCCTTCCGACAGAATCCGAGTTCTTTGCATGCACTAGCCGGATTGACTAAATCAATCGATTTGAAACAAGCGAGAGGCTTGGAGTTTAATTGGCAACCTTCAGCTTGCTCGAGATCACTATTGACATTATTTTCTCATGGATCAGAATGATAGCTGCTCTCCTTCTGAGCATAGCTTTCAGCCTTGTGGTGGGAATCCTTGCGGCAAGAAACAAAAGAGCAGAATCGATCATCATTCCTCTTCTCGATGTTTTTCAATCGATCCCCATACTTGGTTTCTTTCCTCTCGTGATATTGGGCATCATAGCTGTAATCCCGGGTCAGCTCGGAGTGAACCTAGCCGTAATAATACTGATTTTCACGAGCATGTCTTGGAACATCGCTTTTGGAGTCTACGAAGCTGTAAAATCAATTCCGCAAGATTACATTGACCTTTCTTCAATGTCAAATACTTCTACTTGGCAGCGCATTACTTCGCTCTACATACCGGCATCAATGAGCAGAATAGCATACAATACTCAGACCTCCTGGGCTGTTGGACTCTTCTATCTTGTTTCCAGCGAAATCTTGACTCTTGGCCAAGGACAATGCAGCCCGAGCTGTCAGGTCAATTACGGAATAGGGGTGGCAACAATGACCTTCTATTACATCGACAACAACATAACCGGTTACATTTATTCGGTCGTCGCCCTCATCATTGCAGTAGTTATTTGGCAATTTGTATTCTTGAGAGAGTTTGCTATTTGGGCTGAGAGGTACAAGTTTGTTGAAGAGCCAAGAGCGGCCAAAAAAGATCCCCTAATGAGATTCTATTCTTGGGTTAATCACAGAAGCATTTCGAAACTCTTCCTGTTTACCCATGACAGGGGCGTGACTAGATTCAGTTCGTCGCTCACTAGATTCAGACGAGGAATCAAGTATGCGATATTGATACTCGTCGCAATCTTTGCGGCCTTCGAGGCTGGAGCAATTGCGAGTTCGGGGGTTAGGATCGCTCTTCCTTCTCTCTCACGTCTTGCGAGCGCCGAAGGAACAGTTTTGGCAGGTCTTGCTGTATCATTCTTGCGGGTCTGGTACGTGTACTTCATATGCTCCGCAGTAGCTTTGCCTGCAGGCATTGCTATCGGGCTGAGAAAGGAGCTTTACGAGGCCCTGTCTCCGATTCTAGAAGTTGTTGCCTCGATACCTGCGCCGATACTTCTCCCAGTGATCATAGTAGCCGCTGCGAGGTCTGGAGAGGTCGTAGCTGCCATCATAATCTTTCTGGGGATGATCTGGTACATCATATTCAATGTCATGGGAGGAATAAGGTCACTCCCTAACGAGCTTTGGGAGCTTAGGAAGGAATTCAATGTGTCGAAATGGAGTGCATGGAGGAATATCTACATCCCCTCTGTAATGACCGCTTTCGTGACAGGCTCGATCACTGCTGTGGGAGCTGCGTGGAACACACTCATAGTTGCTGAGTATTTTGTCCCCTTTAACAGGACTCAACCAGTTACACAGGTGAGCATCGGGATCGGAAAGATCATTGTAATCGCTGCAAACAGCGGCGACTTATTGACTCTCACTCTTGCGATATTATCCATGACTGCGATCATAGTTGCATTCAATCTGACTGTATGGCGGCGCATATATCATTATGTCACGAAGAAGTACACCTACAACAGATGATTATAACGCAAAGTCGCATGACAAAAAGAAACAAAATTCATTCTATTCTTTTCTTTTCCCTCTTTGATTTTGCTTCGAAATAGGAATCGAATGTGATAATTCAGATGATCGATGAAGCAACAAGAAGTCAATATCTCAAGTCAGGAGATTGAATTCTCTCAAACCACGGAGGTGTGGAAAGCACTGGAAATCGACACTGCAAAAAGACAAGAAATAACAGCGCGTGGGCAATCAGATCTTGAAATCCCGATAATCTCGGTTGAACATGTGAGCCTAGACTACAGAAAGGAAAAGGAGCAGCTACCTGTCCTCGTAGACGTTTCGCTGACTGCTTACAAAAACGAGTTCGTTACGATAACTGGGCCGTCAGGCTGCGGGAAATCATCGCTACTTCGGATCATCGCAGGACTGAGCAAACCTACCTCAGGGGTTGTCAAATTCAAGGAGCAGCCTGTCACAAAGCCTACTACTCAAATCGCGATGATATTCCAAAATTTTGTTTTGCTTCCATGGCGGACTGCCCTGGAAAATGTGATGTTTGGACTTTCCTCAAGACAAGATCTCACAGAGGAGGAAAAGAAGAATAGAGCGCTTAAGGCGCTCGACGAGACGGGCCTCAGTGGGTTCGAAAATGTCTACCCGGGCGAGCTCTCTGGTGGAATGAAACAAAGAGTAGGTGTTGCGAGAGCACTTGCTCTTGAACCGGAAGTTTTGCTGATGGATGAGCCTTTCAGCTCATTAGACAATCTCACTGCAGAGCACCTGAGGAAGGAGATATACTCATTATTAATCAACCCAACTTCGCCAATCCAGACCGTTCTGATGGTGAGCCACAACGTTGAAGAAATAGTGGAGCTTTCTGATAAGGTCGTGGTGCTTTCAGCTCGCCCTGCCCACGTTGTGGCCGATCTAAAGCTTGATCTGCCAAGACCTAGAAATAAAAAGTCACAAGAATTCTTCCAATGGGTGGACAAGCTTTACTCGTTGCTTGCTTAGCTCGCCTTGATGTTGAGAAAGGAGAGAGGGTTCTCGATTCATGACAAAACCAAATGACTCAATTCACACGTCTTCGCGCGAGGGAGTCCAAAGCTCAGAAAAGAATGAGGCTGGTGAAAATTCAGGAGCTTCGCAAGGAAACAATGCAAGCTCAAGTATTCGTCCTCCAATGATGCCTGCGAATGTGAGAGCAGGTCAAGTAATAGGGCTAGTCGAGGTAACAGGTGGACTCGGGTCATCAATCGATGTTTCGAAGCTTGCGGATGAATTCTCGGCAAATATTGAGACACTTCTTCCAATTCTCGACACTGCTGAGATGCTTGGTCTGGTGAGAGTTGAAAAGGGTGATGTTTATCTCACAGAATTTGGCTCGAAGTTTCAGAAGACCTCAAGAAACAAAGTAAGGCTCGTTAAGGATATCCTAGCAAAGATAGAGCCCTTCAAGACTGCTGTTGAACTGTGTAATCAAAAGAAATCAGTGTCGGCTAGAGAAGTTTCAGATGCTTTGTTTTCAAAGGGGTTGTCTTGGCATCACTCGCCGGAGATGAACGAGGCGCTAGTGCAAGCTCTTTTGATCCATTGGGCAATATACGCGAAGCTTCTGAAATATGACGGACGAACAGGAATGTTCGAGCTCGCGTGAGCTACTAGACAAAGCCTAGAAGAGTGCCAATCAGATATAGAAGCGCTGAGGCAACGATTCCGACCCCCAGCATCTCAAAGCCGCTCTTCCACGCTTTGCCCTTGATCAAATGGCCTTTCCACCATCCCGCCACGAAGAGAAAGATAAGAGACGAAACGATGGATAATTCTATTGACAGCGTCCTTGAGAGATTCAGAAGATATGCGCTCAGAGGAACGAATGCCCCAATTACAAAGGAAAGCCCCGTAACCAAAGCAATCTTTACTGGATTCTCTAGCTTCTTTTCGTCGAGGTGAAGCTCATGAGTTAGAATATCTTGAAGCCAGACTGTCTTGTCTTGAGCTATTCTCTCAACCACGAGAGTCGCCTCTTTATCAGTGAGCCCCTTTTCGATGTAGAAATTTTTGAGTTCTGATTTCTCTTCTTCGGGCTCGTATTCGATTTCGTGGGCTTCACGTTTGACGTCCGAACGAAAGAGATCCCTTTCAGATCTTGCCGCGAGGAATCCTCCGAAAGACATCGACACGCCTCCAGCAAGCATTGCTGCAAGACCTGCGAAGCGTATCACAGACACACCGTAGTTTGCGCCCGCGAAACCAGCAAGAAATGCCAAGTTGGTCACGAGCCCATCAGTCATTCCGAGAGCTATATTGCCGATAACTCCTCTACCTCGTATGTGCTTGTGCACCTCTTGAGTCGTTCGTCGCCCTTGGTTGCCCGAGTTCTCCAATCTCTTTGTGTCTTCAGAAACACCCATGCTCAAGCTATCACCTCTTTGTTTCGCAGGAAAAAAGGGGAGAGTACCCTAGACTCTGTGAACTCCAAAAAACAGGATCATGGAGTGGCAAATCCACCCCTTTAGGTTTTGTGTACTTATAGTCTCAGGCTGTTCTTGCAAATCTCTGTTAATACTGAGCATGTTCTACAAAGAAGAGTCCCTGAAGAATTGTTGCTGCTTTATCTTATCAACTATGATCTTTGACGCATTTGTCCCACCAAATATGTTTTCGACATTCTTGAATCTCATCCTGATAGAATCCGCTGCGTTTGCAATCGCGACAATTGTGTCTTCAAATCCAGGCATTTCAGGATTCGCAAGAAAGTTGATGCCCGCCTCCAGAGTTTCCGGCCAATCGAATGTCCGACGAATCGTAAGGCATGGTGTCCCCAAAAGAAAAGCTTCTTGTTGCACTCCTCCCGAGTCGGTCGCAACAAAATGAGCGTATCGTATGTGACGAAGCATTTCTAGATACCCCAGAGGTTCGACCAGTTGAACATTCTTTGGAACCTTGTCGTAGAGGCCAAAGAGTTTCAGGTTTTTTTGTGTTCTTGGGTGAACGGGAAAGATGACAGGCATTTGGATTCTCCCAAATGACCGAAGTATGAAGCCAAGTTTTTCCTTATCGTCCGAATTTTCAGGTCTGTGAAGTGTGAGAATCACGAACTCCTGGTCGAGCCCTTGAGGCCTGCCGAGCCTTTCTATACGAGGCTTGAGCTCTTCAACGAGTTCGACGATGGGATGTCCCGAGAACAAAGCTTCACCGGGGACTTTTTCTTCGATAAGATTTTTCAAACACTGTCTTGTGGGAGCAAAATGAAGATCTGCACAGTCCGCTATCAAAACGCGATTTATCTCTTCTGGCATTCTTCGATCGAAACTACGGCAACCTGCCTCTATGTGGATGACAGGTAGGAATAATATGCATGCTGAAACTGCTACCGTCATAGCAGAATTTGTGTCTCCAAGGACCGTAACCGCATCTAGCGGATTTTTCTTGAGAAAGTTTGTAATCCGGGGAATTAGGTCACTCACATCCGAAGCCGTCTCAGGTTTTGCTCCCAAGAATGAATCCGGCTGAGGAAGCTTCAATTCTCCGAAGAAGTTGTCAGACATATTCGCATCGTAATGTTGCCCAGTGTGGATTAGAACAAAGGGGAGACTTTCTTCCTTCATGCGCCTTATCACTGGCGTGAGCTTGATTATGTCTGGCCTGGTTGCAACAAAGACTCCGATCGCCAAGGTGGCCTAATTCTCCTCTTTTTGTAGTCAGAAAGAAATCAGAGCGCTTTGCTAGGCTTCTCCAATCTTCGGCCAAAAAGTAGCCTGGCTGCATTCCTCCAAAGCATGTCTTCGCGCTGCCATCCTGTCACTTTGGCTAGCTCAATACACTTCAAAATCTCTGATTGTAGTCCGAATGGGAAATCGCTTCCAAATACTACATGATCTGATCCTACTCGATCTACTGCGAACTCAATTATCTCAGGCGGACAAGTCCTGGGTGCGTAAAGCAAGTCCACTCCTTTCTTTGTTGAGATGGGACCGGATGTCACAAGGTAAGCGTTTGTGATGCTCCTTTCGTAGACCTCCTTTATTGTTTTCATCCTTAGCGTCCTATCCACGCCTCCCATGTGAGCTAGAAAGAAATTGAGTCTTGGGAACTTTTCAGCCATCTTGAGCGCTATCTTGTAACCCGACATCTCTACCCACCTCCCACAATGAACCAAGAGAGGAAGACGGGTCTCACTGCAAAACTCTAAGACTGGCTTCATCCTTTCGTCGTCGAGCCTTACCCGGAGATGCGAGGGATGGACCTTAACAAGAGCAACTTCTCCGAGCTCGTGAAAGTGCTTGAGATTCGGCAAACTTGAAGGCAGTCTGGGGTCAAACCAATAAGCAAAGAAGAAACTTTTGAGATGATTCCGAACTATCTTCCTTACGTAGCTGTTGCATCCCCTGTTTGTGGTCATGACAACCGATCTGGATACACCAGTCTTCTTCATAGAATCCAGGAGCTCTTTCGTGCTAGAGTGGACATTCTCGTCCACCCATCTGCCTATGAAGCAGTGAGAGTCAATTATAGGCATCTTTGAGCCTCCCTAGGAATTCATAAAGGTCTTTGACAACAAGATCAGCTCCTGCTTCTTTGAGATCCTGATAAGAAGGTTCTCCAGTTAGAACACCAACAGTGAAAGCGCCAGCCCCCTTACCTGCAATTATGTCGTAAGGATGGTCCCCGACAACAATCGTCTCCTTTGAGTTCACAGAAAGTGAGGCGAGTGCCAAATTTACCTGGGCCGGATCCGGTTTAAAAGCTGGAGCGTCTTCTCTACCAAGAACTATTGAAAATCCAGAAAGTCCAGCTTTTTCAAGCGATTTCTTTGTTCCCTCGCTATTCATTCTCGAAAAGACTCCGAAGTATATTCCCTTCAGTTTCAAGTATTCGATTGTCTCTCTTGCCCCCGGCTTTGGCTTGGCAGTCTCGCAGCCGAGATTCTCTCTCTCATTTATGAGTCGTAGGGCTACTCCCTTGTCTAAGCTACTCATCGCAGCGGCTTTTTCTATACTCGGGAAGATGGGTCGAAAAGACCATGACGCAAAGCTAGAATCTGACCGAACAAATAGCGACTTGACTTCCTCTCTTATCTTTTCATAATCGATTTCCATCTCAACCAGAGTATCAAAGAGATCGAACATCACTAGGCGTACTTTCTGGGGTAGAAGGAACATATGCTTCCTCAGGCCTCGATGCTCCTCCACTTTTCCCCTTTTACCAAAACAGGATCCGCATCGAGATTCCTTATCCAATAGTAGCCATCTGGTATTGGGCTGAACTTTTCAACTTGAAAATTCATTTCGCCGAATGCACAGAGGAGGTATATGTAAGGAACGTTGACCCCGCAAGCAGGGAAGAAAAGGCAAGTCGTGTAAAAGCGTCCCAAGTTGATCTCAGTTACACACATGTTTCCCTTTGCGTCTTCCACAAGATCGACTGAGAGAACACCGTTGGGCTTTTTGTCAACTGCCCTCACTGCCCTGGTTGCAATTTCGTCTAGGAGCTTATGAGATATCGTCATTTGAACGGCTGAAGTGCCTGCCCCCGTTGGCGAGACAGGGCTAGTCTTGAACCACTCGAGTCTTACTCTTCCCTGGCATGTGATTAGCTCTCCATCTTTCCAGATACTCTGCCATCCGATTACTCTGCCAGGAAGATACTCGTTAACCGTGAAATCCTCCCACTTGAGTTCCCCGTTTGATTTGCTGAGCCAAAAATCAATCCACAGCCTAGCCTGCTCTTTTGTTTCTACCCTCATCGCGAATGAATAGCGTGGATCTCTCGTCCTTATCCACGCAGGCAGACCAACTTCTTCTAGAGATTCTGAAAGTGAGTCTTCGCTTTCGAGCTTGCTCGACTTTGGAACAGGTACTCCAGCATTTCTGAAGACCTTGTTCGATTCAAACTTGTCATGGCAGATCCTAACCGCGTCTTTTGACGGTAGGAATGTTCTTACGTTGAGTTTCTCTCGGTTTTCGCTTATGACTTCGACCTCGATATCAGGTTGTGGGTGCAGGAAGTCTATTCTTTCTTTTGCAATTACCCTATTGAGGGCCGCTATGTATCTTTCAACGTCTTTTGCTCTGGGGACTATGTACCTTGCGTCTAACGGCGGAAGCTCTAGGAAGTAGCGATTAGCGTCAGTTCCAGCTATCCACATTTCTTCCTGAGCCATGCGAAGAGACTTGACAAAATTTATTCCCGCGCTTCCACCAGCTCCAGTGACGAGTACTCGCTTCAAGGACTTTCTTTCCCTTTTTTGCTCTTAAAAATCTCAAACTCGAAAGAGCTTCTTCAACTTCCTTGCGATATTTTTAGCTGGTACGCTTGAATTGACGAACAAATATGAATTATCCAACTCGGACACGAATATGTTCCAAAAGGACCCCCCCCCAAAACAGGGCGCCCTGCTTTTCTTTATAGTTCAATGTTTTCAAAAATGACTGATGATGGATCTTCAAAATCTCGTGTTTCCTTTTCTGCTCTCTCAAGATAGGATTTATTTTCATCATCTATATTTCTAAGCATATTTCTCACTGAATTTATGAGCCCTTTAGGATTGACAGCTTTCTTGCTCAGCCTCCTTGGAAAGTAAAAATTTTCGAAAACATCCAACTTCACTGAGGGGAAATAAGAAATGTTTGGGACTCCCAGCAGGGCGGCTTCCTGAGTCATTGTTCCACCACCGCCGATAACCAGATCCATCTCAGCGATTGTCTCCGCTCCATAAATTGCGGAATCAGGGACAACGCACCTATCACCAAATTCCTTTCTTGCCCACTCGCGTTGGCCTTCATATCTCGGAACCAATAAAATTTCGAAATCTCCAGCTTTTTCTATGGTCTCGACCAATCTCTCGAGAACTTTTGAAATTCCCCTATCTCTCTTGAGATAGGTAGCGAACCACTCTTCCATCCTAATGAAGACGCGCTGTTTCTCCTTCTTTTCATTTCTTCCGAGCTTCCTTCTTCGTTTTGCAACAAGGCTTTCCCACTTCCCGATCAACCAGCACCACGGATCCAGCGCCCTATATTGGATCACTTGCTCGCTTTTCAGCCCAAACTGTGTCCACTTATTCTTTGGGATCACGAAAGGGGTGAAAAGTTTGGTTGCGAGTGGCGAAGCAAGCTTGTTTGGAGCAACACCATGCGGAGAATCGCCGTATATGTAATGTTTGATGCCAAGTTTGAAACTAACCCGGGCAGCTTCAGGTGAGTTTGAGGAAATGGATATTTGAAAATCATTCTTCCTTGCAAAATTTGCAAGCAACTTTTCCCTCTTTACGCTTGCTCTCAACTTATCATAAAGCTCCCCGCCGCCAAACTCCCCGATTGAAATTGTGTGAAGTTGTATTTTCTTCACGAAACTGTTCAGTTCGGTATAGTCCCTTGTTGTTACTATATGCTCCATCCCAGGTGGTGATCTCTCAATCAGAGCTTTGGTGAAGAGAGCATGCTTTGGAGTTACGACATCGAACCAGATGATACCTTGCAATTCCTTACTTTCAGCTTCCGGCCTTGCCCAGATCAAGACAGTTGCATGATTAGTTATCCAGAACTAAGAAGAAGGCTAGCTTTGTGTCATTTCGAATCCAAAAGGAAGAGGAGAAGGAGGAGAGAGGATGCAGGGACAAAAATAATGATACTGCTTGTCTACCCGTTTGGCCAAGGGTCGAACAACGCACAGATCTATTCGAACTTTGTATTCATGTGAAGGAAGAACAAATGGAGGAAGAAGGCGGACGCGTTCCCGATAATCCCGAAATATTGCGCAGTTCAATTCTTTCTTAGAGCCTGATCAATCAAAGATTTTATGTAGCTCGGTGTCAGGGGCATGTCCCTTACGCGTATCCCAAGTGGCGATAATGCATCATTGACCGCATTCGCTATCGCTGGGGTAGCGGCTATGGTTCCTGCCTCCCCTATTCCCTTTATACCAAGAGCATTGGAATCGGTGACGGTTTCAGTCCTGAAACAGTGGTAATTTGGGACGTCTTCTGCAAGTGGGATCTGGTAGTCAAGAAAACTCGAAGTGAGCAACGTTCCATTCGAGTCGTACTGTACCCCTTCCAATAGAGCTTGCCCCAGCCCTTGTGTGATTCCTCCATGCAACTGTCCCTCTACGATCATAGGATTTAGGACCTTCCCACAGTCATCAACCGATACATAATCCAAAACTGTCACTTTTCCTGTCTCTTTGTTTACTTCGACCACAGCGACGTGTGTCCCGAAAGGAAAAGTGTAGTTCTTAGGTGCGAATGCACTGAAAGCATAAAGGACAGGCTCCATTCCAGGAGGAAGCTTTCCTGGCCTGTATGCGTATGAGGCAATCTTTGAGAAAGAAGCTTTCTTCTTTTCAGGCTCCTTTCTTGAAAAGATGTAGCCATCTTGAAAGACAATATCTTCATCTTGTTCGATTCCCAAGTTGAACGAAGCAATCATCTTCATCTTCGACTTGATCTTCTCAGCGCACATTAGGACTGCAGAACCGCCAAGAGCCGCAGAACGACTCCCAGCTGTGAAAGTTCCCCACGGGAGCTGGGCTGTGTCTCCATAGACGACGTAAATGTCGTCCATTGGAATACCGAGAATGTCGGCCACAATCTGAGAAAATGGCGTTTCGTGTCCTTGGCCATGTGGCGATGTTCCTGAGATCACAGTAACTTTGCCAGATCTGCTTACCGACATTGCTGCTGTTTCAGGAAAGTCTGGACCAAATGCGCATATCTCGACATACGTGCTAAGGCCAATACCTATGAGCCTCCCATTTTCTCGTGCTCTTTTCTGCTCATCCCGCCATCTGTCATAATGAGAGAGTTCAAGGGCTCGCTTGAGGTTCATCGCATAATCTCCGGAGTCAAACTCTATCGCTTCATCAGTTATGACTTTGTGAGGGAAGTCTTCCTTCGGAATGAAATTTCTAAGACGGATCTCAGCTGGATCCAAGCCGAGTGCGGTCGCAAGTTCGTCGATCGCTCTTTCTATCAAGTAAGTTGCTTCTGGTCTTGACGCGCCACGATAAGCGTCGTGAGGTACCTTGTTCGTGAGAACAATATGAGCCTCCCCCTCCCACGCGGGAATGTTGTAGGGTCCAGTCGACATCTTCAAGGTGAAGGTAGCATCTGAGGATCCTTCTGTTAGATACGCTCCTGCGTCGCCAATTAGCTTCACCTTCATTCCAAGAATCCTTCCGCGCTCGTTTGCAGCGAGTTCGACTTTTTGTATCTGTCCCCTTCCATGCGTCATCGAGATAAAGTTCTCACTTCTCGATTCTACCCATTTGACAGGTAGACCCAGCATCATCGAAGATATCGAGACAAGTAATTCTTCAGAGTAAGTGGAAAGCTTTGCTCCAAATCCTCCTCCGACTTCTGGAGCAATCACTCTAATCTTGTTCTCCGGGATCTTCAGAATCTCAGAGAGATCAGACCTAACCTGAAATGGTCCTTGAGTAGAGATCCAGATATTAAGAAGCTGCGCACCTTTATCATAGTATGCGAGTGATGCTCTTGGCTCCAACGGACTTGGAGCTAGCCTCTGATTAAGATATTCGACACTGATTATTTTGGAAGCCCTTTTGAAAGCTCCCTCGACATCTCCATTTGCGCTCTTCGCGACCCTTACAGTATTACTCTTTAAGCCAATGTGTGCTTTTGGGCTGTCATCTCTGATGGCATCCAAAGGATCAACGACAGGCGGCAACGGTTCATACTCAACAGATATTAGCTCAAGCGCATCTTCAGCCAGTTGTCTCGTCTCAGCTACAGCAAAAGCTATTGGTTCTCCGACGTAGCTAACTTCGTCCGAAGCAAGTATTGGACGCTTTATCTTCTCGCCGTTGTCGGTTTCTTCGACGGGAAGAGAAGATCCGAATTCGAGGAGATCCTTTGAGGTCAGGATCAACTTGACGCCTGGCAAAGCGAGTGCGTCCGATGGGTCAATTCTTTTGAGAATGGCGTGAGCATAAGAACTTCTCAAGACGGCGCCGTAGAGAACGCCGGGCAGCTTGATGTCATCAACGTATTTGCTCGTGCCGGTGAGGAGTCTTGGATCTTCTTTTCTCCTCAGAGGCTTTCCCAGCAGGACACGCTGTTCCAGGCGCTCCTCTTGAATTTGCTCTTGTTTTGCAAAGAGTAATTGATCAGACACAAATTGTGGTTGGAGCAAAGTTCGGATTTATGCTTTGTTTGTGAGCAACAGCCAGTTCTGGCCAAAAGAAGGCAGGTGAATCTTCACATCGATAGAGAAGCGCTTCTACTTACTGTTGATAAGTTGTTTTGAGCGTTTTTCCATCTTGCTTAAATCGAGAGCTCGATTATTTTTGCTCACGGCCAAAGATCATACCTACGAAGATGGATAAAAGGCGAGATCACTTGCAAAGTGAAGCAGTCGACAAAGAAGATGTTCGAGATGCCCTGAAAGGCGTCAATGATGCACCTCAGCAATTCCAGAATCTTGAAGACCAACCGAAAATACTTGAAGTTGAACAGGTGTATCACAGCAAAGCCAACCCTACTGCAATCTTGCTAATTGGAGGAATAACCCTTGTACTTGCTGGCTTTGCAACATTAGCAACAACAGTGATTTTACAAGTTCTGCGCCCAGAGAGCCTCTTTGTTGGCGGGGGTATGTTGCTCTTCGCTTGCGGAGTAGGTTGTATAATATGGGCCTGGCACAGGCTATCTTGAGTCCGGGCACAAAACATTCCTAGTCGCAGATAAGAAGGAACCTCTCCCCTTTTCTTCTCCTACTTTGGAATGAAAGAAGCGCAGATCATGCCATAGTACGTCGGATCTTCGTATGTGTACAATCTTGGTTTCATCCTAGAATCAGCAAGCGCTCCAGCCAGGATTGCTATCTGACATAGGCTGTCACGTTTTGCATCCTCCACTAGCTGCTTTGGAATTTGGAGCACCGAATCAAGATTGTTCTTCGAAATGGCATCTATTATCTGCTGATCGTATTGCCTTGCCCTAGATTTATTCACTCAATAAGGGCTGATAGGGCTGTGGACGTGAGATTGGTCACAACTTGCAACTACTGCAATTCTTCTTTTTCTCCCCAAAGCAGAGCATGCGTACGAAATAGCTTGTCCGAATCTGAAATTCAAGCGAATAGGTATTTCCCTCGAAGGAGTTACTATGACTACCTTAGGCCTTACGTTCCGCTCAGCAACAGATATCAAGAGATACCACAAAGGAACAAATGTTCCCCAATCCATCATCAGATCGGAGGCTACCCCCTCTGAGGCTCCATAATTCGCGCCAACCACTGGGAGCCTAGCGTTCTCGCAGATTTGATTATTCCCCACGCAAGATCTAGATCACAAGCGGCTCTCAAGCTGAGCTCCTTCTTTGCCTTGGGGTGGTAACTTCATTCGACCAGAACTATTTTCGGAAATTACAACACATAAGTGCGCCCATAGTCTTAGATTATGTGGCGTGGCAACGACGATCGTGTCAGGTGAAGCTAGGCCCAGATCAAGGGAGAGTTTCTTTACTCCTTGCCTACTCTTTGCAAATAGTCTTCCTTCTTTTGCATTTTTGCAAAGTGCAGGGATCAACTGAGAGCCATGTGGCACAATGCATGCGTAGACTATCGACATTTGCAATTCATTCTTCAAGTACTTTGTTCCACAGCTTCCGAGAAATGGATCTTCACTCTTGCACTCTCCTCTTTCGAAGTCGATAGTGTCGATTGTTCTAGTGGCTCTTTCGTCTTAATTTATGAAACATGCCGCTCAGTGCATCCCGGTGGACTACCAGCTCATGTTGCTCGCAATTATGCATTCAGTATGTGTAGAAATTCTTTCCGACCTCAAAATTCTGATGATGCGAATCCCATTACAGATCGCGTTCTTCCTTAACCTAGGTTCCGTCTTAGCTTCTGTCATCACTGGTTGGAAACTCGTGGAAGTAAACACAGTCGCATTCAGCAATTATGCCGATAAACTAGAAGAGGTAAATCCCATTCCCCGCTGGTTGCACGAGAAAAACATCATTTCAATTCCAACTTTTGCTATGTTAATGCAACAAGTCAGTGCGGCTCTGTTAGTAATAAGTGGAATAGTCCTTCCCACCTTATTTCTCTACCAAGGAGGAGTCCCTTTATTTTTGATACTCTCAATTATCTTTTGTGCGCTCATAAGACTACTCAATCTTGCAAATGATCGGGAACAGATTGAGAGTCTGATTAAGGAAGCTAGGGGTTGCGACTCGAATGAGACAAGATGACTTGGACTCTTCATCTTGATTTGGAGTCAAAGAACTTATCGTACTCGGATAGGCATCCGAATTTGTGAAGGAGCCATTCTGGATTAGGCATTGAGGATGCCATCTAGTTTACTTTCACTCAGCTTCTTCTTTTTTTGCACATGAAAGATGCCGATCTAAATCATAAGTAGCCCGGCTCAGATTCGAACTGAGGTCACCGGCTGTCTTCGCTTCTTCTTCTTCTTCCTCCTCCTATTTCGGGAGCTCCAAAGGCCGGTATTCAAGGTCGTTCGGAATGATTCCCGACATGCTTGACCGATACGCGCTTCCTTGAGGAGCCCTACACCACCGGGCTAAACAGGACGCAAGTCCTTCTGAATGATTTGCAAGTGATTCAGACGTTGTTCTTATTCTTCTCCTTCTTTTTTCGTTTTATTATTTGCTTTGCTTGGGGATGTCAAGTTAACTCTTCCAACAACGTGATTCTTTACGGACGAGCCACATTTTGATCTTTGGCTAACATGAAGAATAGACACGCTCCTTTCAAAATCATGATATCTAGAATTGGTGAAATTTTCAAGAAAAACAGGAGCAGGCCAGATGTAAAGCTTCTGTCCAGTTGCCTTTGCTCTATCATCTTGGATTATCCTAAAGGATAGTCTCACTCGCAATGGGGCTCCGCCTCACATTCTCCCAGGAATCAGCCAGGCTCGGGTACAGGAAGATCGGCTCTATTCTTCCAAAGCGTGACAAGATTTGTAGGCAGGTAATAGCGGTCGACGAGACGGTAAAACAATCAAGTGTTTCAGGTCAGTTCTTCTTTATCAGGAGCGCTATAGACGTGGAAGACAAGATAAGAGGTTTTAGCATTGAAAGAAAGCTTCTTTCACAAGAGGAGAATTGGATTCGATTCACTTCTTGAAGGATGCTCTCAGAACAGACATCTCATCCTCGTGGATCATGGTTGGTGATATCCTTCAACCTCGGCACATTTGGGCTTGCGATACAAGCAAGAAGTGACGTTTGGTAATAGGAATCCAGTGGAATCATGGCTTAGCCTTTTCAAAGGGAAGCCAGAAAACGGTTCCATGATAGATTTCCATTCCTTTCAACCATAATGTCTGTAGCAAGTTGTCTTGTATCATTTGTAGGGATGTAAAACGTCCTCACCGGGAACATAACTTGGCATCCTCTCTCTTGGGCTCCCAAATGGTTAGATAATCAAAGCAGATCGAATTGGGAATTGAATGACATCTCCAGTGATAATTCAAATTGGTTCCTTCTTGGCACATTCCTTGGCCTCCGAACGATTCCCATTCTAAAGGTTTCAAGACTGTATGATTTGGTACACACATTACCATTACCTTTGGAACGATTCCGTACAGTCTCTTATGAATAGCGAAATCTAACTCTCAGCCACATGTTTTTCTTGTTTGATGCAGTAAATTTACTCGCTTGTGACGGAAGGATTTTTGTGTTCTATACATTAGATTCAAGTACGATTGATTCTTCCATGGAAGACAAACATGAGACGAACAACTCAAT
>CADDZS010000049.1 GCA_902812485.1 archaeon
TTCTAGAATCTCCAACGCTGACGCATAGTTTCCCATTTACCATGAAAGCCACGCCCCCAAACATCCTCTTCTCCACCACGTTTGGTATTCCTCGAAGCTCTTCTCTAACTCTACTCGTCAGCTTTTCATTGTAGTTCATAGGGCCATCATCTCGAACTCACCCATGACAATGCTATACCCAGTGCTGACTAGAGGTCCGAGTTGCCTAAAAAGCGCGCTCGCGCTTGAATCCTTGCTGAGGTCAGCCATGACTTGATCGCGATGCCTCCGCCCCTTGTAATGGTCTAGTTCCACCCAAAGTTCCTCTTCGGGGAGACTAGCGAAGGTGCTAGCCATGGTTGTGAATCCTTGGAACACCTCTCTCGAGTAGAGTTGATAAAATTCTGAGCCAAGAGTACCATGCTCCCTCAGTTTTTCTGCGATTTCCTTCAGAAGGTTCTGCAGTGCTCCTCGATTCTTGTTGGGCAGCTTATAGACGAAGATCTGAACGTACCCTCCATCTTTCCGATTTGAATCAAGCTCGCTCATGAATCTGGGAAAGATGCCCGCGTTCTAAAAATTTGTGAATGAACTTGACCCCAAATACGAAGAGTCTCATTCTTATTCGTATCTACTGTCCATCCTCGCCAAAAAAATGCGTAAATATTTCGACCTGGGATTATCTAGAGCATGAGTTCCAGCACAAGTAGTGGATCGCGTGGTAATGCGATGGAGAGAGGGCTTTTCGAAGGATTGATAGAGGCGCTAGCCGACAAACATTCGCAGTTAGATATCAACTTCCATCATACTGGCATCAAGTTTCCTGGAATACAACAATCACTTGAATTAAACGGAACGATATCAATTTCTGTTCACATGAGGGATCTTACAGATGAGGAAAAGCGCGCACTTTCTCAGCGAAATGTTTCGATGCTTGCGGCGCCGAAGATTTGAGCGAGCTCCAACAAGCCTAGAGCAACAGCACTAGTAGCAGCCTGAGTATCCTCTTCAACTCGAGCGGATTCATGTGGATATATCCTGTGAATCTTGAGACCCCTCTTCCGAGCGAGAGAATCCTTTGGCCTCCATCATAGACTGAAAAATTCCAGCCGTGTATTGCAAGATCCTTTGCGAGCCTTTCAAAATTGAATAGTAACGAGGGCTGAGCAAAAAAGGAAAGTCTTGGTTTGGATACTCTCATTCTGGAAGGTCTTGAGCGTTTCCCGAGCTTGTTCTTTCCTTCGGCGTGATCCGATAATATTTGAGACAGATGAAAGCCACTTTCTTCGAGACCAACAAATTCCACTTCTATTGACTTTGAATCACAGTCAACTGATGCAAATTGCCTTCCATTGAGACTCAAATCTATCTTTCCCTCCTTCAAGAAGTGAAGAATTTCGATAAATTCTTCTGCTTGTCTTTCCATTTCGAAACCGCTCTTCACAATAATCAAGGTGAAGAATTTGAACCTGCTCCACCCGCTAGAAAAATTGCAGAATGATTCTGCTGAAATTTCTATTCGTCTCTTCTCTTCTTTCTTTTTTTCCCTTAATAGAAGCGAAGCCAATGTTCTTCATTCGCCTGAGCTCGCGATCAATCAGCTTTCAAATCGCCTTCGAGATTCTGTGCTTTCTCTCATGATCTAGCATCTCGTGATATTGATCAACTGTCATTGGAGACTGGAAAGCTCTTTGCACAACTTCACTTAGCGAGGGATGAATGTGAATCGCATCATTGACAACCCAACCGCTTTGCTCAGGCGTGTACATCACATTGATGATCTCCTGAATGATTATCGAAGCGTAAGGCCCTATTACATGAGCACCGAGAATCTTCAAAGAGTCGTGCTTGAGAATAGCCTTTACAAAGTACCTTGACAGAGCCATTGCTTCTCCTTTCGCTGTGTCTTCGTATTTGTAATATCCTATCAAAACGCCTTCCTTGCCGAATTCCTCGACGGCCTGCTTCTCCTTCATACCCACCGCTGCAATTTCAGGATAGGTGAACACGGCATGCGGTATCGCATGATAATCAGTCTTGACTTTCTTTCCAAGCACAGCGTTGTAATACAGTACTTGCGACTCGTAATTTGCTACATGCTTGAACAGAAATTTTCCATCCGCATCACCGAGAGCCCAAACATTCGGCTGACTAGTTTGAAGGTATTCATCGACTAGAATCCAACCATCCTTGTCTAGCCTTACTCCTCCCTTCTCCGGATGGAGGATGTCATTCGTCGGCCCCCTTCCAGTTGCAATCAAGAGCTTTTCCGCTTCGAATCTCTTACTTTGCCCAGTTTTCTTGTCTTCAGCAACGATAACGATTTTTCCCCTTTTGTCCTCCTTGATTTTGTTGCCACTCTTCCCGCTTTCCTGCTTGACTTCTTTCACCTCCAGATTAGTAAAGATGCACATGTGTTTTCCGAGTTCTTCCATTGCAAGTTCTGAAATTTCTGGCTCTTCGTCGGGAAGAAATTGTGGGTTTCGTCCTATGATCGTTACATTGGATCCCATGCTCGAAAGGAAGTGGCCGTACTCGGCGGCTATGTATCCCCCACCCACGATTGCAACGCTCTCTGGCAGTTGTTTGAGCTTAAGCAATGTGTCACTGGTCAGATACTCGATATTGTCAAGCCCCTTGATCGGAGGAATTATTGCCCTCGAGCCAGTGCAAAGAAAAATCATCTTCGCGGTTATAATCTCTCTACCCACCTTCATGGTGTAGGGAGAGACAAACTCCGCGACATCCCTGTAATAATCGATATTTTCAGAACTCAAAAGACCCTGCCTGATTTGATCGATTTCTCTCCCGATGAGAGAGCGCATGCGATCCATTACTTTCTCAAAATCTACTTTCTTGATCTCTGCGTGTACATTGAGCTCTGCCGATCTTTCTATTGTCCTCACAAGCTCCGCCGGATAGAGCAATATTTTCGAAGGAATGCAGCCGCGAGTGAGGCATATCCCACCTGGCTCGTCCTTATCGATCACAGCTACCCTGATTTTGGGATTTTGCTGGATCATCGCATCGACGATGTTCATTGCAGAGCCTGTTCCTATCACTATCAGGTCATATTGTTTCAATTGGCTAATACCACCCTTCTCTTTGTTTCGACGGGGTGAAGAAAGACATGGGAGAGTACGGATTCTTTTACCTTCTTCTTCTTATTCGTGTTCTCATTTGACTCCTCTCTTCAGATGGCTGCGCTGATACTATCGCTTTGACTAGAGAGAAAGAATTCAAACTTAAATCAATGGGGAAAACAACACACACCTAACAAGAATCTCTTTTTTTGCGTTGAAAGGAAAAAGGCGGAAGGAGTGATCCGAAACAATCATGAAGATATCTTCGTTTGAAGTGTATGAGGTAGGGGAAAAGACGGAGGGCGGAGGCGCTACATGGGCGTCCACCGGTATCATCCTCAAGGTCATGACTTCCTCAGGAGAGGTGGGCTGGGGCGAAGCGGTGCCAACTTTACGAGTTCTTCCAGTGATCGAATCGATCAAAGAAGTTGGAAGAGTCTATGTGGGAAGAGATTCAATCAATACAGAGTCTAACCTCAGGGAATGGAGGAAGAATGACTTTTACCTTCCTGTTTCTTTCGAATCGACAAGCGCAGTTAGCGCTTTTGATATCGCTTGCTGGGATCTGATAGGGAAGGAATTCGGAGCCCCCATCTACAAGCTAATCGGGGGCGAGACAAGATCAAAGATAAGGATGTACGCAAACGGCTGGTACGACAACTGCATCACTCCAGAAGACTTTGCTGGAAGAGCGAAGAGGTATGTCTCTGAGGGATACACAGGGCTCAAATTCGATGTGTTCGGAGCTTACTATGATTATATCGACGAGGCAGGAATCAAGGTTGCAAAGGACAGGATAGAAGCAGTCAGGGATGCCTGCGGGGAGCGCGTCGACTTGATGATTGAGCATCATGGGCGGTTCAACCCCAACTCTGCAATAATGATAGGGAGAGCGATCGAAGGAAATGCGAGGCTCAATCCCCTGTTCGTCGAAGAACCAGTCCACCCAGAACATGACTACGACGGTCTTAAAAAGTACCGCAACTGCGTTGGCTTGAAGGTGGCTCTAGGGGAGAGATTGCTTACTACTTCAGAGGTTGCGTTCCTTGCGCAGAACCACTTGACAGACTTTTTCCAAATCGACCTCACAAACTTTCAGGGAGTGACTGGCGCACTGAAGGCGGCCGCAATCGCAGAAGCTTATGGATGCGAGATGGCTTTTCACAACGCTTTCGGGCCGATTCAGAACGCTGTGACCATTCAAGTGGACGCTTCAATTCAAAACTTTCTTATCCAAGAGTCGTTTTACGATTTCTTCCCGCAATGGAAGAGGGATCTCATATGCGATGAAACGAGGGTAGAAAGGGGATACACGGAGGTTCCTCAAAGACCAGGAATCGGAGTGAGAGTGAACGAAAAGGTCCTCGAGGAACACAAGGCAGAAGGCCAAGGCTATTTCAATCCAGACGAGCCAGTTTGGGTTGTCAAAGGAACATGGAAGAGTGTTAGCTGAGCTACTGTGAAATCTCATAAGAGAATTCTGACTGGATATCAGGGCCCGAGCAAGGCTTCGCTTCACTGCGCTTTCACAATGCAAGCAAAGAAGCTTGTATATGGGGAAACTATCTGTTCAAAGTGATGACTTCTCTAAGAGGGACGGAATACACGTGAATATTTCCCCCTATGCTTTGTTCTAAAAATACGCCGCTCCCCTTATCAAACTCATGAATGTACGATACTAGCTTTGATCCAGCTTTCATTTCCACAAGAGCCTTGGATGCAATCTTTTCCATGATGCCGGTCTCGCTTGAGAGGAACAAGAACACGACATCAGCATTCGAGAGATCAAAGTCCAAGATGTTACCTCTGATGAATTGAACTTTGTCTTCGAGCTTCTTAATCCTTGCAATTAGAGAGCTAAGAACAAACTTGAGAGGGTCTATCTCAACGCCGACACATTTCACTTCATATTTCTTGGACAAGTGAAAGAGAACTTTCCCAAGGCCACTGCCTAGGTCGTAGACCACCATTCCTCCTCTTAAACGCAAGGTTTGGGCTGCTTTTTCTATTGCTTCGGTGGGAGTAGGCTGAAACCCCGCGCCGAAAATGAAACCGCTCAAGAAAAAGTAAGCAACGAATCCCGCGAGCGAAAACAATCCCATGGAAATGAGATAAGCAAAGAGGATCACAGCAATTCGCCACAAGACACCAAGAAAGTATTCATTCTCAAAAGCTTTCTAGCTATATCTTTCATCGCCAAGAGAGATGAGGAAGGGATCCCCTCTTACAATTTCTAGTCAGACTATGCTTTAGGAAGCCATACTTCTATGGTTGTTCCCTTCGTGTGGTCTCCTGGAACCCTATCTTTCAGAAACACCTTCCCTTTGTATCTTTCAGTGACTAGTGCGTGAACTATGGACATGCCTAGCCCGCTTCCTTTTGCACTTCGGAGGTATCTACTGAAAACATCTGCCTTCAAGTGGTCTGGAATACCCTGGCTGTGATCAGAAATCGAAATCTTCCAATAAGATAGGCGAGAATCTTTATCCTCTTCCACTACAGTCTCTATCTCCACTTCCTCGCTTGTAGTGTATTTCACAGAATTCGAAAAGAGGTTCACAAATATTTGATCGAGGAATTCATCAGCAAGTACCATTACTGCATTGTGCTTGCCTTCTTCCTCCCCGCCTTCAAAGAATAGAATTCGCCTGCTCTCAACTATCTTTCTTTCAGGGTTAGAATTTCTCACAAGTGCAAGAGAATTTTCAATCGACTGCACGAGGTTCATTGGATAGAGGGTAGGGTTTTGCTCCATCAGAACTCTCCCAAAGTCCTTCGCCCTTTGTACGAGCTGAGTCGAGCCGTCTATAGCTTTCAGCATTGACTCAGTAACAAATTGCATTTGAGATCGGTCGACAAGCCCGTCTCTAAGCATCTCGGCGCTTAGCCTTATTATCTGATTGTAGTTTCTAATATCATGGCTCAGGATATCTTGCAGTAGCTCGGCGCGTCTCCTACTCCGATGTTCTCTTTCTCGAAGTTCTCTCTCGCGCCAAAGAGCTTCGAAAACCGAAGCCATGCTTGTGACAGTTTCGCGATTCGTAGTTATTATTGCTGAAACTGCCTTTGCTTGCTGCGGTTCGGAAGCGGGCAAGCCGGGTTCAGGTTCGATGTAATGTGATAGGATCATATCCTTCCTGTCATATATTTCAATTGAAAGACCGAGCTGTGAGAAATCAATAGCCCTTACATCGATCCCTTTGATGTTGTATCTTTCAGTGAACTCGTCAGGATCAAAACTTGAGATCCTCTTAACAGGGATGAGAAGCCTGACACTTACGCCCTCCTCTCTTGCCTTCCTTGCGAGTTTTTGGAAGGCGGAAATGTTTGGCTCGATAGGCATTTCGGAAGGAAGAAGTATCAAGGCTTCGCTGCTTGTCTTCTCCACGAGAGAATCTACGTTCTTTGATATTTCCTCCGGACTAAGAGTGATTCTTGTTTGTCCCAATTCTAATCCTTCTTCGAGCTGCCGTATTCGTAGCTCCGCGGGTATTGCTGGCTCCCAAAGAGCTTCGAAGATCTGCCTAGCTTGTAGAACTGTTTCAGGATTGTTGCTCCAAGTAACTCCTCGAGAAGCCACCCCTTCACCGTTCTGATTGGACTCGAGGATTTTCGAATCAGTCCCTATGTATTCCTTGTCGGACGCAAGAAAGCCGATTCTGTTGTTTTCGATGTGGCGAACTTCGATCCCCTTGCTAATCATCGTCCTCGCGTAATCCAAGTTGTCCTTCTGGATATCCGTGATGCACCTTACTTTGAGATTTGAATTAGAGATCATCTCTTGCGGGATGAATTCGAGTAGAGCTTCAAGTTCGACAGTGGCTTGTCTTCGAAAGATACCATAGACCACAAGAGGTGTCTCTCGAGAGCTAACTCCAGCGCGTCTTACAAACGAGGATAGAAGCTGCCTTATGGCACTTGACCCTGAAACCACCTTCGTCTCCCTAGGAGTTACACCTCGCTCAAGCTCGTTGATCCTTTCATCGGCTGGGATTCCCTTGTTCCAGAGAAGTGAAAAGATCTGAGAAAGCTGTGCTACGAATTGGGGATCTCTACTCCAAACTATTTCTTCCGGCTGACCGTTCTCGAGGCTATGCGAAGTTTCTATGGCCTCTGTTCGCGACACTACAAATTTCCTTATGTTGTTCTCAACATGGCGAACCTCAATTGGAGCCTTCAGCATTTCCTTTACATGATCAAGATTTTTCTCTTGAATGTCAGCTATCACACGGATACGAAAGTTTGGTTTCTGGGATAGCCGTTCCATGACTATCCCGTAAAAGGCGGGAAACATTATGGGGCCATTTTTGTCGACAGCCACGTCCAAAAATGAAGACAACCTGTCTTGGAATGCTCTCTCAATTAGAGCAACGATGAAATCTCCGGTTTCTTTGGCACCCTTGATTATTTTCGTTCTCTCTAGAGACAGAGCAATAGGAGGATAGGTGTTGTCTCTAGGAGCAGGTGAAGGCGTTCGATCAGATTTGTCTTCCAAAGATATCCAAGCAAGAAAGAAAATGATCAGGCTCCTATAAAAATTGAAATGAAAATCTTCTTTTTTAGAGCAAATTTCTGCTTAAATCCTACGGAGACAAACATCTGGTGCGAGTGAAGCATTAAGAGCACTTTCAGAAGCCGTTTCGTTCAGGGAAACCAAATTCCTCAAAATGCTGCCTGAGTGTGCGTATCTTCTAGAGATCTGTTTCACGCCTTCGTTCTCTTTTTGAGACTTTGAAAGCTAAGCAAAAAGTCCAAGCAGAGTTTCCTATTCTATTAGTCTCTTTAGGGCGATGGATGCGATCGAAACCATCACGAGCGTGGAAAGTAGGAGCGCAAAGATATCCACTGGAAGTTTTGCATAATCACCTGTTAAGAGCATTGACCTCATTGCGTCAACAACATAGCTTAAGGGATTGACTACTGCAACGTACTGAAGCCATATCGGCATCAAGGTGACTGGATAAATCGCGTTGCTTGCAAAAAAGAGCGGCATCGTGATCGCTTGGCCGATACCCATCATCCTGTCTCGAGTCTTAAGAAGAGAAGCGAGCACCATCGAAAGGCTCGCAAAACACATGGCGAAGAGCACCACAACGATGAAGACCCCAGTGACATCGAGAGGATCGAGCCTGAGATTTACACCGATAATGAGAGCAAGGGCAAAGATCACAATAGCTTGGAATATCCCCCTTACTCCCGCAGCAAGAGCCTTGCCCACAACTATCGAGGAGCGTGGCGACGGAGTCGAGAGAAGTTTGGTGAGAATTCCGAAATCTCTCTCCCAAACGATGAGAATGCCATAGAAAATCGAGATGAACAGCACGGATTGGGCGAGAACGCCTGGCGCGATGAATTCGATGTATGGTATTCCTCCAGGTGCAAGCCCCCGAATTGTATTGAAGACCTCGCCGAATATCAGTAGCCAAAGAGCCGGCTGAATTGATCGCATCCAGAGTTCAGTCGAATCGTGGCGAATCTTTCGCGCTTCCATCTCAGCGATGGTAAGCGCGCTAGTTGCAAATTTCGAAATATAACTACCCCCGAAAATTGCCGTTGATCTCATCTCGAATGCCTCACAATCGCACGACGCTGGGTCCTTGCTTCGCCGTAGACACCAACTCTCTCAAGCGACGTCTTCCCATACTTCATGAAAACATCGTCCAAGGTTGGCCTGTTGAGAGAGACTGATTCAACCGCATACCCCAATCTCTCAAAGTAGTCCATGATTCTTGGAATCGCCCTCTCCCCGTTCTCTGTGACTATCTTGAGTGTATCCTCTTCTTGCGAGACTATCGAGCCAAGCTCAGGTGGAATCGAAAGACTCCCAAGAACTGCCGTTGGCCTAGCAGAAAGAGATGAGGGCACAGAGTTTGTAGATAATTTCACTGTTAGGATCTCGCCTCCGACGGATCTTTTTAGATCCCTTGGATTTCCAATCACAGAAATCTTGCCGGATTCCATAATCGCGATTCTTTCGCACAGCTCGTCTGCTTCCATCATGTCGTGGGTCGTGATGAGAACTGTTACTTTGAACTCTTCGTTCAGTTTCTGTATGTATTTCCACATCTGCTTCTTCGAACCGGGATCGAGCCCGATACTTGGTTCGTCGAGAATCAGCACCCTCGGCCGATTCACAAGAGCCTGAGCTATTTCTAAACGGCGCATCATCCCGCCGGAAAAATGTTTCACAAGATCGTCTGCTCTTTGCGACAAGTCCATGTAGTCAAGCGCGAACTTGATCCTCTCGTCTCTCTCCCTCTTTCCGACATAGAAAAGCTTTGAAAAAATCAGCAGGTTCTCATAAGCTGAAAGGTCTCCGTCTACCGAAACTGCTTGGGGAACATAGCCAAGACACTGCCTCACCTCTTGTGGATAGCGCAGAACATCTAGCCCAAAGACACTTACAAGTCCTGAGCTCGGTTTGATGAGAGTTGTGATTATTTTGATGGTGGTTGTCTTGCCTGCTCCGTTTGGCCCTAAGAGTCCAAAAACTTCTCCTTCGTCAACTGTGAAGCTTATGTTGTCGACTGCTTTGATTTCTTGACCGTATGTCTTGGAGAGTTCAGAGACCTCTATTGCATTCAAAGCTCTTCCACACCTCTTTCTTTCTTATCACTTTGCAGTCGAAAGACGCAATGACGATTGAGTGCGCGGAGACGAGTCGAGTTTGCTGACTGTTCTTGCTTGCACTACCACTTTCGAAAGAAGATTCAAGAGCTGGCGCTTCTCGCCATCGTTTAACGAGTCGAAAAATAGAGAAACATCCCTTCGCCTCTGCTCGCGGAGATGCTCGAATGTGCGCCTTCCTCTTGGAGTGAGGCTGACAGTTACAACTCTTTCGTCTTTCTTGCTCCTACTTCGGCTGACGAGCTTTTCGCTCTCAAGACGTTTTACTGAGATGGTCACAGGACTCGATGTGGTTCCTATCTTTTTCGCGATGTCTTTGATCCGCTGTGGTCCTGATTCGTAGAGAAAACGCAAAATCCAATATTGTTGCAAACCAACTTTGGAACTTTCTGATCGAAGCTGCTCGGCCCTTGTCCGGGCTATTCGCCAGATTTCATGGATTGAGCTCGTTATCTGTTCGCTTAACACGAGTGCGCTTTCACTTCTTGCCTCCTTTAGAAGCTGAGTTTGGCTCAAAGTCTCATCATCTCCCTCCACACAAAAACAAAGAAAAGCCACATTTGTGTATGATGCTAATTATTTTGTCACAAATATATTTTACTGCACAACTAACTTACTTGGAGCGAACCGCATCTTCAAGGAAAGAACTTGGCACAAGTCTTTCTCTGAGAAATCACATTTTCCAAGACTCCATGGTTCAATTGATCATCGGTTATCGTTGTTTCTGGGCTCCTTAGAAGAACATAAGTGAGCAAAATTCTGAAGGTAAAATCTTCTTTCTGGTTTCTCCCTTGAGGAGGATAGCAGAAGTGGCAGGTCGTGCAAATTTAGAAGAATCCAATAAGACCCGATTTGCTTCTGTGGACTTTCTTACAAGTTAAGGTACAATGAATGAGATCTAAGGTGAGCCGCCTAGCCCGGCTAAAGCACAAAGAAAGAGCCAATTCATCTTTTTGCAAACGATATCGACAGTATCTACTTACGATATAATGGGGACAATTTCTCCGCGTACACTATTAGTTCCTGAAATCCGTACTGTGGCTCTGGATTAGGAAAACTTGCGTCTCTCCATTGGAAGAATGGCCATGTTGGTCATTATTCTTGCCATAGTCGTAGCGGGGAGCGTGATCGGTTTCCTTTATGTTCTTGTGCGCCAGCCTGTCAAGCCCACAACTCAAACGATGACTAAGACAGTGATTTCAAACATCACGAGTGAGCAAACTACCATTGTTGTGAGTGTCGTGACAGTTGTTAGCACCGAGACCGTGACCTCCACCCAAAGCTCAACGAGCTCTTCTTCTTCGTCGTCATCATCATCTTCCAGCTCAATCACTACCAGCTCTACGACTATGAGCACTACTACTTCGACAACGACGACAACCACGCAGAGCGGTCAAGCCGATTTTGCTCTTTCGCTGCCTTCTTCCATGCTTGTATCTGTCGGACAAGCGAATAACACACAAATGCTCGTTTATTCGGAAAACAATTTCAGTAAAACAGTTGTTCTCAAAGTCATACAGGTTTCACCAAATATTTCGGCGTCTTTGATACCCGATGTTGTAACACCACCAAGAGGGGGAAGTGCGAATTCAACTCTTCTGGTGATTCTCCAGCCTTATGTAACACCAAGGCACTTCGAAATAGACATCAAAGGAACATCCGGATCGATCTCACATATTGTAGAGATCCAAGTTCACGTTGTGTCAACCACCTCCGGAATGTCGGCTGTGGTGTCTGACTTTCTTTCCTTCGGTTGTATCAATAGCACAAAGGTAGCGCAGAAACTTATTGGAGATCTAATTCAGGTGCAGTCGCTGATTGACTCGGGGAATATCAACAAAGCTCTTCACAAGCTCAAGGATTTTGACACCATGGTGAAGACACAAACCGGCGTTACTATATCGCCTTCGTGTACGGTTGGAAACACTACTTTCAGCCCTGAGGATGTTCTGCTCGACGACAGTGCTAATCTAGCCTCGAGGATCGATCGAGCTTTCCCACTCGACTTGAGCTTCATAGCTGATGATCTCTCGCAGATCTGGACGCAGTACGGCGGAGTAATCGTTCAGGGACTCATGATAAGCCCATTTATCATAATAATCGCGGCAGGAGTTTTCCTAGGTCTTTCGTCTCGGAAGAATAAGAAGCACGAAGGTTGCTGATCTCGGGAGTGAAAAGCCAAGTAGCCACAACACTTTGGAGCTAGATCTCCTCCCTCTTCTTCTACCTCCTTCGCCTCCTACTTGTTGCCGCTGCTTATTCTTCCTTATCCTTGGTTTCCTTTGTTCGGACGGAGGAAAAAATCGTGTGGATAAAGTGATGACACTTCACAAGGATGAGAGTTGCTTTGGGGTTTCTTCTTTAGCTAAGAATCCGCTTCCTTCAATTACTGACTCCAAAATGTCGAGCAAATCGTCGGAATCGTTAAACGAGCTGGTCCTTTCGAGCTTTATCCCGAGCTCGCGCGCAAGGTTCTTTGCTTCTATGTCTATATCGTAAAGGATCTCGAGGTGATCAGAGACAAAACCGATGGGTGCGATTAGAACGTTACGGGAATAGGTTTTTTCGCCTCTCTCTCCTCTCAGGGTCTTGATTTTGTCAAGTATGTCCGGCCCAAACCAGGGCTCCGATGTGTGTCCCGCGCTCTGGAAGGCGAACCCAAACTCCTCCTCTTTGAGAGCTAGGAAAGACGCGATCGACCTTGCGGATTCATAGAGTTGGTCTCGGTAAGGATCTCCCCAGGAAAGTATCCTTTCTGGAAGAGAGTGCGCAGTAAAAAGGTGAAAGACACTCTTCTCGCCAGCAAAATATTTTTGTCTAGCCTCCTTGATCCTCTTCGCCCATTTTTCCACGAATAGACGATTATTGTACCACTGATCTACGAAATGTAACTCCATCTGATTTCTAAGCTCTTCATTTGCCCGCCTCACCGCATCTTGATATCCACCGATGCTCATTCTCGAAAAGTGCGGTGCAAGAGCAACCGCAAGAATTTTCGTTATCCCCTCAGAGGCCATCTGCTTCATCACTTCAGAAATGAAAGGTTTGGAATGCTTCATTCCCGCAAATACTCTGATCTCGGCGCGCTCTGGCCTCGATCGAAATCTATTCTCAAGCTTCGAAGCTGTTGACTGAGTGATTTTGAGAAGAGGCGAGACTCCACCTATTGCGGCGTAGCGACGCTTAAGGTCGTCGATTTCTTCATTTGAGGGCTTCCTTCCCCCTCTTATGTGTGTGTAATAGGGCTCTATTTCTTCTATGGTTCGCGGGCTTCCATAAGCCATGAGAAGAACAGCCATCTTTTCCTTCTGCTTTACCTCTTGCTCTTTCCATGATCTTTGACTTTGGCCATCTTCTGGCTTGATCCATCGACTCAACGTGGCCGCTCTCCTCCTCTTGCGTATGATATTTGGGATATTCTAATCCTCTCAAACTCTTACTCTTTTGAAGTGTTCGAATGGACATAGTTGACCACGAACTTTGCGTTTTCGACAGGAGTTTCTCTCAGGACTCCATGCCCCAGATTGAAGATGTGACCACTCGACTCTTTTGCTTCGTCAAGCACTTGTTGGACTCTCGACGCAATGAAATCCTTTCCTCTTGTTGTTTGATCGGAAAGGAGGACTGCTGGATCGAGGTTTCCTTGTATTGCTACTCCGTTTCCTAGAATCCGACAAGCCTCGGAAATCGGAACCCTCCAATCCAGACTGAAAACATCACCACCCGCTTTCTCCTTCATGGCAGAGAGTAAGTGCATGTTCCCCGTTCCGAAATGTATGGTGGGAACTTCTGGGCGTTCTTTCTTGATCGCATCAAAGATTCGCTTTGTATACGGAGCAACATTACCTGCGTAGTCCTTAGCTGAGAGCACACCAATCCACGAGTCAAATAGCTGCACGCAGTCGACCCCCGCTTCTATCTGTGCAAGCAGATATTCTGAGATGGTGTCAGAAAGTTTGCTCAGGAGAAGATTCCAGCTTTCAGAATCATTGTACATCAACTTCCTTGTCTCGGCGTAATCGCGCGAAGGACGGCCTTCGATAAGATAACTCGCGATCGTAAAAGGCGCACCAGAGAAACCGATTAGACCTATCTTGTCTTTCTCAAGCTTGAACTTTGTTTGCTTGATCGCTTCGATCAAATAGGGGACATCACGTGTAGGGTCAAAATCCTTGAGCCTTTCCACATTCTCCAGAGATCTTATGGGATCCGAGATTATCGGACCGAGATTTTCCTCAATTGAAAAGGACACGCCCATCCCTTCCAAAGGGAGCATGATGTCGGCAAACATGACAGCGGCATCCACACCAAGTTCTTTCACAGGCAGCAAGGTGACTTCAGAGCAAATCGAGGGAGTCTTGCATACTTCTATTACTGATCGATCCTTCCTAATTTCTTTGTATTGCGGCAAGTACCTACCAGCTTGGCGCATGAACCACACTGGAGTACAATCAACGGGCTCTCTTCTGCATGCAGCGAGCAGCCGATCTCTTTGGTTCATTCGAAACGGCCACCTTTTCCTTCTTCCTTCCTATTGACCACATCGATTGCAGAATTTCTTCTTATTCTTCCTTTTTTTGCTGGCGATGGATTGACTCGTAATTTTGAATACGATTATTGGATTTTCGTGTCGATGCGTGAGGACATCTAAAACTTATTTTCCCTAGCTCATCTTTCCTTACAGCACTTTCGCAACGCTACGAAACGATTCAGCAGCCGCCTGCACTGTCCTTTCAATATCTCTATCTGAATGCGCCGTTGATACGAATATCGTCTCGAATGGGGAAGGGGGAAGGTATATACCCCGATCTATCATGGCACCAAAGAAAATGGAATAAGATTTTCTGTCGCAAGTTGCAACTTCATCATAGTTTCTTATTGCGTTTAACTTGTCGTTGAAAAAGATTCCAAGCATGGAACCGACTCGCTGAAAAAGAACTCGCGCTCCGCTCTCTTCTGACGCTCCTTTGAATCCTTCTTCGAGCTTTCTTGAGATCTTCTCAAGACGATTATACGTAGAATTTGAGAGCAATTTGAGAGTCGAGATGCCTGCAGCGACCGCGATGGGATTCCCAGAAAGAGTTCCAGCCTGATAGACGGGACCAAGGGGAGAAACGAGCTTCATGACCTCCTCCTTACCGCCGTACGCGGCTATGTTCAATCCGCCGCCGATAACTTTGCCAAGACAAGTGATGTCTGGAGTGACACCAAAGAGAGCTTGGGCGCCTCCAAGTGACACTCTAAAGCCAGTGATCACCTCGTCGAAGATCAAAAGAGCACCACATTCGTCCGCTAGTCTTCTAAGGCCCTTGAGAAACCCTTCTACTGGAGGCACAACACCCATGTTACCGGCGACCGGCTCGACTATTATTGCTGCAATTTCATTGGGTGATCTTTCGATGGCTGCTTCGACCGATTTCAGATCGTTGTACCTTGCGACTAGCGTAAAGCTAGCGACACTCTCAGATACACCAGCAGAATCAGCAATTGAGAAAGTCGCAAGCCCAGATCCACCACGGACGAGGAATCCATCCGCATGGCCGTGATAGCATCCATCGAATTTGATGATTTTCTCCCTTTTCGTGAACGCCCTTGCCACTCTGGCTGCGGACATTGTTGCTTCCGTTCCAGAAGAGACAAAACGCATCAATTGCATGCTTGGAAAGTGCTTTCGAATCATCTCTGCAAGCTCGACCTCGTACTTCGTCGCTGCTCCAAAGCCTAGCCCTCTTTCAGCTGCCTTTTTCACCGCACGAACGACCCTTGGATCGGCAGATCCGAGTATCGAAGCACCCCAAGAGCAAACATAGTCTATGTATTCGTTATGATCTTCGTCGTAAAGCTTTGATCCCTTTGCCCTAGAGATGAAAATTGGATACTCTCTTGAAACACCCTTGAATGATCTGACAGGACTGTTGACTCCACCCACGAGAGTTTTCTGCGCTCTATTGAACAGCTTTCGGCTTTGATTTTCGGATCTCAGCTTTCTTCACCCGACCCTCGTGCGGAATCTTACTTCTTGTTCTTGTTGTTGTTATGAGATTCGCAGTTTCACTTAAGAATGCCATCCTCTTTTGAGAGCCCATATCCTCAGAGTACCGATTGTAAGCTCTTGCTTTGACACAACGTACCCATAACCTTCGAGTATTGATTTGACGAACTCGAAGGTGCATTCGGTCGATTCCATCTTTTTGCCTGCACCAATGATATCGACCTCGACAGTCTCTTCACCATAATTACCCTCCTCCTTCTTCTTTGTTATTCTGAACTGTTTCACAGGTAGGATGATTGTGAAGTCTTTGACAAGCTCCGACAGTTTATCGAGATCTTGAGCAGCGATTTTTAACAAACCAACTAGAGAAGCTCCCAGATCTCGAAACATCTTAAGCAGCCCTTCTTTATCCGTCGAATAGAGTTTGGAAATCAAGTTGTCAACAAAATCAGAGGGCAATGTAATGACATCAATCTGTTTGAGCAAAGAGAAAGTCCTCCAGATCGAGTAGAGCCCAGCAGGAGATCCTCCTTCTGCGCATATCTTTGTTATTGCTGAAAGCGATTCGTTTGCAAAAGCAAAGAGTGTCTTGTTTTGATTCTGGGCCTGAGTTGAAAATTCTTCAAATATCCGTCTGTCAACAGATAAGTTCGTCCTGGCCAATTTGGTTGGTCTTTGGAGCAGCTTGACATATAATTCTTA
>CADDZS010000050.1 GCA_902812485.1 archaeon
CTTAGCTTGACGTCATTGCATTACATGCAGCCGAAGAAACAGATATTAACAAAAACTTCACACTTTCAGATTCTGGCGGCGTTTCCGTTCAAGATCAAAAAACACTGAGCTTTTCTTTTTTTCGTTTGTTCTTTCGTTTTGGTTTGTATTTAGCTACCTGATTTTTGTTTGTTCTCGTTGTGTCTAATGAATTGAGTCTGAAATAGCAGAACAAGATACAGAGAAACTGATGCTCGATCATGCTTGAGACGAATCTTCAGTTCAGACAGAAAATCAGCGACTATTACAGAGTGACGAAGCCGAACGTCACCTCGCTTCTCGTCTTCACGGGGGGTGCTGCATACGCAATAGCTGCGGGATGGACTGCGTCCTTCTTTGTTCTGTTTATGGTCGTCATAGCATTGTTTCTAGGCTCATCAGCGGCAAATACTGTAGGAAGTTATTTCGATCGTGACATCGACAAAATAATGCAGAGAACTAGGAACAGACCAATACCAACTGGCAGGATCGCTCCGAGGAGTGCCCTTTTGTTTGGCCTTTCGCTCTTGGGCGTAAGCCTGATACTTTCAGTCGAATTTCTGAGCCTTCTCAGCGCGCTTTTCATGCTGATTGGATTTCTCGATTACGCAGTTGTCTACAGCTATCTCCTCAAGCGGAGAACTTCGCTTAATATTATACTGGGTGGTTTCTCTGGAGTTATGCCGGTTCTAGTAGGATACTTTTCGGCCAAGCCTCCGATACTCCCCGTCTCTGCTGCACTCTTCATGGGCTTCTTAGTCTTCTTCTGGATCCCTGAACACATCTGGTCACTTGCCGTTAGGTTCAAGGACGACTATGTTGCTGCAAAAGTTCCAATGCTACCGGTAGTGCAATCTGAAACTACTTCGATCAGACTCATAGCTACGACATCGATTCTTATGGTCGCCTTCAGCCTCATTCCCACCTTTTTTCCAGAGATCGGATTTAGAACGATCTACGTTTTAGCAGCTTCTTTGTTAGGCGCTCTCATGATCATACTCAACATCTGGCTTCTTTCTTCCCCTTCAAAGCAAAATGCTTGGAGAGTGTTCAAGTATTCAAGCCCGTATCTCTTTTTCGTTTTCAGCGCAATGATTGTGGACGTTTTCTTTTTCACTCACTGATTATCTCTTTCTTCTTGTTCTTCTCAAATTTATGCCATAGATCAAATCGCTTTTTCCTGATCGTCCATGCTCTCATCAATACAGATCCAAACTATATCAGATCTCTTTGAGAGAAGAGGCGAACGAAACACAACCCCCAGCGCTTTGAAGAAAATTGCAAATCCATAATCTTTAGTAGGATTATTCTCTGTCTTGACTTATCAAGATGGTCCCTAAAGAGCCCAAAGCAGTGATATTGGCAGGAGGCATGGGAACGCGTTTACAGCCTTACACTTTCTTCTTACCCAAACCCATGCTTCCCCTAGCAGACAAGCCCCTTCTTGAACACCTGATCCTATGGCTGAAAGCTAATGGTGTGAACGAAATCATTCTCACCGTGAGTTACATGAGGCACGTCATTGAATCCTACTTTGGTAACGGGAATGAATGGAATGTCAAGATTACATTTATCCGATCAAATTCACCGCTTGGGATTAGCGGACAGCTTCTTACTGCAAACAAGTCTGTCGATTCGACCTTTTATTTGCTCTACGGGGATTCCGTATTCGACTTCGACCTTGGGAAGATGCTTGAATTTCACCATAAATCAAACGCCACCCTTACAATAGGGGTGATGCGCCACACCGAAAGGTACCGATACGGACTGATTGAAAGAGCTGATGATGGGAGAGTGCTCTCTTGGAGAGAAAAACCCGAGATTGGAGGATTAGTTAACGTGGGCTGTTATGTCGCCGAACCAAGGATCTTCGATTATATCCCTCCTGGAAAAATGTACGGTTTTGACAGAGTTGTGTCAGATATGATGAATTCTGGCGAGAGGGTGTATTCATACATCATAGAAGGAAAGGAGTTCCTTGATATTGGAGACGAATCTTCCTACAAACGCGCATACAACATATATTTGCAAAAACTGGGAAAAGTGCTTTGAAAAGGCTAGGAGAGAGGCGGCTAGTAATCTTCGAGTCGTCTCTTCGCGAATTTTTTCATCCTCTTTCTCTAACAAGGCCTACTTTTGACTTTCTTCACGGGGGATCAACAATACTTGCCAAAATCGAACAAGGATTGAACCGCAAAGCAAGCGATCTGTTTGTCCCAAAGTATCTTGAAAGGGCCTGTGCCGAATCCCATCCTCAACAGAAAGTGAACGAACATGTAGGAGAACCTTGTCTTCTAGTAAACTCACTTGTTTTGGATTCTCTAGATGCAAGGCGAGAGTTTGAACGGGCGAGTGCCCTCGGACAAGAAGTAGTTATTGTTGACGAACAAACATCGCTACCAATTTTGGCAATCCTTGAGGAATGCGGGCCAGAAGATGTTTTCTTTTCTTCGCAAGCTAAGCGAAAGGGAAAATTGGTTAGATCAAAACAAGTTGTGTATAAAAGATCAGGAAATTCAGGTGCTTCACCGATCTTTCTTTACCCCTGGCAGCTCATGTCTTCAAATGGAGAGGCTATCTCTTACTTCTTTGAAAAATCAAAAACAAGAGCTCGTGGTAGAAAGATCCCTTCGGAGTCTGAAGTCAAAGGCAAGCGACTACTCATTTCCGAAACTTCAATTGTGGAACGATTTGTTTCATTCGATTGTACGAAGGGGCCAATCGTAATCGATGAAAATGCAACTATAGAGAGTTTCTCAAAGCTTGCTGGACCTTGCTACATTGGAAAAAATGCAAAGGTAATTTCTGCAAAGATTAGGTCTGGCACTTCTATCGGCAATCATTGTAAGGTGTCAGGGGAAGTTGAGGAGTCCATCATGTTTGAGTACTCGAACAAAAGCCATGAAGGCTTCCTAGGCCATTCGATTATAGGCAGCTGGGTAAATCTGGGGGCAATGACAACCAATTCAGATCTTAAAAACACGTATGGAAACATCAAGGTGAGTGTCGCCGGAAAGGAAGTAGATTCAGGAATGGTCAAGGTAGGTTGTTTCCTCGGCGATATGTCAAAGACTGCGATCGGAACGATGATTTACACTGGGATCAAGATTGGAGTAGCATCTCAAGTCTTTGGACACGTGGTGAGGGATGTACCTTCCTTCACGATTGCCCGCTTCTTTGGCGATTTCAGTTCTTTCACTGAACTTTATCTGAAAAGCGCGATTGCGACACAAGAAAGAATGATGAAACGAAGGAATATTCAAACTACTAGGAGCTACATCGAAATGATAAAGAAAGTCTTCTTGATGACTCGAAAGGAAAGGATTTCAGCCAAAGTAAGAAGGGGGCAGTTCATTTTAGCTTAGTTCCAATTCAGGAAGTAAGAAAAGGGAGAGAAGAAACAGAAGGGAATAGGGAAAGTTTCTGTTTTTACTTTTTCAACGGGAAGAAAAGGAGAATGATCTGAAACTGTCTTTGGAAAAATGAGGGCTGTAACAAGTTGAGGAGCTGAGTTGAAAAACGAACAGTTTGCTGCGGACAAAAGAACGAAGCCGTTTGTCAAAGATGATCTCATTTCTCGATCCGTCAGATTTGAAAGGAGATCTGGATTCATGGCCATCACTTGCCGAGCGCTCGTGGAAAGATTTTACTTCGATTCCGAAACTGCCGGATAATGTCGAAGGAATTGTGCTTGCAGGAATGGGTGGCTCAGGTATAGCTGGGGATCTCATATACGACATTTCAGCTGAGAAGTCAAGTAAGCTCATGCTCTTCACAAACAAAGATTACCATCTTCCCAAATGGGTAAATGGAAGATTCGCCTTGGTCGCAATCAGCTGCAGTGGCAACACTGAAGAAACGTTGAGTGTCGTTGCAGAAGCAAGGGCAAGAGGTATCGAATGTTTCGGAATCGGTTCCGGCGGATTGCTTAAGAAATTCGCGCAAGAAAAATGGAACTTTCCCTTCATTCAAACTGGAATGCTCAAGGTACCACGCACATCTCTGCCAGCACTTTTCTTCCCTTTAGTGAAATTATTTTCAGAAAACTCGGTTCTCAAGGTTGATCAAGAGGATCTTGACGATTGCTTCAACTCACTGAACAAAGTTAAGGAGCTTTCGGGGAAATTGAAGAATCTCAGGAGCAATCCATCCTTTGAGATAGCCCAACAACTCGCTTCTAACGAAGACCGTCTGCTTATCTACTCTTCTCGACGAACTAGAGCAGTTGGTCTTCGTTTCAGGCAATCGCTGAACGAGAATGCGAAAATGCACGCTTTCAACGGGGAAATACCTGAACTGTGCCACAATGACATCGTTGGTTGGGATTTGCAAGACTCTAGAATTCACGATATCGGGGAGAAGAGCAAGAGACGCGTGTCGACCAAGTCGGCTGAGAAGAGGAAAAGAAGATCCTTAGCGGGAGAGGGTCACTCCTCCTCGAAGGCTGCTCCTTCGAATGGTCTTGCACTACTTCTGAGGTTAAGGGAAGACGATCCCGAAGAGATTCGTGTCAGATTCGATGTGCTATCAGATGTGATCCGCCGCCGAAATGGAATCAGAATCATTGCACCATATTTTGGTAAATCGTTCATCGCAAGAACTTTCTCAATGCTTTATTCATTGGAATATTCGACCTATTTCGCAGCAGTTTTGAGAGGAATAAACCCTATACTCACCCCCTCAATAGATCTTCTGAAGAAAGAAATGACAAGAAAGCTTGGCTTTGTCAGTCGAATAAGTTAATCAAAAAGCTTAACCTCTGGGAGTGCATTTCTAAACCCTGCCTCACAAGATGGTACCTTTTTTCTCTATTCTGTGTTTGATCTTTGTTGATGGTAGGGTCAGTTTGAATTGCAAGCCGTGGTGATGGCTGGAGGAGAAGGCTCGAGGCTTCGTCCCATCACTTCTACAAGGCCGAAGCCGCTTGTTCCTGTCGTCAACCGTCCGATCCTCTGGCATGTTCTTCGCCTTTTGAAGAAGAACGATTTTGAGGATGCTTTCATTACACTTCACTATCTTGCAGATCAAATAACTTCGGCTTTCGGCGATGGTTCGGATTATGGTCTGAAGATCCATTACTCCTTTGAAGACAGGCCTCTGGGGACTGCTGGCTCTGTTAAGGCTCTTGAGAACGAGCTCACGGAGACCTTCCTTGTCATATCAGGAGATGTGATGACGGACTTTGCCTTGACCGAGCTAATCGATTTTCATAAGAGGAGCGGATCAGTTGCCACAATAGGTCTAGCTAGAGTCGAAAATCCCCTCGAGTATGGCGTGGTGCTCACCGACGACCAAGGAAGGATCACAAAGTTTCTTGAAAAGCCTGGATGGTCTGAGGTCTTCAGCGATACAGTCAATTCAGGAATCTATATTCTCGAGCCGGAGGTCCTGCGAAGTGTCGAAGAGGACAAACCTTGGGATTTCTCCAAAGACCTCTTTCCAAGACTCCTCAAGGCAGGAGAGCCAATTTATGCAAAAGCACTCGAAGGTTATTGGTGCGATGTTGGCATGCCCTCTCAATACATTTCTGCCCACTACGACATATTAGCGGGAAAGACTCGCGTTGAAATCCCAGGAAAGAAGATAGACGAAAACGTATGGCTCGAAGAAAAAGCAGACATTCAGGCTGGAGCAGAAATAATCGGGCCTGTCCTGATTGGCTCGAGGTCGCTTGTTTCAAGGGGTTCGAGGGTGGGACCTCTCACATGCATTGGCTCTAACTCGACAGTTGATTCCAATGCAGTTGTATCGAGGACTATTGCTTACGATTTCACATACATCGGCAAGGAAGCCGAAGCGAAGGGATGCGTCATCGGGAAGAATACTGTACTTAGGCCTAGGAGCAGGGTTTTCGAAGGAGCAGTCATTGGAGATGGATGCCAGCTCGGAACAGGTTCCGAAGTGTCTCAAAATGTTAGGATTTGGCCTGAGAAGAACATAGAGAGCGGCTCAAGAGTGAGGGTGAATCTCGTTTGGGGGCTAACTTGGCAAAAGAAAGTGTTCGGAAGCAGGGGAATAATGGGTCTTTCGAACATTGAGATAACGCCCGAAACAACGGCAAAATTCGGAGCGGCGTTTGGAACGTTCGTAGGACCCAAAGGCAAGGTGGTTGCAGCAAGAGACAGCCTCAGAACTTCGAGAATGCTCAAAAGATCCTTCATTGCTGGACTATTGTCTACTGGAACTTCAGTTTTCAACTTGCGAGATTCTACACTTCCTCTTACTCGGTTTTCGATAGCTTCGAGCAAGCTCGACGGCGGTGTGTACTTCAGCTCGAGTCCCACTGACCAAGATTACTCCTTGATCCAGTTCATCGATCAGAAAGGCTACAACATCGGGCTGGATGCTCAGAGAAAGATAGAGAATATTTTATTCAAAGAAGAAATTCACAGATCGGCTGCCGAAGATCTTTCTGACATTTTCTACCTTCCGCAGATACTGGACTCTTACGTGGAGCTCGTGTTGAGGAACATCAGTTCATCCCAGATAGCAGAAAGGAAACCGAGAATCGTTGTAGATTGTGCGTTGGGGCCTTCGTCAAACACTGCGCCCTTCATTCTCTCAAGAATAGGCTGCGAAGTGATAAGTCTCAACACAGGCAGTGGATCCTTTGCGACAACACTCTCGGTTGCAAGTAGCCCGTCAAATCTCAAGGACATTGTTACTGCGGTAGGTGCCATCGCAGGCTTCAGGCTTTCAGGTCCAGGCGACTCGCTCAGGATAGTTGATGAAACAGGAGCAATGCTGAGCGGAGACGAGTCGCTTGCGCTTATGACTGAGGTATCACTTCACCTCCAGCCGGGAACTGTAGCCGTCCCTGTAAGCTCATCGGGTTTGATAGACACAATAGTCGAAAAGCGAGGTCAGAAAACAATTCGAGTCAAGACTGAGCCTCGAGCACTCATGGAAGCCGTAGGCTCTGGACAAGCAATATTTTCCGGAAATGAAGCCGGCGAATTTATCTTTTCAAAGCAGCTTCCGTTTCCCGACGCTCTTCTAGCAGCTGCAAAGGTAGTGGAATATCTTTCCATCGCCGATATTCGAATTTCCAAAATCAGAAAGGAGGTTTATCAGCCAACACTAGCGAGGGGAGTTGTCATGGTTCCTTGGAACGAAAGGGGGAGAATAATGCGAAGGCTTGCGACCGACTATAACGAAAAGAGAGTCGAAACCCTCGAAGGAATAAAGGTTCTAGTGGATGATGGCTGGGTGCTAATCAACCCAAGCTCAGATGAACCAGTATTCGAAATAGTTGCCGAATCATCCGACGCACAGACCGCGACGGCCATGCTACGCGAGTTCCAGAATAAAGTGATCGACATCGCAAACTCTGCGGATACATCTCCATCTTAGCCTCAGAAATAAGAAAGACAGAGAAAACTGAAAGGGGCCTTTCCGAAAAGAAATTTTTCGCTTCGACTCGATCGGTTTTGGTGCAGATTCCCTTAATACATCAATCCCAAAAAGGAGAGAAGAAAGAGACAAGTTCGTATTGTAGAATCATAGAGAAAAGATGTCAGAACGGAGAGCACATTAACAAAATTGTCAGGAGATTTGGGTCTATCCCAGCAAGATGGCAATGCAGCACTTGCTAGGATCAAAATCAAATCTCCCAAAAAGATCTTGATGCTTTCTTGGGAGTATCCTCCACGAATAATAGGCGGGATCTCGAGGGTCGTGGAAGGACTTTCAAAGGCTCTAACTGGTCTCGGTCTAGAAGTCCACGTAGTTACAAATGACATGCCAGGTTCCCCGGCGGAAGAAGTCGATGAGGGTGTTCGCATCCACAGAGTAAGGGTTGACACTCCCGCCCCAAATTTTCATACTTGGGTTCTCCTGATGAACCATTTCTTTGCAAAGCGTGTGGGGATTCTCGCAAGAGAAGTTGGAGGATTCGATATAGTCCATGTCCATGATTGGCTCGTTTTCCCCTGTGGCGTCGAAACCAGAAATTTCACCGGCTGTCCGATGGTCTCCACTCTCCATTCTCTTGAGTACAAAAGAGCCGGAGGCATTAATTCTCCAGAGGGACAGATGATAGAAAGCTTCGAGTGGTGGATAACCTACGACTCTGGAATTGTGATCGTTTGCAGTGGCTCAATGAAGGAAGACGTAAAGTGGAAGTTCAAGGTTCCCGACGAGAAGATATGGGTGATTCCAGTAGGACTAAACAAGCGAAAGTTTTTGCAAGCTAGGCCTGACTGGAAGGCCGTTCGTAGTAAGTACGGAGTTGGAGACAACGAGAAGCTAGTTCTCTTCGTTGGGAGGTTGACTCATCAAAAAGGATGCGAGTATTTGATCAGGGCGTTCCCGTCAGTGGTGAAATTCTTCAATGCAAAGCTAGTCATTGTGGGGGACGGTTACCAAAGAGGGGAGTTAGAGTACATCGCACTAACTACCGGTGAGGGTTGGAGGATCAAATTCACAGGGTTTCTTTCCGATTCAGACGTTGTCGACTTAATGCTGTGCTCGGATCTCATGGTTATACCATCGGTGTATGAGCCCTTCGGAGTCGTCGCGCTTGAGGGCATGGCGGCTGGCATCCCCGTCGTGGCGAGCAACGTCGACGGACTCGGCGAGATAATAAAACACGAGTATTCAGGAGTTCTAGTGTATCCTAGAGATCCTTCCTCGATATCTTGGGGTATTTCTCGCGTCTTGGGAGACCCAAACCTCGCAAGAACAATCGTTGAGAATGCTAAGAGAGAAGTTGACAAGAAATACACTTGGGAAGCCGTTGCGCAACTCACGCTAAAAGCTTACGAGCAAACCCTACGTTGAAATATCCTGGTAATTAAAATGATCATAATAAGGCGAGGATTCCTATTTTTTTCTTTCCTTCGAATTTCAAAGGAAAAGAAAGAGAGAGATTTGAGTGGTCTTCCCCTTGATTGAAGAGATCCTGATAATGCTTTCAAATCTTGGAGCTGTCGAAGAGGACAGGGCAGTTACCAAAGATGCCCTGAACCAATCTGAAAAGCTCAGGGGCAAATCCATAGATGAAGATGTCAAGAGGCTCATTGAAACTGGATACGTGAAAGATCACAATGGTAGGCTGTACCTTACGAAGGCGGGCTTGTTCAGAGCTCTCTCTCGCTTTAGCTAAATCTCGCTTACTTCATGTTATCCCGATGATTTGAGCCATCTGCTTTCGCGCTGCGGCTCCCAGGATCTGGGCTGCTTCTTCAGGAGGGACTGGATTGATATAAACTCCGTTCCCCCTCTCTAGTCCTGCCCATTTTACTATCTGCGGATACACCTCGATGTGCCAATGAATCTGCTTCGTCATCTTCTTCTCCGATGAAATGTGGAATGAGAGATTGAAAGGAGGATCAGAGAGAGCCGAAGAGAGCGCACCCATCATCACCCTCAGCATGACGGCGAGATCTTGGATTTCCTTCTGACCAACTTTCAGAAATGATGTCTCGTGTTTCTTTGGGAAAATCCAGAACTCGTAGGCATGTGTTGGAGCCCAAGGAGCAAACGCCAAAAAGCTTTCAGTTGAAATTATTTTGCGCTCGCTGTTAGTCTCAAGACTCAAAACTCTGCACATAGAGCACATGCTGAGCTCGGCCATCGAATTGTGCATCGATCGTGCTTCTTCCTCTATAAGCGGCGGAAGCCTAGTTAGCGTCAGTGTTTGTAAGTGAGGATGGCTGAAGGAGGCTCCCGCCTCGTTTCCGCTGTTGATGAAAACCGAAACATATCCAACTGTCTTCTTAGAGTAGAGCCAACGAACTCTATCTTGAAGGATTGCCAGTATGTCGACCCACTGCTCCACAGGTATTGTGCCAAAGGTGGCAGAATGATCTGGGGTCACTATCAAAACATGGTGATATCCGAAGGCTGGTTCGCTTTGAAGCGGGGGATCTGTATATTTTGGCTCAGAATCGAGCGAGACAGCAGGGTATTTGTTCGGAAAGTAGCGAACTGTCCAGTCTGTGACACGTTCGTTATCGGAATCCGCGAGTTTAAGGAGAGTATTATTCTTCGAGACTAGGACAAGCTCTGCGGGAGGAGTCTTATCTTCATTTCCGGGGCAGAACGGGCAATTTTCGTCTCTTTTGGGCCTTGCATGGTTTGCTTCCTTCAAACTGGAGTTTTGCTTTGTGAATTCAGATGGGCGTGCTAATCTTTCCCTTGAAACCAATACAAGCCTGTTCGTAAAATAGTCCTGCCTTAGCTCAGGCATCTTCTCCCCCCTGCAGTCAGTCTCACTTCTGATTCATAGCTTTTGAAACCATAGATAAATATCACTCAAGGATCAAAAAAGAAGTATATGGTGGAAGCGGGTTCTTTTTTCTCTTTATTTCCCTTTTCCCCTCTTCTATTTCTCCTTGATTGTTATTCTTTTAGATCTCAACCAGAACGAGAACATGAGAGCTCTTGATTTACGCCTTCTTCATTTGATTAATGTCCCAGCCTTCCACGGTTATTCGGTTTTTCAGCTTCGTTTTTGCTCAAAATCGCGAAATTACAAGCCTATCAATATTTGCTTCTATCAATACTTCCGAGTAAGAGCTGTAGCTAATTTTGACGCAGCGCATATCATATTCGATCGGACTAATAGACAATGTGTGCCTCTACGAGGAAGAATATTTTCTTCAGGGGATCATGTGCGTTCGTTCAGTACGCTCATCTGTGTCAAGTGCTTCGAGCGGTTTTTTCTCCCTTACTCCCTTTGATCATTTTTTTCTCTGCGGTTTCGCAGGCCGACTGCCCTCTTGGGAAATTCTCAGACAGAATTTAAAACAAAGTTTAAAGGATAGAGACTGCAATTCAACGGTTTCGCAACATGAGCTTGCTTGAAATAAGCTGATCACTTATGGTGCAGACAGACCTGTCCGCTCAGAACTTGGGTCAGAAGAGCGGCATTCCTCACTATACGAAGAGACTCTTAATGTGGAGTTTCTCCATCGGTGTAATTCCACCTTTAGCTTTGATTCTTGCTCTTTCAACGAGGAGCCTCTATTTGCTTGATTACGTTCATGTAATTAGCGGTGGGACATGGACTGGATTTGATATTTTCATGGGACTCGTCATGACAAGAATCATGAGGTTGCTCGATATTCCTCAGCGAGTAGAGATTGCAAAGAGGCTGACTCCCACCACGTTCTTCATTGTTCCTTCCCTTGCCGCAACTGCGATTACCGCAGGGATTTATTTGGCGCAAGCAGAAGGAAAATTCGATCTTTCTTCTCCTTGGATAATTGCAGCAGGCATAGTTGTACTGGTACTGACCGGGCAGGGATTCGGGGTTTTCATGCCAAACGGACTCAGAATTTTCATCGAGCTTTCAAAGAGTAAGCCGGATATATCGAAGATAGCTAGACTCAACATGCAAAACATTCGCCTCGCGGGAAGCCAAGCGATCTTCCAAGTGATCATCATTCTCATCATGGCCCATCTTGCAGTATATTGATCGATTGCGTTCGTGATCTCAAAGTTGAATATCAGTGCCCTTATCGCGGTGGGAGTGTTCGCGGCGGCGCTTCTCTCGATATTTGGCGCAGTCTATTCCGGGGCTTCGAGAAGTCATAAGCTAGGAGAGATGAATGCTGACGGCTTGGGTATACTTAGATGGGCTCTTCTGGGCCACATTACTTTATTCATCCTATTAGCGATAACTGCAATTCTGAGCTAGTCGACAGGTGGAATACATACCCTCCTCCGATGAAGCTTGTCCGAATTCAACCCAAACAAAGAAAAAGATCTTTCGTCTCTTCTTCTTCCACTTTGGTTGCAACTTCTCCTCAGGTAACAGATTGATCTGTACTCTTCGAATAAAGTTCTGACAAGAAATTTGACGAGCGAACAAAGGAAGAGCACATTCATTTATTGCTTGTAATTTCGTCTCGGTCTAATAACATCTGAATAAGCGGCCTCTGTCAGCTAGCGGGGATAACAAAATGCTCGAGTTTCGGTAGCAAGCTCACACTAGCTGCACGGCAGAATTTCGCCAAGGAGTGAATGTGTGATCGAATCGAACTGAAGCCACGATCTTTTAAATCAAAAGGGGATAAATGCTACAAGATTAAAAAAAGGCGGAGAAGATGACGCAACAGCAACAAAGAGAAGAAAATCTCTCACTCGTAAGGAAATGGGCTGGCAGAAGAAGAGGATTTGGAGCGATTGGAGGTGCGAGCTTAGCATTCGGGGCCGGTGCTTCTGAGCGAGCTTGATCACTCTATCTACATTGTTGATGATCTCTTAGTTGCGATCTTGGGAGCCGCTGTCCTGATCCTTTACGCTACTCTCAAGAATAGGGTTTCTCTCGCTGATTTGCAACGTCAAACAAATCTTTTTTGTGCGCTTTTGATAGTCGCATATGCCCTAAAATTCGTGTGGTTGTTCGTGGAAATTAAGGACCCGGACGCATCGGGAGATGACATGTCCTCAATGTTTTTCCTTGTCGTAGTCTTGGCAAATCGATTCCTTTAGAGAAGAACTAACAACACCCAGAAGGAGGGGGTGTGCAGATGAGTCAGAGAGCCTTGCCTTCTTCTGCAGAAGAAAGTCGTGCTTCTTCTTCTTCACGACATGAATGTTAAGAGGAAGAGTCGGTGCGATCGATTCCGTCATATAAAGTGGGATAGACATAAGGCTAGATATGCCATTTGGGATGACGAGAATTTTCTTGGTTTAATAGCAAGGCACACGCTTGCGACAGATCTTTCTATCTACGAATCGTTTTATGAGACAGTTACTACGATCTCCGCACTGTGTGCAGTCTCTTACATGATTTGGGTAAAAACACGCATAACAATCTGGACTGTTTGTCATAACGACTTTCCTTTTTGTGGAACCAAGAATCGTACATGCACGATTCACAAGTGTTGCTCTCGCTAGGACAACGGATTCGGTTTATACTTTTGCGTTGGATTTGATTCCGGTCACTCTTGCAACTTATCTTGCCGCAGGGCAGTTTTCTGCTGTAATGTCCTCCAACAATCGAAGTGAATTTTGATCCGGAAGTAGCTACATGGTTTGAGAAGTTGATTCTTCAAAAATCTCGAGAGCGGGCAAGAGTAGATCGAAATGATTGGCGCTTGCGGGGTTTTTTTGATCCTGTAAATGGCCCAGGCGCTAATCTGTTCGACCTGATTTCTGCCTGCAATTGTTCGCCAAAGCTTTTTCTAAAGCTCTCATACAAGCGTCAAGCTTTTGCGAAGGGAATGGGACTTGGGGACAAATCAAATGATATGATGACATAAGGGAGATTCGTAGGGGCATCTCCTTGAAAAAATCCAGACGCAGGAGTTTACTCAGCACTACAGCGGCATCTTTGGAACTATCCTACTCCCACTTTTTCCTGAAATAAGTAAGACATTTTGCAAGCGAATATCAGAGGAAGGACTCATCAACTCGCTTGTCAGCTCCCCCTCCTTCTGCCTAGCAATCCTTCATACAGTCTTGCGGTGGAGTTGACCACGCTTTCCCAAGTGAAATTTTCGACTACAAGTCGTCTTCCATTTAGGCCCATGACCTTTGCTCTGTCTGGATTTTCGAGTGCACTTGTTATTCCCCAAGCTATGTCAAGAGGCTCGTAAGGGTTGACATGGAAGCCACTTTGCATATCTCCACTTGGAATGACAAATTCCCTCATTCCTGACACACCCCTCGCGCCGACCACAACAGGCTTTGACATGCTCATGGCCTCCAGTGCAACTATCCCAAAAGGCTCGTACAAACTCGGAAAGACGCATAGATCCGAAGCTGCGTAGTGCGCGATCCTCTCTTCCTCAGATATCCATTCGAACCTAAGCTTGACACAGTCCTCCAGTTTGAGAGTTCTCACCATCTCCTCTATTGCGTACTGCATGTCCGACGTTCCGACTATGACCAATTTCGAGTTGGGAATTTTCTTTCTAACGTAGACCATCGACTGAACAAGTCTATCAACTCCCTTCACCACGACTATTCTCCCGACAAAGAGTATCATGAATTCGTTTTCCCCTATCGCATAACTTTCCCTTATCTGCTTCACTTTCTCCTTTGGAACTTTCGAAATATCGTATTTTGCCGCATCAACCCCGTTGTAAACGACATTGATCTTGCCTTCCGGGAACCCAAGAGACAAGAGCTCATCACGCATTGCGTACGAAACGGTGATTATGTGATCCGCCTTCTGTCCTCCCGTGTACTCAAGATCACGAACAGTTTTCGACCCTTCGCCAAGATTTCGACCTTTCTCCGTGGAATGAAGATGAAAAATAAGTGGTTTTGAAAGCTCCCTCTTGGAGATCATCCCTCCCATTATTGAAAGCCAATCGTGAGCTACTATTGCATCGTAATTTCGGTGCTCCTTTCTGACAAGTTCGTTGACAAGTTTGTTTGCAGATAGTATGTTGCTTATCGTGAGATCTGCAAAGAATCTGATCCCTGTCCCCCACCTCTGGATATCTTCCGCGACGATTGTAGGGACCACCTCCTCGGAATTGAGTATGAGCGGTCTGTAGACATCGATACCGTTCTGGACTTCGTGCTCTTCGAGTGTGCCGTCGTTAAGAGTGAAGACGGTCATGTCATGACCGAGTTTGACAAATCTTGGAGCAAGTTCCGAGATGTAAGTTCCTAGACCTCCGACAATCCGAGGGGGATATTCCCAAATAAACACGGCAAGTCTCATTTTTTGATTTTTCACAGCCTCATTTCTCTTTTCAAGATGCTAGCAATCAATCACACTTGTCATGCGAATGGGAAGAACTTGACATCTCAAATCTCTGTGGGATTCTTATCAGTGACATTCGTGTTCTTTTCCTTTGTTTCAATAATTCTTTTTTACTTACCAGAACTGATAATATCATTAGCCGCGAAATTGATCGATTCCCGAAACCAAAGCAAGTTTGACTTTTCTTGTAAACCCAAGTAAAATAGCCACTCTAGTCGATCCAGATGCATACCCCGGTGATAAGAATATCATAAGAAACGTGAATCTAAGTTGACTTATATCTCCTTAGTGCTTGAAATCCATCAGCCCATTCGCCTTAGCAGGGCTTTTCCGTATGAGCGCATATCAAGAATAGCAGAGGGCAACTCGGTTACAGATCGTTACTTTGACAGAAGGTTGAATGAGGAAGTATTCCGAAAGGTTGCTGGAAAGTGTTACCATCCCACTTTTTCGATTCTTGAGGAGTTAATCTCCAAAAGCCCTGATCAGGAAAAGCAATTCAAAGTCTCATTTGGTCTGAGCGGCCCGTTTCTCGAGCAAGCGATGAGATATGAACCGGATCTCATTGAAAAGCTTCGAAGTCTAGTTCGTACTGGAAATGTTGAGATTCTCGGCGGGACATACTACCACTCCCTTGCTGGGATCTTTCCAGGGGAAAAGCAGGAATTCAAAGATCAGATAAGGCAGCACAGATCCTTCGTCAAGAATACCATTGGCTTTGAGACTCGAGTTTTTGAAAATACTGAGTTCATTTACAACGACACGATTGCAAAGATAGTTGAATCGCTAGGATTCGAAGGAATATTGACAGAAGGAGTTGAGAGTACTCTCGGGTGGCGATCACCAAATTACGTCTATTCTACTCTTGGCGCGGGAAACCTCAAACTTCTCATGAGGCATTATAGACTGACTGATGACATTGGCTTCAGGTTTTCGCAGAAAAATTGGTCAGAGTATCCACTTACTGCAGACAAGTATGTCGGATGGTTGTCTTCTACTCCAGGTGACTATATACTGCTTGCGATGGACATCGAGACTTTCGGAGAACACCATTGGGCGGACACGGGAATATTCGAGTTTCTGAAAGCTTTACCAACAGAATTGGACAAGAAGAAAGATCTGAGATGGGGAACGCCATATGAAATAATTACAAACGTCCCCGCCTCGGGCGTAATTCTCGTTCCAGAAACGAAATCAATCTCCTGGGCGGATGTAGAAAAAGACACGACTGCTTGGCTTCAAAATGCCATGCAAAGAATTTCTTTTGAACGGCTAGTCGCGCTTGAAACGTACATCCGTGAAATTGGAAGAAAAGAAGTCTCAGATGTTTGGAGGCTTTTGCAACAGAGCGACCATCTTTACTATATGTCTACGAAGGGAGGAGGACCTGGTGAGGTACATTCTTACTTCAGCCCTTACAGCTCGGCGGCCGAAGCCTTTGCTGTATTTGACTCAGTGATAACTGATTATGAGGGTCGGGTGGGCACTCTTGTTTCCGAGTTGAGAGGAAAAAAGAAGGCCTTCTCTGCGGGTACGAAGCAAGTAAAAAGGGAAGATGAAAAGAAAGATTCTCATAGACTTTGAGGAATCTTGGAGAGATCTCCTTCTTCTGTAAGAAGAAGCAAGTCTCGCAACCTGATGAGAAACAAGAAGGGAATTTTTGAAGAGTGACTTTTC
>CADDZS010000051.1 GCA_902812485.1 archaeon
TCCTACCTGAGAATATCTTGACTAGGGAAAGCGCTCACCTAGTCACGCTTGGAAATCAAGATGAAACCAAAGAGAGCACATTGAGAATCCGCGATGGAATGGAAAAAACTGTATATCTTCTCCTTCTGAACTCTGAACAGGAACCGACTCGAGATGAGAGTGTCGATTGGCGCAACGTCAATCCTCGATAACTATTAAACAACTGAAACTAACTGAATATTTCCGTCCGAGGGCCTCAAAAAGTTGCTCCATGCCCCAAAAGGTCTTGATGGTATAGTCGTAACGACGACCCAGATCTCCAAAATTGATGGTCAGGCTGGCAAGCTGATATATCGAGGATATGATATTGCACAACTGGCAGGCAACGTCCCCTTCGAAGCAGTAGCACACCTTCTTTGGAGAGGCCGTCTACCAAGCCCGGACGAGCTCAAATCTCTCAAGAACAAGCTTGCCGAAAATCGTTACGTGCCAAACAATGTTATGGCGTTCTTAGAGACTGCGCCGAGAGATGCCAATCCTCTTTCAATCCTTAGAACCGCAGTCTCAATCGCAGGACTTCACTCCTCTGAGAACCTCCCAGCATTGGAAACTGGCTTGATCCTTACAGCGCAGTTCCCGACAATCCTCGCGATGTACCATAGGTCCCGCCGAAGGGAGAGATTGGTGCTTCCAAGAGGAGATTTAGATCATGCTTCAAACTATCTCTACATGCTCTCAGGGATACCTCCGAAAGAAGCCCATGCAAGAGCCCTTGATTCCTACTTCACTTTGCTTGCGGATCACAGCTTGAACGCTTCAACTTTTGCAGCTCGAGTAGCTACTTCCACGCTAACTGATGTCTACTCCGCTATAATTGCTGCTGTCTGCACCCTTAAGGGGCCGCTTCACGGCGGAGCGCCTACAGAGGTCTGGGAGATGCTCCAAGAAATTGGAGAGCCCCTTAGAGCGGAGAGATGGCTCAACGAAAGAGTCGAGAAGGGAGAGAGAATAATGGGCTTTGGTCACAGAATTTACAGGACTGAGGATCCTAGATCAAGGATACTCAAATCAATTGCAAAGCAGATTGCCAACCCGAAAACATTTGAACTTGCGTCGACTGTGGAGGCGAAAGCAAGAAAGATACTTCAGGCTAGGCACCCTGAGAGAGCGCTCGACACAAACGTAGAGTTTTATTCTTCTTTGGTGTTGAATGCTGTCGGAATCCCTTCCGACATGTTCACTGCAACCTTTGCCAGCGCAAGGGTTGTGGGATGGACTGCTCACATAATCGAGCAACTTTCTGACAACAGGTTGATCAGGCCCTCGGCAGAGTACGTTGGGCCTGAAGGACTTTCTCTCACTTCTTAGTTTGGTATTCACCCAATGACAATTTTAACCCCAGATCCGCCTTCACTTTGATCTTTCAATTTTTTCCTAGGTGAAACATTGCTCTCCAAAGGAAGCGAGAGCAATTTTTATTTGAATGATGGAAAGAAGCTTTCGGAAGCCAATGCAAAGGCCTGTCCCTCAACCCTGTGAATGGTGTGGTAGACTTGTCGCTCTAGCCATCTCGGAGGGGAATGATGACAGGAGAGGACAAAGAGTCTACGAATTGTTGAAAGATGAGAAAGATAGACTCTTGATGGATGAAAACGATGCCTACATCTTGAGTGGAGAACACTTCTGCAAAGTGAGGTGCGGCGGCTGCGGAGAGCTTGTTATAATGGAATCCGGGCGACTTTTCGAACCTATTCAGAGCTCTAGGGAGGAAGTGGTATCGAAACCCGAGAGTTTCATAGTCAGCTCACGAAAATTACACCAATGCAGATCTTCTTCTTCTTCTCGACTAAGCGGATCTGATGCTCAGAACAACGCATTTTCAAAACAAATTACTCGCACATGAAGACACTCAACTTGTTTGGAATACTTTATCTATGTCCTAAGGGGGGACAGTCAGTAGGAGAGAAGAAGTTTAGAAGGAGGGTATGGTGGGCGATTTGATAAAGACAGGTGAATGCCTTCCCAGAACGAGTTATTCTATCCTCGGCTCGTACTGAGGAAAATAAATTTCTTTACTTACTGGAGCTGAAATCAAGCTCGAAATTCTTCGATCTTTACTTCTCTTTCAAGGACTTTTGTTCAATATCAAAGAGTCATCTTGGCGGTACGGGGCAAGCTGAAGTAATTGCTACACGCTTCGATCAAAATCGATTGGAGGTTAAGAGGCATAGCAATGGCCTCTGATTACCTTCCTCAGAAGCGATCGGATTGAGATCGCAACTAAGAGGTCCACACTCTCAAAGTTTTTCGAAGGTAATTTGCAGGCCTCCATATATTTCCTTGAGGCAGTCAGTCAACACCTTGGGAACAAAATCAATGTAAATTTCGATGCTGAAGGCTCTTCAAACGCTCTGAGAGAAGAAGAATATCCGATAATTTACAAAGCTGGCTACCTCTGGTCAGAAACCTTCCAAGCCTCAGCTAGTTGGACTCAGCCAGGATACAAGCTTGCACGAAAGATATCAACGCTTTTGGAAAGATATGGAGATAGGTTGTCAGTAAATGTCGTGATAGGAAATAGAGCATATGGAATAGAAAATCCAAGTTTTCGAAAGATGGATTCGGTCATAAGGGAGCTCTGTTTGCAAAAGCCATCTTCGAATATCAAGATAGGCGCTGAAGGAATGAAGAACGGGATGAAGGCGATCGATCTTGCAGCAGAATTCGATCTCGTTGCTTATCTTCTTCAAACCCCGTATCTCTATTCCCTCCTCGAGTACTGCAAGGAAAGGGGAGTTAGGGCAGTTGTCTACACCCCGTGCAGGGTATGTTCGATTGACAATTCGAAAGAAGCGATAAGAGAGGTGCTGAGAATTATTGGCACGGGATACTTCGAAAGAAGGGGATTAAAATTGAGCGAAGTGGACAAGGATGAGCAAGAGCAAGAAGAAGAAGAAGAAAAAACCCTCGACCAAATCAACAGTTTTGGGATTTTCGGAAGTCTTTATGATGCTTTAAAACGAATATCCGATCTTACGTCAAAAGGTGTGTGGAAAGTGGTGCTTTCACCCATGTTCGAGAACATGGGTGATCTCAAGCGCCAGCTTGAACTTCTCTCAGGCAAGTACTCGTGCAAAGACGGCTAAGGTAGCCTTCTTTGTTAATAGATTCAAAATTCCTTGCAAAAAATCCAATTTTCCCTCATCCAAGACACAAAAGAGGGATAATGTTCTCTTTTTTGTTCTCGGGTCAAAAATCATTGATTTTACACCTTACTAGCCTTAAGAGTAAAGCTCTTGCCTCATGGCATTAACGTTACAGGTATGCCGCAATTGCAAGCACGAGCAATCTTCGTCCCACCCGACGATCAACCTCGCCGGAATGCGCATGCAAGTGATTTGCCCTTGCCCATGCCACACCAAACTGAAGCAATGGTAGTCGAATCAGCGAGCACTGTCAGAGATTAGTTGAAGGGCAAGAGTTTTCGCTCCTCTTGTTCTTGAGGAGTTCCCCTTTCGGTAAAGATAAACAGAATTGGCTTTAGTCACATTCAATTAGGAAGCAAAAGCTCAGAACGACAAGAAAGCTATCACAAAATTGTGCTTAGGATCCTATTTCACAATTCTATTTTCTTCTGAGTTTTTCTACCTTGATCGGAATTGGTCCTCCGACGCGTTCTGTGCGCGACCAAGACTTTCGTGAACCCAGAAGATCTACGCGTATAATCGAAATGATGGTGATGAGATCAAGATACTGTTTGTAGCCTATGACAAAGAAAGGAGTGTACCATGCCAGTGAGTAATCCTTTCGATCAAGAGATATAGAAAGCAAAACGACGAAGAGCTGAACAAGAAAGAATATTGCAATCATTTCGAGAAATATTTTCAGCCCCCCGCTCAAGATGAGAACAATCCCCGCTGCGAGGGCAACAAATCCAGCAAAGGGCATTATGAAGGAGAGCAAAAGGAGTGGAAAGACAATCTTTTGAAGATAACCATAGCGAGCGTTTGAAAAGGCGTCCCTGTGCTTGAACATCACCTGATATATGCCCATAGTCCACCTGAGCCTCTGCTTGTAAAGCGCCTTTGTTGTCGCTGGTACCTCGGTGAAAGCTGTCGCAGTCGAGCTTGCTCCCACGGCACCATAGGCCTTCAAAACTTTGATTGTCAGATCGAAATCTTCGGTGAGAGTGTCCTTATCATAGTTGCCTGTGTTTTCGATCGCGTACTTCTTGAAAGCTCCAAAAGCCCCTGGAACGACCATCACTGCACCAAAAAGATCGAGCGCTCGTCTAACGATGTTGATGTTGACTAGATATTCAAGTTCCTGCAACCGAGTGAGGAACGATTTGTTGTTCAACACACGTATGTTTCCAGAGACAGCGACGATCTCCGGGCTCGACATTATCTTTACGACTTCGTCAACGGCGCCTCTTGTCACCATCGTGTCAGCATCTACAGTTATCACGATTTCACCCTTTGCAAAGACGAGCCCGTAGTTAAGCGCCGAAGCTTTTCCCCCGTTTACCTTCCTGAGTATCTTCACACCGTGCTGCTTGTAGCTTGATGCAATCAAGGCAGTCTTATCAGTAGAGCCATCATCTATCACTAGGATCTCCTTTTTCTCGTACTTCAGGTTGACAAGACTTTCGAGCGTTCTCGAAATCACGGCTTCTTCGTTGTAAGCTGGGACAAGAATTGAAACAAGCGGCCTGTATTTTGGGTTCCCTCTGATTTTCTCCTCCAAGCCTTTGTGCTTTATCGCAAGAGGGACAGCGAAGGAGGCGAAAAAGAAAGTGATCGCAAATCCGACGATTACAAAGACGCGTGAAAGCGCTTCAATTGGAGGGCCCAGCCGCCCAAAGAAATCGAGAACAATAGCTACCGCAAGCGGTGCAAAGACGATCAGGAAGAGCAGGGTGGGAAGGCTACTCCTCGGTGCAAACTTCCTTGTAATTGTGGATCTCTTCTGTAGCCCGTAGACATAGAGATCAGCAGCAAAGGCGCATGCAGCCGCAAGATAAACATCGAAAGTCCTGAATATTGCAATAGTGAGACTTATTGTAGCCAAGGCGAGTATTGCGAAGAAAGCAGAAATCGTTCTCAATTTCCTGCATCATCTTCTAACTTTTTCCCGCTTTCTCTCCTTTTTCGGAGCGGAAAGAATTGACTTTTTTCTCAAGTAAAGCAGTCCAATCACGTGCAAATTTCCCATCTCTGTGGGCTGTGAAAAGCTTGCAGTTGTACTCGTCGCACTCCATAACACTGGAGCCTTTCCCTTCATTCTTTCGTAGACTAGACGCGTCTTCCCGAGCTTACTACTGTCTATTTCTTGAACACGATTAGCAATTTCTCCTGATTAATTATCTGGAAATCTAGCGCCCAAGCGTTAAATCAAAAATTCAGGCGGAACTCATAACACTGATCTGCTAGGGAAAAAAGACTCCCCGAGATTCCACCACCATGTTTTACTCAAAAATGTTTGCGATCTTCCTAGTCGTGGGGATCGTATCCTCGGTTACTGTTGGTCTTGCGACAAACCTCATTAGTGTACCTGAGCACGACGAATTCGGCTACGTTGCAAATGCTCTCTACTACAGCGGAGTCAATACCAACACAAATCAGCTCTTCTTCAATGGCGAACAATATCATCCGTACTATTCCGAGAGGCCGCCTCTCTTCTGGTGGCTATTAACTTCGCTGTTTTCCATTGGGATGAACCCCATAGTCTCAATAGCGGTTTCCCCGATCTTTGCAGTGTTGCTAGCTCTTCTGATCGCTCAGTTCGCTTACGAACTTACCTTAGATCCAAAGGCTGGGCTGCTCGCAGGTCTTTTGACTGGATTGTCAGGATTCTACTCATTGATAGGCGCACACATTCTCACAGATGCAATGGGAACCTTCTTTGCGGCTCTTACAATCTATGCCTTCTTCGAGTACTTCTTCAAAGAGAGGAGAGGATTCGCGATAATTTTGGGAGCTTCCCTAGCACTTTCTCTGATCGCAAGAGACGAGAATCTGATTCTGATACCGCTTCTCTTTCTTCTATGGGTCGTGTTTGCCTCAAAGTCATCTATCCCTAAGAAAGTGCTATACATCTTCCTCTTTGTAGCCCTCTTCGGGATACCTGTTCTCCTTTTGGGAACAGCGAGTACACTTCAGGGCATATCAAATATTTTGACTCCAATAGTTCTTAACGGCTGGCCTGTAATAATCGTGGTCTCCGCTATAGTAGCTTACGTATTTTACAAGATGAGAGGATGGAAGATCGGAGAGCTCTTTGGCGGATTTCTTGCTTTCTTTGTTATCATGCTTCCTTTCTTTTACGACAATTATTTGCTCGGTAATGTTCTCTTCTACGTCGCTGGAAAGGGGATACTTTCGAGGCCAATATCACACCTTATAATGGCGCAGACAGTTGGAGTTGGTGCGCAGCTGAGTGAAACCGCAAGGGCAGAGACATGGATCGCTTCAATGCCTGTCCTTCTTTCAGTTCCAATAATACTCGCTTCTATTCTCGGTTTGTACTATATGGCGAGAGCAGACCGTAGGCTGTTTTCACTTCTTTTTCTCTGGGGCGCAGTTTCACTTGGCTACGTCATTTTTGGAACAGAGCTTGAGGATCGTTTCCTATTGATCGCATTTGCCCCGATTGCGATACTTGCAGGCATAGGCCTTGCGTTCATCTGGAAGGCCAATCCTTTTGCTGGGGCCTTGGCGTCTGCTTTTTCCTTCGTGCTTGCAGATTTCTTGCCGAGGGAGCCCATGGGCATATCCCAGCTAACTCTAGTATCAGGAGTCTCCGCTTCGGGGCAAAACTGGCTTTACTCCTTCCTTCCAAATATCTCACTCTCCCCACCCCGTCCCTCACTGTCCCTCTTTGATCTTGTCGATGGAATTGTCGCGCTCATGCTCGCTGTTGCGATAACTCTGTATATTCTGAAAACGTCAGTCATAGAGCCAGCCGTGTCAGTTCAGGTTATAATGGAAGAGCAAGGGGACTCAAGGGAAAAGTCTTCCGAAAACTTGGAAGAAGAGCAGGAGCAAAAACAACAGCAGGAACAAGAAGCACTGTACGCAGGAGGAGAACTATATAGAAGACAGCTGATTTTTCGCCTCTGCACTGTGTTCTTCTTTTCGAACATCCCAAGAAAATTTAGTTCGTCTATCGCAAAAAGAATCTTCAAGCAACGAAACCGTTAATAGATTTCAGAGCTTGTCACTTGATCTAGTATTGTCTTCTCCACAAATCCAAAGATCCGTATCGCCTGAGGAAGAACTCAGGGAAAGAGTCATCAGAACAATCGAAGCTCTCAAGGAATCAAGCACTAGTTTTGATATAGCACATGAAACCTACACTCAGCAGTACGGAAAGGATTCAATCGTAGTAAACAGGCCGACGAACATAGGAGAAACCATAGATCCTGTTGCGCTGGTATTGGGGAGGAACTGCGTCATCTATTTTCACGATTCAAAGAAAGTTCTTTCTGGCTCTCTTGGAAGCCTCGAGCTCAAGGCAGGTGTTGCGTACATCATTGGGAGAAGAGAGCCTCAAGATTCTAGGCTCGTGGTTTGGAGCCCCATCGGAGGGACCGAGACTGATCTCAGCGAATACAACTCTGGCGCGAGCACAATCCCTTCGAGGATTCACGGCGCAATAATGGTTGTCAACGATGCTGAAACTTATTTTTCCGACTTGGGAAGTTCTGCAGGTACCGTGATCGTGGGAGAATCTAGGAAGGAAGGTGCTTTCGTAAAGATCTACGATCCTGGCTCAACAAAGTCTCCAACAATAAAATTCGAACGTGTCAGTACTTCAAGAAGAAACTGAATTTCAAGCTCAGGATTGCTGTGAAAAGATCCTCAAAAAATTCGATCTCAATCAAAGGTGGAAAACATAAAAAAGAGTGCATGGACACGAGGAGGAGATAGAAGGGATCTACTACTACGACGACGATCTTTTTGCCTTGTTCAAGGCAAGGTCAAAGTCTTCTTCGAGCTTTTCGTAGTCTTCCACTCCAACTGACACTCTGATCATAGAGTCAGAAATTCCGGAAATTTGCCTCTCCGCTTGAGAGATGTTCCTGTGAGATGTTTTCCCAGGATGTGAAATCGTTGTTCTTACTCCTCCGAGCGAAGGTGTCAATCTCACATGCGAGAGCGCCTTTACAAAGGAATTCGCGCTTTGAAGCCCCCCTCTGATGTCAAAGGAGAGCATAGCCCCGTACATATCTTCCTCGAATATTCTGCGAGCTATATCATGCGTAGGATGAGATGCAAGGCCAGGATAGTAAACCCGCGAAACCACATCGTCTCTCCCTTCAAGGTACTCTGCAAGTTTCATCGCGTTCTCGCAAGATTTTTCCATCCTGACCTTCCATGTTGTCAAACTTCTTTGAGCAAGCCAGCAATCGAACGGTGCAGCTATCGGGCCAGCCCTTGTCAGGAATTCTGACATTCTTTTCATTCTGATCCTATTGGAGCAGACAAGACCGAGCGTAATGTCATGATGCCCGCCGAGGAATTTCGTACCGCTGTGCACCACGATGTCTGCTCCGAAATCTCGTGGCCTAGCGACATACGGGGTTGCCATCGTATTGTCCACAAGCAACCAAGCTTCGGCCTCCTGAGCTATCTTCGAAATCTCCTTTAGATCGCAGACCTTCATCGTAGGATTAGAAATCGTCTCGACAACTAACATTTTGGGCCTCTGCTTCTTCTTCTTTTTTCCAACAATCCTTTCAAAGCGATCTAGATTTGAAGCATCATCAAAGAAAGTGGATATTCCGAACCTCTTCAATTCTTCTCTCAGAAAGATAGTCGTTCCGCCGTAGAGGTCAGACGAAGCCACAATGGAATCGCCTTTGCCAAGATTTGCAAGTGTCGCAATCATCAAGGCACTCATACCCGATGAGCACGCAATACCTGCCTCCATTCCTTCTAGAAGTGCTACTTCTCTCGAGATGGCATCTGAGTTAGGAAGCCCATTCCTGCTGTAGAGATATCCTCCGAGAATCTTCCCTGTGTAGTAACCGTCGAAAGATTCTAGGTCTGGATAATCGAAGACGGAGACTTGGAATATCGGGTCAACATGAGGGGTTATCCTGTTAGAAAAAGGCCATCTTTCCGAGGCTTCTCTATCTTTGATTTGGCCCTGAGCTCTCCTCGACTCACCTAGCTTCGTAATTCCTCGCCTTCCTGCCTTTTTTTCCTAGCACCTATCGTTTCAGAGCTAACAAAAGTGGACAGTCTCACCAATCGGCGAAAAATGGAAAAACAAGGATGCGTAATATCTTCTTTAGAATGTCTCTTTTTTTCCTTCTTTCAACTTGCTCCTTTACTTCCCGAAAGCTCATACTTGTCTATCAATTCAGACACTTTGCTTGAGATAGCGTTCCAGTTCCAGCGAAGTACGCTCATCCTGCACAGATCGACTTTCCATGATTCTTTCCTTTTCTGCCAGCGATAAAGCCGAAGATCTCTCCCAAAGTCGCTTTCAACGACGACCAATGCTATGATTAGTTCGTCGCTTCTGTAAATATCGTATCCTTCAAGCACTTTGAAAGACTCAGAAACTGGGTATATTTTCGGCGCTCGATCGGCTTTTCCGCTTCTTTCGTAGTCTTGCTTCTTCTTCTCCTCTTCATTGCTTGCTTTCCGGTCGCTCATTTTTCTCGATACTACTCTCCTTGGACTACCATACCGAATAAGTTCGAAAACAGTCAGGGAAGGGAGAAAAATACTTTGCCTCCAAAATCGACAATGCTGTTTTTCTTTGCAACTAGGTTCGCATAAACTACCCAGGTGGAAAGTCTAGCTCCTTGCCTTTTTTTCGATTTCAGTTTCCTCAGCACCATGAACAAGCTCCTGAGCGGCCATTCTTGTAGGACTTTGACCCGACTAACCTCTCTAGTGGCAAATTTGGTTCCGAGCTAGAAAAATATCCCCGAGTCAACAAAGTTTTCTGATCAAGATTTTCCCCCGAATCTGGATCTTCAAAGACATTATAGATCTTTTTCACTGTCCTCAACATCTTCGTCGCTTCTATGCTGTTTCTATGTTTGGGCATATTTCTGGAAAAAGGGCATCCCAAGCTTCATTTGTTCGTAGTGATTCCCGCGCGCATCTTCTTCCTTCCAACCCTAGCTTCCCCTAGAAGATTCTCTCCTACCCTGAATTTCACGATCTTCCGCACGAGTGCGTGTAGGGAATGGGTTGATCTAGCGGGAACCTGATGGTGCCCTTTTCCACCTTTGTATTCTGAAAGTTCGCTTTTGAATTTCTGCCTCGGCGACGAAGTGGGAAAGAAGCCGATGTGGTTCCGGAAGGCCCCGAAGTGAACCAAAAATCCGCAGAGCTTGTACGAAGATATTCCGTAACTGATGACTTCTTCGGCTTGGGGTGCAGCATCTCTGATTGTCCGTCTGAGTCTTTGTAGGATCTTTTGGACGTCTGCTGGGAACATCGTGATGTATTCGTCGACACTGTTTGGCGATTTAGTGCGAGAGATACTCTGATGAATTCACCACAGCCAGGGGAGAGAGAGGAGAAATCCAAGAAGTCTCTTCTCCCCTTCATTACTGCTTGCTCATCTCTTTCTTTTCCGAAGCAAGATACGCCCTGTAGCAATCCATGTTTTCATATACATGATCCAGATATTCGTCGTACTCGAATTCTCTGTTGCACGCTTTGCAGAGTCTTAGGCCAGTAGGCCTTGCAGGATCTGAGGTCTCGTCGTTTCTCTGTGTCATATCTTCCATCAAATACTCGTTTTGACAAGATCAATCGGTTGTCTGGATTTTTTTTTGAGACGGCTGTTTCTTCTTCTTCTTCTTCCCGATCAAATGATGCTGCGGCTTCTTTAGTCTTGCGTTCATTTTTCAGCAATTTTCAATCCATGAAATGTCCCAGAGCTCTGAAATTTGTAAAAGAAGCGACTAAAAAGTCAAAGATCTATTATAGAGAGGAACATTCCTCTTCCTTTTTTTGTTCGTACTCTTGTTCTTCCTTTTCACGCCTTCTCTCAGGGGGAGGGGAAGGGACGTAGAGGAAGAGGGGGAGAGAGACCTTTTACCTAAATAGCTCGAGCTAGCAGAGAGTGAATGCGTGAGTATTCTGCGATGCTGGAAATCAAAACCCAAAGAGCGTCGGTCGAGGTCTTCAATCCTGCTACCGGTGAGCGAGTCGCTACTTATCCACTTGCTTCTCCCGAAGAGGCTCTCGCTTCTGCAAAGAAAGCTCGAGAGGCCTATGAATCTTCTTGGAGTAGACTCTCGATTGGAGAAAGGTCAGACCATCTGAAAAAACTTGCAAAGGCCCTCAGGGCGAAAAAGAGAGAGTACGCGGAGCTCATGACTACCGAGATGGGCAAACCTATCTCACAATCCGAGGCGGAGGTCGAGAAATGTGCCTGGACGGCTGAGGTATTTGCCGAAAATGGTGAAAAATGGCTTGCTTTCGAGTTTGCAGAAACTGATGCAAAGATAAGCTACGTTGCCTTTCAGCCCTTAGGCGTTATATTGTCAGTGATGCCTTGGAATTTTCCCTTTTGGCAAGCAATGAGGTTTGCAATTCCTGCCCTTTTAGTTGGAAATACCTCTGTGCTTAGACACTCGAATGTCTGCCCGGGATCTGCGCTTGCCATCCAAGAGTCTTTTGAGAACGCAGGCTTCCCCGACGGAGTGTTTCTCACAAAAATAACAGATCACGAAACTGTGGCAAGACTAATCGAATCAGATTCGATCAGCGGCGTTTCACTTACTGGAAGCGTGGAAGCAGGCAGAATAATCGCAGAGATAGCCGCAAGAAACTTGAAAAAATGCGTGCTAGAGCTCGGAGGCAGCGACCCTTTCATAGTGCTTGACGATGCAGATGTGAGATCTGCGGCCGAGGTCGGAGCGAATGCGAGACTTTTGAACTCGGGTCAAAGCTGCATTTGTGCGAAGCGCTTCATAGTCGTCGAATCCGTGGCAAAGGAGTTTCTCGAAAGGCTCGTAAAGGAATTCGAAAGGAAGAAGGTTGGAGACCCGATGAATCCGAACACAGATGTGGGTCCCCTTTCGAGCTCAAAGCAGGTTGAGCTCCTCGAGTCGCAAGTTGAAGATGCCGTATCGAAGGGGGCAAGAGTCGAAATTGGCGGCAAGAGGCTTTACGGAAAGGGTGCGTTCTTTGAGCCCACAGTTCTCTCAAAAGTGCGCAAGGACATGCGAGTGATGCGCGAAGAAGTCTTCGGACCCGTAGGTCCTGTCTATGTCGTGCATGACGAAAGAGAAGCTATCAAGACTGCGAATGATAGCGAATTCGGCTTAGGAGCAAGCCTATGGACAAGCAGCCCCGAAAGGGCAAGAAGGCTCTCGCTTGAGATTGAAAGCGGGATGGTCTTCGTCAACGGACTCGTAAAGTCTGATCCAAGAATCCCCTTCGGGGGAATAAAAAAGTCTGGAATTGGACGGGAACTTTCCAAATACGGCCTGCGCGAATTCGTGAACATTAAATCGATCAACATTTACGGTATCAACTCCGCTTAAAGGCCGAACTCCCAAGCAAAGCAAAGCAAGATTAACGAGCCTCCCCTCCGGTAAACAGGGGGTAAACGAATATTGCCTCTGATCAAGAGGCTGTTGCTTGTTTTAAGAAGTGGGTTTGAACATCTTGGGCTCGAATCAGCTCAAAGATGCGAAGGAAGGAAAGGAAGGGACAAACAAAGATATAGCTGAAGGTTTGAAAACCACTCCTGAAATTCGGTTCTCAGCCTTCTTATTTATTGTGGCCTGCTTTTTTTTCAGGCTCAAGAGATGTGGGTGAATACACTTCAACCGCAACGGAGAAAAGGGAGGAGTTTCGCTCTCCTTCTTGATTCAGAATCGGGCAAACCCTTCTACGTGGTATTAGAAGAAAGAAGAGGGATCGATCACAGTTAAAATAGCTGACCTCCGCAGAAAAAGAATTCATGATGAACGATTACAAAGATTTGGTTTTGAAAATGCAAATAAAGCCAAGTAACGAATCAGATCTCGAAAAGAAGGGTGTTTGGCTCGAACACGAGACGAGTTTGAAACTTATAAACAAGCGTTTTCCTTCTTGATGAGTTAGATTTTGAAGAGGAAGAAGCGGAAGGCTGAAACTTTGGCAAAAGCTACAATGGTTACCCAAACCAGACCCGAGCAAGAAAAAGGATCGCAGAGTTCTGAACTCGAGCAAGTACAGGAAAAGAAGCCAGTTCTACTCGGTCAGACGAGAAGCATAAAGATCGTTGATCTCCAAGTCAGAAAAAGGCGAAGAAATCCAGCTAACTGCAAGTACTGCAACGGTCAAATCGAGGAAAGATACGCTTTAAGCAAGGGTTCGAGAACTGGCGCAAGGTATTATCACATAAAGTGTGCCATCAGAGTTGGTTTTGACATAGTCACCTGACAGCTCGATATCTTTAGCGTAGTTTCTTTTTTCTTCTTCTTCTTCACCTCGTTACTCTTTTTGTTTCACTTTGTGATTCTGTTCAACTTGCAAGCTTTATGCTCTCTTCTTTTTTCAATTGTAACAAGATCTGTGCCTAACCACCTTTGCATTTTGAAAGTGAATTCTTTTGGGCTTACCACTTTGGTATAGGTTCTCGCTCAAACCTGATTTCAAAAATCGAGTGAGATAGAAAGAGGAAAAAGGACGACCAAGTTGTCTTCCTCCCACTCGCCTACGAGAAAGGCTCTTTCTTCTGTGATTGCAGCCGGTTGTTCAATCTACGGGAAAAGAATCGGTCAATCTAGCAAGGACCTCCTGAACGAATCGCTAGACGAGCTTTTCTCAAGTTGCCCAAAGCTAGCTGTGGAAGACATCGATGCTTTCTATCTCGGACAAGCTTTCCCCGAATCTTTCGAACATCAGGCTAATCCTTCGCCCGGTTGCGCGATCGGGTATGGGATGAATCGGATCCCGAGTGTTCGAGTCGACACAGTGTCATCCTCTGGTGGATCTTCTCTGAGGCAGGGCATTCTCGGAATAATGAGCGGCGAGTTCAACGTCGTCATCTGTGCAGGAGTTGAAAAGATGTCAGGCGCTTCGACGGAACAGGCCGTCGAAGTGATTTCCATGGCATCGGATCGCCCGTTCGAGCAGTGGAATGGGGCGACTCTAGCCTCTTTAAACGCCCTTTCGGCAAGAGAACACATGCGAAGATATGGCACGGCGGAAGAGGACATGGCTCTTGTATCTGTGAAAAACCACGAAAATGCTTACGAAAATCCGAAAGCCTATCTCCACAAGAGGGTCAGCGTCGAAGACGTTCTTTCCTCGAGAAAGATTTCCACTCCACTTAAGCTGCTCGATTGCTCTCCCATATGCGATGGCGCGAGCTGCGTTGCGCTTTCGAGGCCCGAGCTGGCGGAGCAGCTCTGTGAAAACCCCATCGACATAGTGGGCTCGGCAGAGTCAAGCGATCTCGATTTCGTTTTCAGAGAGGAGATAACAAGCTTCAGATCTACGAGAGAGGCAGCTCACGAAGCATACAGTAGATCTGAACTCAAACCAACTGACATCGATTTCTTTGAGCTTCATGACGCGTTCACAATCAACGAAATCATCGCATACGAGGACATTGGGCTGTGCAAAGCAGGAGAGGGTGGGAAACTCGCAAGAAGTGGGAAGACTCGCGTCGACGGCGACTTCCCTGTGAACCCGTCCGGAGGACTCAAGGCCAAGGGACATCCCGTTGGCTCAAGCGGCATAGGTCAGGCCTATGAGGTTTTCATGCAGCTCAGTGGAAAGGTCAAGACTCCGTCACGAGCCGTCAGGGGAGCAAAGAGAGCACTGACGCATTCGATGGGCGGAGCAGGAGTAACCGCCCAGGTTCATATCTTTTCTGCGCGGTTCTAGAAGAAGAGGCAAGTAAGAGGAAGTGAAAAACTCCTGATCCGAAGAGATCTCCGCCCTCTGATCGATAGACAAGCTGTCGCTATTTCTTATTAAGCTTCCACGCAAGCTCAGAAGCGATCTGCTCTCTCGTTTTCCCTTCTGTGATTATTCCCTCTCTCTTTGCGGCTATGATCAAAGGATCGTCCTCGACTTTCCGAGATTCAAGGGAGGAAGAAGGAGCAAAAGGCTCCATGTTCGCAGTTCCTCTCGGGTTCTGATCTGGGGATGCTTCGAAACCCGTCGCCTGTCCCCGCGCAGAACCAGAAGCAGAAGGGCGAGGAGCAGCAGCAGCAGAAGCAGGATAGGCATCTGAGTAAATGTCTGAAGACAATCCTCTCCATGCACGGTCAAACTCTCTTCTTGCTTGACCCAAAGATCTCGCAATTGCTGGAATCTTGTTTGAGCCAAAGAGGAACACCGCCAAGGTCACGATCAAAATCCAGACTACAGGATCATCCCATGCCATGGCGCATCGCTCAGCTCCTATTCTTTTCTCCTCGAGACAGGGAATGCGTCGCCAATTCTTATAACCGTTTTTCACGCCCCCTGAGTCTCGACGTCCCTTTTGGTCGAGAAGGAAAGGCTAACAGCCGAAGAGTTCTACGAAGAGGCATCGAGGACAGGCAAACTTTTAGGCCTCAAATGCGAGAGAGGACACTATACTGCTCCGCCGCTCCGATCGTGTAGAATCTGCAGATCTCGAACCCTCAAAGTCGTAGAATTGTCGGGGAGGGGTGTAGTTTCTTCCTTTACCGAAGTTTTCGTAAAGTCAAAAGAATTTCCATTGGAGACACCTTACAAGCTCGCTCTTGTGAAACTGGACGAGGGCCCGAGCATCTTGGGGATCTTGGACGACTCTCTAAACAAAACTTTGACAGAGCCTATAATTGGGGTGCGCGTGAGGGTAGAATTCAGAACCTTGCGGGAATATTCGAAAAACGGCGAGACGAAGAGGCCCAGAATATTTTTTACACCGGATCGAACAAGTTGATTGACTAGATGTTGCTCGTGGACACTTCCTGATCATAATTCAAAGAGGTCGATTTCCTTATATCTGCGCTTTTTCTTCTTCCT
>CADDZS010000052.1 GCA_902812485.1 archaeon
GAAGGCATCCATCTACAACGCCTTCATCGCATCTATCTAGAAAACGAGCTAACCAAAATGGCATCACAAGCAGCGGGAAGCCTTTGAAAGACCAGAATCATGCAACAGAGCAGACAACAGTTTACTGTTTTGAAGTAAAAACCTCGTTCTAGGCTATTTTTCCACATGGTTAGTGCCACTATTCAGGACATTCAAAATATGAAAGGCCCAGCATGAACTTCAAAACGCTAAACGGTCACCTATCATGTTGTTCGTCAAAGATGCGTAGTCGATTAGAAGGTTTAGCGAAGATAAACGCCTTTTGATAGTTTATTTGCATTTATCAATGAATTAATCCGACGAAGATTAAGCTTCATTAAGAGGCTCTCAAAAATTTGCAAAACGCGGATACTCGCAGAGATAGCAGTGGCAATATGATTCTCATGTTTGTCCTGAAACCTGGGAAACAGAAAAATAGAAAGACGGCTACTCTCCTTATCAGCCTCAAAATTTTCTCGTTCTTTTATTCGAAGGTATGAAAAGAGTAGACTGGATGACGACATTAGCTAGAGGAAAGTAAAGAAGCAGTTAATTGATGAAAGACACTTGGAATCGACAATCAACTTGTCATCCGAAAAAATCGATGGAAAGGATGCCCCAAGTAATAGATCTCTTTCCTACATTTTCGAATTGAGCCAAAAAGGCACAGTTGGAAACATATGTGCGAAGACATTTGCAGTTGGTTCGCCATCGACTTCAAAAAACGGCTGGCAATACCGAAGAATGGCGATACGCGACGCATCCATGTCAGCAGATCTCCTCATTTCAGAAGCGGATTATAAGAAGTGGGAATTTGAGCCTGGAGATTTCCTGATCTGCGAGGTAAGGGCTGGAGGGCTCGATTCAAAGGGAAAGCCCACTTTGTTCTTCAGGAGGTTCTTAGGTCCTCTCGAATCTTCTGAGCTTATGTTTAGCCTCACGACGAAGCTATTCGAACAGCGAATAAAGTCTAGCGAACACATGAGATCAAGCGAGACTGTTTATCAGCTTTCAGCACGCGAGGCTAGATCATTGCTTGCTCTAATTAGGCTTTGGATTCAAGAGGGAAAGCCTCAGCATTACACAAAATGGTGTCAGATGCATCAGATAGTCGCAACCAATCTCTACTATCTTGGACTAGTGAGAAGAACAGCTTCCATGTCTGGATATTATTTTCCGACTAGCGAAGCCCTAGATTTCTTTGCTGGAAAGATCAAGTTCCCGAAGAGGAAAGTCTTCATCAGAGACAAGTCCGGGAGGCACAGCGAAGTGCCTGAACAAACTGAGGAAAGATCGTTCTCGGAATACCTGAATGACTTCGCTGATAGGGAGTCTGCCCTCAAAGAATACCGTGAGGCCCTGATGATATATGAGGAGAAGCTGAAAAGCACACCACAATCTCAGCAGGACAGTCCTGAGGGGCTTTGATCATCCGAAAGAATTACACTGACATTGTCAAAGTCCTTTCTCTCCCTCTCCGCCATTCCGAGGTGGCAAGAATTAGGCCAAGAAAAGCAATTGCTAAACCTATCTTGGGCTGCTTCTTCCCCCAAAATTGAGTGAAATACTGCTCTAAAGGTTGATTTTGGGTTGTTTAAAGTCGCTATCCCTGTTTGTAAGAATCAGAGCCTATCCGCGCTCTGGCATGCGTCAAGAACGCGTAAAAACAAGAGCACAAGCACCCCAAGAATTTCGGGCTGATTTTTTCCTTATTTACGCACAAATAACGCTTTTTAGCAACTCACTTTTCACATAATACTCGAAGAACTAATGGTCGCTGACAGCGAAATGGGAATGGATAGTGAAGAAGAAGGAGAACAAGAAGAATCTAGAGGAGGAATGAGTGAGGCAGGGATGGAGGAAGAGACAGAGCGTACTTCCCCCTCAGAAGAAACGGAAGCAACGCAGCCTGAGGCCGCTCCAGAAGCTAAAGAAGCAGCCGCGGCACCGGCACGCCCCGCTAGGCCCAAGGGAGGAGGCAGAAGAGCTGCTCTTCGAATCATACGAGAAAGTATCGATAAGGTATCGAAGGACCTTTCAAGCTTTCGAAAGAACAATGAGGCTGTTCAAAAGAGGCTTGAGAAGCAAATCGCCTCTTTGAGAAGCGACATGTCCGCGCTCAAAACCCAGATGGCCAAGGAAATGGCAAAAGTAAGGGAGAAACAGGAGTCTTTCTCCTCGAAACTCCTTGCAAAAGTGGCGAAATCTGGCGGAGCAAGGAAATCAAAGGGAAAATCAAGTTCCTCCGGTTCTTCATCTTCTTCTTCATCATCCTCTCGGTCTAAGAAGCCTTCCAAATCAAAGGCAAAGAAGTAGAAACTGAGGCATGTGCGCGTCGCAGACTAGAGGAAGAGCGCCGCGCATCTTCTTTTTCCTTGATGGGAATCGGCCGTCTCTCCTCTTCCTTTTTCCTTAGCAACACCTTTCTTTACTTCTCTTTTTGCAATCTTCCTATATATCGGGTGTTGCACTTTACCTCTTTAGAGGACGAGAGGGTTGGTCGTTTCGATCCTGCGTATCGACCAAGAGAATAACTCGTGTATTCTAGAAGAAAAATGCTCTCTCTCAAAAAAAAAGAGAGATGTGTTCCTTTGAGTGAGTATCGGAAATTTGAACTTGATCTCTTCGAGTCCGGGGGGAATATAGGGCAGCCATGGAAAAGAGGGCAAGAGTTGGATCTATCATAGGACTATTCGTCCTCTTGATTGTTGCTCTATCTACTGCTGCTACTCCTTTGGGTCTAGGATCTAATAGAGGAGCATTGAGCCTTTCGAGGGTTCAAGGTACTTCTCCTCAGCAAGTCGTAGTCATCAATTTGAACGTTCAAATCGATCAGGGCTCGAACGGACTGATGTCTCGGGGCATACAAACAGCAAACGCGGCACATGCTTCAGCAGTCATCATAAACATGAACACCCCAGGCGGACTTGTTGCCGATATGCTCTCAATGATCAGTGCTATCAACTCTTCATCCGCCCCGGTTTACACATTCGTTGGCCCCGATGCCTTAGCTGCGTCAGCTGGGAGTTACATAGCCATGGCAACGAAACTCATCTTCATGGCTCCCGGTTCTCAGATAGGGCCTTCTACTCCAATAGTGCAAGGAGGGAGCGCATTGCAGCAAAATCACACCGAAGACGCACTACTTAGCCTCATGCAGGGGCTTGCAGCTGCAAACGGAAGAAATGTTTCTGCAGTTACAAACATGGTAGTCAATGATATTGCCTATCCTTACAACATCGCCTTGCAGCTGCATGTTGCTGACAGGGAGTCAGATAGTCTTTCCCAGACGCTCTCGATGCTCAATCTCTCAGGAGCATCGATAATAACAGTGTCTGAGAACGCACCGGAGGAGCTTGTTAGCATTCTCTCAAATCCTATTGTCGACGGCATACTGCTTCTCATTGGCGTGATCGCAATAGTTCTAGACTTCCTTCATCCCACTGTCCTGCTCTCAATAGCAGGTGCTGTCTTGATTGCACTCGGGATCATAGGAGCCGAAGCAATCGAGGGCCCGACTTTGAATCCTGCGGTCATCGTGCCAATCATTTTCTTTGCCCTCGCGGCCACTCTGATCGTCTTCGAATTGAAGACCGGTCACGGAATCATGCTCTTTGCGGGGGTTGTGGTTGGAGCAATTGGCACACTTCTTCTCACTTACGAGGTTCCCTACTCTCCTTCTCCCATAGGAAACCTGCAATACCTTGAAATTGGTCTCATCGTCGTTTTCGGAGCATTTTTCGCATTGTATGCGAGATGGGTCGGTAAAGCTATACGGAAAAAGCCTGTGACAGGCCCTGAGAGTCTCGTTGGGAAAGTCGGAACAGTCATCTCAGAAGTAGCTCCAGAAGGAGAGATATCAATCGATGGAATTGTCTGGAAAGCGAGGGCTTCGAGGCCGGATGTTGGCAAGTTGGGGAAAGGGGAGAAGGCAACGGTCACTGGTATATCAGGCCTCACGCTCCTAGTCGAGCCACAGCAGGCAAAGGAGAAAGCTCAATTAAGCCATTGACTCCCCACTCAGTTTGATGGTGTTAATGAATCGCGTTGATTGACTCATTTCTTTCAAGTGAATTGCTTCAGCTTGATCCGATAACTACTGGGATTCTAGTATTCATAATAATCGTAATCCTTGCAATATTGCTTTCCGGAATAAAGGTGCTAAAGGAGTGGGAGAGAGCCCCACTCCTCACTCTGGGGAGATATCGTGGTCTGAAAGGGCCAGGGGTGATATATGTCCCACCGTTCATAAGCAAGGTACCGTACATCATATCCACCAGGCTTCAAGTGGTCTCTTTCAGAACAGAGCAAACCCTCACTCGCGACAATGTCCCAGTTAACGTTGATGCCGTGATGTATTTTCAGCCTGTTGATGTGCAGAAGGCTGTTCTCAACGCGGAGAATTACAATGTAGCTACTCAGCTAGCATCACAGACAACTCTCAGGGAAACAATAGGAGGAGTGAACTTTGACGATCTCCTCTACGAGAGGGAAAAGATAGGAGCTTCTGCGAGAACAATCATCGATCAGAAAACGGAAAATTGGGGGGTAAAAGTGACTGCGGTCGAAATACGCGACATTGCGATCCCTCCAAATCTTCAGGAAGCTATGTCGAGGCAGGCTCAGGCAGAGAGAGAAAGGAGGGCAAGAGTGACTCTCGCAGAGGCTGAGCAACAGGCTGCTCAGAAAATGGTAGAAGCCGCAAACCTCTACAGTCAGAATCCGAGAGCGATGGAACTTAGGTGGATGAATATCCTATACGAGCTGGGACTTCAAGGGAGAGGGACCCTCATGCTCATTCCAACGAACGTGCCAACAGCCGGAGCCGCAATACCTCCATACGGAGTGATGGGCCTCAAAGACATTCAAGAAGGTGGAGGCCAATTCACTCAAGGCGGAACTTCGCAGGGCCAGCAGCAGCAACAACAACAGCAGCAACAGCAGCGTAGTAGATAAAGAAAGACGCAGGGACCTCTCTCGCTTTCTCCTCTCTCTTTATTCTCGTTCGAATCCGGGATTTCCATACTTCTTGCGCGAAGTTTTGCGTAGCTTATCAGTTTCAGATTTCTGCGGCAAGAGATTTTTCTTGGTCTCTTTCTATCTTTGAGTCTTAGGTGCTAGTTTTTGATTTTCAGTTCGTAAGAGTTTTAGAAATTACAAGAGAGTCAGTATTTGCCCTAAGAAAGAGGATTGACTTCCAATATCAAGGAAAATTTGTTTAGCTTTTCTTGATGCTTTTCAGAAATCAAAGGTGTAGCCCAATACTTACGAGTACTCTCTTGCTTGTTAGAAGGACGAATCTAACTCTCCTGCTCTTTTATAACTAAAGAGTATTAGACTCGCATTTTCATGCATCGAGGAGAGCGAGCGATTCAGAATCCTCTTGAGAAAAATGGTGAAATTTTAGGAGCCGAAATCGCGTTGAGCTTAAAGGCCTATGAAATTTGACTTGCGATCTATTGACTGCTTAGAATTGTTGGAGGTCTTAGAGACGCGTTCAGAAATTGGCGCTGAGATCAGTTGCCGCAACCCAACATAGAATAATCTTTGGCAACTGCGTCGACATGCACGAAGTTGAAAGCGAGTCAATAAGCCTGACGGTTACTTCTCCTCCTTACTACAACGCACCTTTTGATTATCCCGATGTTTACAGTGATTACGAAGAAGAGTACCTCAAAATGATCTCGCGAGCCGTCGACGAAATCTACAGAGTGACGGCTCCCGGCAGAATAGTGTGCCTAGTTGTCGATGACATGCTTGTCAACGGCGAAAAACTTCCAATAGTAGCCGATATCACGGCGATCATGCGACAATCCGGTTTCAGATATCGTGACAGAATTGTCTGGGTCAAGCCCAAAGGATATTCGAGAATTAGCCGCCGCTCGGGCGTCTTGATCCAGCATCCGTATCCAATGTACTTCTACCCGGACAACATACAAGAAAGCATTTTGATTTTCCAGAAGGGAAGGTTCGATTACAGATACCTGAACTACATAGATTCAGAGACAATTGAAAGATCCAAGATAGATTGCAAGCTATTCAATGAAGAAGAGTGGAACCTGACAGTTTGGCCGATTACCAACGTCCTTCCAACAAACAACGTACTGGAGAAAGGAGTCGCAGCCTTTCCCGAGGAACTCGCCTCTAGACTCGTGAGGCTTTTCTCATTTTATGGCGAAACTGTTCTCGACCCCTTCCTGGGTTCTGGCACGACAAGCAAGGTTTGCGCTGCACTTGGAAGGAATTCAGTAGGATACGAGCTCAACTTTGATCTGAAGGAGAAAATCTATTCCAAAATAGGCGGCTTAACCAACGCCAAAGTGATCTTTGAGAGAAGAGAAGATTCTACCCATGGCCTTCTGAGGCACCAAACCTCTTCTCCCGACTCCAGGCCGATCGCAAGACATAGTGGCGGTCAGAGTCTTCGCTGAACCGCTAATAGCCTTCACTCCTTAGTCAAGATTTGAACTTCACATGAGGCCTTTGACTTGAATCTCTGAGCGTCGGCTTCGCTTCCCACTATTGTTCCAAAGTGCATTGGAATCGCAATCTTGGGCTTGATTTTCGACACCGCCTCAATTGCTTCGTCCGCAGTCATCACATATGTTCCAGAGACTGGCAGAAGAGCAATATCAGGTGCAAGGTTGTTCATCTCGGGTATCAAATCGCTATCGCCAGTGTGATAGATAGTCGTCCCCCCTTTTGTCTTGATAACGTAGCCTACCTTGCCTTCTGCCTTTGGATGGAAGTGTTTCCCTGGTTCTCTGTATTTGTTCGTATTGTAAGCTGGAATTGCCTGTATCTCGAAATCTCCGAGATCAACCTTGTCCCCAGGTTTCACCATCCTGATTTCCTTCGGCTTGACCTTGGAAAGCTCATCCTTGCATGCAGGTATGGCTACAACAACCGTGTTTGGTTTGATGACCTTCTTCAAATCTTCAGCATTGCAATGATCGAAATGCTCGTGTGTGATCAACGCATAATCTGCTTTCACATCTCTAGAAAGTTTGAATGGATCTATGACGAGAGTCTTTGAATCCTCTTCAATCTTGAAACCATCATGACCCAGCCAAGTTATTCTCACATCTTTGTAAGTGTACATTTTCTATCCTTTACTGCCTCCTTCAAAGAAAAAACTTGTGCTCGGTGAGCTCTCTCTTCACCCTTTGAGAGACAAACGCCTTTGAGAAAAAGTTTTCCACAAATTCCTGATTTCGATGTGGGTAGAGAGGAGCAAAAGTTTGCAATTGAGCTACAGAAGCGTGCGATAGAGACACAAAAAAAAAGAAGAGGATAGGGAGGGGGGAGAGAAGCCAAGAGAGCCAAAACCAATTAGCGAAATGCATAAACCATAGCTGAGTGCTTCGATTGCACTTGATTAAATCTCTCTCAGTACAAGGAAGAGGGGAGAGAGGCCGTAAAAATAACGAAATTTCCCAACTGAAAACAAATACAAGTTCCAAGGGGCAAAGAGAAATCTCGATTGCAACCGTCTCCAGAAACGTCCGAGGGATCAGTCAATAACGATTTCCACTTGAGTGCACTTGCTTCGCTAGGTCTTTCACAGTATGAGAGCAAGTGCTACCTCGCTTCCCTCCAAACTGGACCTGCAACCATAAACCAGATAGGAATCATAGCTGGGGTTCCGAGAACCAAGGTATACGGCGCAGTAAGGAAGCTGGTAGAACGCGGACTTTTGGAACAGAGCGAAGACAACCCGAAGATTTACCTGACTCGATCTCCGAAGGAAGTTCTCATACCTCTGATGGAAAGGGAGCTGCGTAGAGTGAAACAGGGTCTAGATGCGCTCAACGAGCTTGAAGTAATACATCGCTCTATGGAATACGTCAAACGCGCGCATTCATTGAGTTCAACTATTCGCAGATACTCACCCAGATCTCGAGTGAATGATAAGATAAGGGAACTGTTCTCGACAAGCGAGAGAAAGATTGTGATTCTGACCACGGCAAATGGTTTGATTCGTCTTTCTAGAATGGCCTCGCTTTTATTCGAGCGATCGAGGGTCGGAATGCGGCTTGAGATTTACAGTTCCACACTGGATGAGCCAGTCTTCGCCACTGCTGTTCAAAGTCTGAGAGAGGTCGAGAATTCGAAAGTCTCTTTCATTCCACCGATGGTCCCGGTTCAGATCGTTTCGGTTGATTCGAAGCAGCTTTTGATCTCGGAAATGAAGCCTGATGACACTCGAGACGATGGAATGGACGTTGGTTTCCTGATTGAAAGCGGAGAGCTTGCAGAAATGCTTGAGGATCTCATCCGAGTCCTCGGGCCTATAGAAAGAGAAGTGCCTGGTCGGATGTGACACCCTCTCGTGGTTGCCTAGCAAAAACAAGAAGCAAAAAATGATTTAGAGACGAATAATAAACTTGACAGGCTTTCCCGAAAAGAGGAAACTAAGAATAATTGTTGGAATCTCAGGCGGTAGTGGTATCATTTACGGTATCAGGCTTCTTGAGGTACTTCGGCAACTTGGTATTGAGAGCCATCTTGTGATCACACCTGCAGCCAAGATCACGCTAGCGGCCGAAACAGACTGGGAAGTCTCGAAGGTCGAGAAACTAGCCACGGTATCCTATAGAATAAATGATATCGCGGCCGAGATTTCTTCAGGTTCGTACCCCGTCGATGCGATGGTCATTATTCCTTGCAGCATGCACACGATGGGAGCAATTGCCTCAGGAGTTTCCGACAATCTCCTTACAAGATCGGCAGAGGTCACTTTGAAGGAAAGGCGTCCTCTAGTTCTTGTTCCAAGGGAGACCCCGCTCACAATCATTCACATCGAAAATATGGCAAAACTAGCACATGCAGGTGCGATAATTGCTCCAGCCATGCCTGCTTTCTATCACAGACCAAAGTCGATCGATGATATTGTAGATCACATGGTTGGAAAGGTTCTTGACCTACTCAAGATCGAAAACAATTTGTTCAAACGGTGGACAGGGGCTAGTTCTTTTCTTGTTCAAGAATCAGATCAATGAGGTTTCAAGAAACAAAATCAAGCAAGCCCTCCAACCTAGAATCTTCTTAGAAGGGGAAGTAATCTTTTCTTATAACCCAACGATCTGAGCATTTCTTTAGCATACCTAATGGAAGGGCTAGACTTGACGCTTCATGAAGTTCCAAGACTTTGTTTACTCAATTGAAGAGAAATTCAAGAAAAGAAGAGCGAACCAGCTCGCGTCGAAGATCTGCGACGTTCTATCGCTTGTCGAAGATGATGTCGTGTTGGATGTAGGCGCTGGTAGCGGTCTCATCGCAGATCTCCTCTCGGAAAAGTGCGAAATTTTTGCTCTCGAACCCAATCCCAAAAGGCTCGACTATTGTCTTCGAAAACACCCTGCGGTCAAGGCATTTTCTGCTAGTGCAGAATCTATCCCGTTTCCAGAAACATATTTTCACAAACTCTATGTTGTAATGGCTTTCCATCACTTCCAAAACCAAGAAGCTGCTCTATCCGAATTTTCTCGAGTGCTCAAGCATGGAGGACTGCTTCTCCTCGTAGAATCAGACATTGAAAGAGGCACAGGGAAGATGCTGTGCTTCTTCGAGACAAAGATTTTGAGAAACAAAGCAAATTTTGTAACTTGCTCGAAGCTCAAGGAAATGGTTGAAAGATTCGGTTTTGAAACTCTTGGAACATTCAACTTTGGAAGCAATTACTTCCTTCTAACTCGAAACTCTTGATTTCTTTGTTGCTTTTAGGACTCGAAGAAGGAAGAGCATCGAAATCTCTGCTTCAGCTTCCGGATCCACAATATCCAAAAGTGATCTTTTCGGCTAGAACTATCCCCATAGTGGATAGTCTATTTTGAAAGATAAACAAAGAGCTTGCTCTATGAGTTCATTTCTTATACATAACTTGTCTTTAATCAAGCAGTCCATTTGCTTTTTGAATAATGTTTGATTTTCACCTTTTTGTTAACAAAGATTTGAAAGAGGATGAGAAAGAGAAACGAAGCTCAAATCATTCAGAGTTAGAAACTTTCACTCGGTCATAGACTCCGGCCTTGTCACAACTTCAGAGATAACGACTTTGATCGGGGCAAACCAAGCGGGAAAGAGTAGTCTTCTTCTCGGGCTTGCATCTATATCGTTCGAGTCTTCTTACGAAGATTTCGATCTGACACAGCTGTCTGGGGTTTCCAAAAAGTTCCTAGACAATGAGCTGAAAGCAGAAGAAATCCCGATTGTGGAGGCACACTTTGAACTGTCCGACCAAGAAGTGCAGGAAATCAAACAAATCGGAGAGTTATCAGGCGAGTTCCAATTTACCAAATATTACGACGGTTCGTACAAGATTCCACTTGGTGGAAAGGAATACGTCGTACCTTCTTTGTTTAGGATGCACTCTGCAAACAGGGCTGTCGTAGAACATCTCACAAAATTCAGAGATGCCTCAACGCAACACATCGCAAGAGAACAAAATCTGAAGTTTGCACGGGAATTCAAGAGGGCTGTCGAGAACCTGAAATTCACGGCCTTCACAGACATGAGTGCCGATGATGCGATCCGGTCTCTATCATGTCTTCAAGAATTTTCGACACTTGACATCGACCACCAATTCAAGGATACGATCTCAAAATTTGTAGGAGCGGTTCAAGAAATAGTGAAAGCGAATTTACCCAAGAATCAGACTGAGGTTGCATTGGGGAAATTCCTCCGAAAGAATTTACCTCGTACTGTGTATTTCAAATCGTTTGATAAGCTGCTAGATGAGGCAACACTCTCAAGCCTTCGGGGGAGAGATCCGATCTTCAAGACTTTTTCAAATCTCTTGAAACTCTCAGGACTCAGAATAGAATCGCTCCAACGCATAAGGAACGAAAAACAAAGGCAAGCCTATCTCGAGCAGGCAAGCGGTCAGGCGACTAGACTTCTGAGAAAGGCATGGAACCAAGAAGAAATGCAGATTGAATTCCGCTACCAAGGCGACCGACTTATGGTGTTCATCAAGGATTCATCGGCCGTCGAGACTCTACTTCCTCCGAGCTCGGGGAGTGAGGGATTCCAGTGGTTTTTGGGTTTCTTCATAAACTTCGGTGCGCTCACGAATGCAGAGTACAAGGATGCCATACTTTTGCTAGACGACCCAGGTGTCTACCTTCATCCAAGTGCCCACAAAGATCTCTTGAATCTCTTCGAAGAGCTTCTGTCAAAGAACGTAACAACCATCTATTCAACTCATCAGCCCTTCCTTATCCCCAAAGACAGACTCGACAGGCTCAGGCTTGTAACGAAATCTTCCGATGGACACTCCATAGTCACTCAAAAGTTCTTCGCAATTCACGATAAGGAGGTTCTCTCGCCAATTCGTGCTGCCTTAGGAGTAATACTAGAGGACACGTTGCTCAATGGGAAGAAGGCAATAGTTACTGAAAACCAAGCTGAAAAGATTTACGTCGAGTCAATGATAAGGGAATTCAGCAGGAGAGGACTTGCAGAGTTCACAAATCTCGAAGATCTGATTGTAATTGGATCTCCTAGCATAGAAGCGGCAAAGCTCTATTCCATTTTGTTACAGATCAACGGAGTGCCCTACGCTGCAGTATTTAGCAACAGTCAAGAGGGGAGAGCAGCTAAAGCAGACCTCTTGAGAGCAGAGATTCCCTCAGATAATTTGATTGTTTTCCCGAAAGGTTCAGACTCTGAGCAGAAATTCAAAGATGTCGAAGATCTGTTTCCGCCCGAGGTTTACGCGGAATCTATTGACCAAATATATGGAAGCTCGTTGAACATGAGGTTTGAAGACTTGCTCACAAAGCTCCAGCAATCCAATGGTAAGCAACATGCCAAGTTAAAGGCACTCCTGAAATCGAGGAAACTTGAGCTCAATAGAGTAGCGCTGGCTCGGGAGATTTCAAGGGTATTAGCAACTCAGCCGGAGTTGAATCAGCAGCTCCAGCAAAATTTCGAGGAACTTTTCCGTGACATATCGCATGCCATCCAAAATTTTGTCTCAAGCTCAAATGAACAGGAAGAACCTCAAAACGAAACTAAAGTGAAGCGGACTCATGATGAAAATGCTTCAGCGCCTCCCTCTTCATCCGAGATGGAAGCAGAACAAAGGCAAATTGCAAATGAAGAAACGAATCCCCCGCCTATTCAGCCGAGCGCTTGATTGTGACATAAGATCTTCCCATTGTTTCCGATTTCAAACCAGTGGGCTGTTCATTCTTCGAAGTAATGTTATCATAGCCCAAAATGTGATAAAGATTAACAGGAAAGCATGAGTGGTGATCCTTTCCACGAATGACTAGCGGCGCCGAGGGATTCCTGAACGTAAGAGAACTCAGGATAAGATACTGGTCTTACAAACTCGATCGTGAATCCATCTCAGAGGGCAGCAGGCCACCAGTTGTCCTATTTCATGGCTACTCCTTTTCTATCGATGATTGGAAGCGGATCGGCACGCTTTCGTTGTTGACCAAAAATAATTACCCAGTACTCGCACTTGATCTCCCAAGCGGCAAAGTTTCGCGTTCTGACAAATCAGAGTTTTCTGATGAAAACGAATATTCTCGTTTTATCGAAGAGACTTTCAGGAAGAATGGACTGATCGAGGGAGATATCACGAAGAGCTTTGTGCTTGTAGGACCATCCATGGGTGGGGGTCTTGCGATCTCTTATGCCTTACACCGACCGAAGGATATTTTGGGTCTCATTTTGATCTCCCCCGCTTTGAAAGTCACTCAAGATAGAGAGCTGTCTTCCCTTGACATTCCGACCTTGCTAATTTGGGGAGAGAAGGACGACGTTTTCCCTGTGGAGGAATACGCACAACCCTTGAAAGCAAAACTTGCACACTCGAAACTCGTCATACTGAAGAATGCAGGTCATGCGGCTTATCTGGACAAGCCGGACGAATTCCATGACATCCTATTGGATTTCCTTGAAGAAATCACCTGAGCAAAACCATTAGAAGTCCTGACCTACTAACAATTCGCGGGCTGAGTCAACCCCTGCTGTAGTATATTGCTCTTCCTGCCAATGAAGAGCTTGACTAAAGCCTCGCACTCTTCTTTATGTTTTCCTTTTTCAGAGTACTCCAGCTGGTTGTGCCATCATCTTGCACGAAGACTGTTCGACGGTTAGCTCTGCATGAGTTTTTGTGTGCCTTTCCAAAAGTTCCAAGGTAGGGAAAGCTTCGTAACATATGAGGCAAAAAAAATGCGCTTGACGTCGAGACGAATCAGCAGATTCCTTTTCGGGGCTATTCTTCTCATCTCGCTCATTGCTTTTTGCCATTTACTCACATTGTGAACAAAACAGACTTGCATCATTTAATCCTTTCATGAATGTCTGTGAAGCTCTTCGACTCTTGTCTAAGCTTTCAGATCCATAGCTCAAATTAGGAGGATGAAGAAGGTGATCAGATAAAACTTTTGACAGAGAGCTTCCGAAAAAGCGATTCTGTAATGATAAGACTGTGGAAAGACTCGCTTGAAATACCGTGCTACACCTCCAAAAGCCTACTAGGGGGAGCTACTCAAAACTAAAAATAGATAACTCGAAAACGATCACCAAATGGGCAAAGTGTTTACGATTGGAATCTTCGTCCTCTTCTACTTTTGAGCCTAAGATCTTCCTCAAGCCGCTTAACGAGGAAGAAGTAGTGGAATATCTTAGAAAATACGGCGAAAAAGCGAGATTAATTGCGGGAGGCACAGGTATATACGAAATCGCTCGCCGTGGACTAATTTCAGGAGTCGAAGTTCTGATAGACATCACTGGACTCAGACTTTCTTACATCAAGAAGGAACGAGATTTATTGAAAATTGGAGCTTGCACAACAATGTCTAAAATGATGCTACTCTCTTCCTCTCCATCGATGTCCCCATCCCTTTTCAGTGAGGACTCTCCCTTGGCTGCAATTGGGGACGCTCTCTCTGTGATTCAGCCTCTTCAAGTGAAGAATGTCGCTACAATAGGGGGAGCAATCTGCACAGCGCTTCCCTTCTTTGATCTTCCGGTTGCACTCTTGTCACTTGATTCAATAGCTGAGATCTCGCCTACTCGTCGGGAGAAAGTTGAGAACCTTCTCACAGGGTATTTCAATATAGATCTCAAAGAAGGAGAGTTCTTGAGAGAGATCTTGATCCCTCTGCCGGATGGATATGCTTCGAGCTCATTTCTAAAATTTGCAATCACCGGCGATGACTGGGCACTCTTAAACTGCGGTTGCGCGATCAGCTTGAACGAAAGTCAGAGGATTTCAAGCGTCAGTCTCGTTTATGGTGGCGGGGTGGGCGAAAAACCTAGGAGGGCGATCAAAACTCAGGATGCCTTGAAAGGGCTTTATTCCTTGGATGAAGAGAGTATAAAGAGAGTTTTCGAAACATGGCTTCATGAAGATCTTGAGACAATTTCCGATTCAAGGGCCTCAGCGGAATACAGGATGGAACTCGCGAAGGTTCTTGGAAGAAGGGCTGTAATCAAAAGCGCCGAAAGAGCATCACGCAGAATGAGAGTTCAAAAGAAAAACTAAGAGATCCGGGGGAATAATCACGTTGCAAGAAATAGAACTGCAGATCAACGGAAGAAAGCAACGCCTCTTCATCGAGACTCGAGATTCGCTGAACTTTGTTTTGAGAGAACGCCTTGGTCTCACAGGAACGAAGAAGGGATGCGAAACTGGAGGATGCGGCTCGTGCACAGTCGTAGTGGATGGAATGGCAGTGTACTCGTGCATGATGTACGCCATGCAGGCGTTGGGCAAGAACATAGTAACCATCGAGGGACTTTCAAACCCGGAGAAGGGGCTCGATCCCGTTCAGCAGGCTTTCATGGAGGCAGGAGGCCTCCAGTGTGGATTCTGCACTCCAGGCTTCATAATGTCTGCAAAGGCACTTCTGAATTCAAACCCAGATCCAACTCAAGATGAAATCAAAAATTCTCTTGTTGGAAACTTGTGTAGATGCACCGGCTATGTGAAGATATTCGAGGCCATAAGACTCGCTTCTCAGGCGATAAGGAGCTCGTCTTCCAGTTAAGTAGATTAAGCAACTATTTGGAATGAAAGAGCCAAGACCCCTATAGCCTGAGAAAAAAAGGAAAGAAGAGTGTTGCAACCTAAAATGAGAAGCGAAAGAATTCGATACTCCAACTCAAGTGGTAAGGAAAAGAAGCAAATTGGAGAGATGATATACACTTCTGACGATCAGGGGAGACTCATCTCCCTTGAGCCAAGGACTGGCCTTCACTTGGCGAAGACTTCTAAGCGTCACGCAGCTGTGATTGGAATGCTTCAAAGAAAGGACGGAAGATTCCTGCTTCAATGGAGAGGATCAAAAAAGCTCGGGGGGAGTCGCCTAGATGTTTCTGCGACTACTCACATAAGGGAGGGGGAAACATATGAATCAGCAATCCAGCGATCGTTTCAGAACGAGCTAAGGATATCTTACGCACCAAAACTTCGGCACCTGTTTGATTTCGTCTACGAGGAGGAGCTCGGGGAGCACAAGGAAAACGAATTCTGTCGCGTGTTTCTCGCAAATTACGACGGAAACTATGACCCAAATCCAGATGAAATCGAAACAGTCGAACTCATGACTCTTGAAGAGCTCAAGGATTTCGCCTCGAAAAACGAGAAGAAGATCACAAAATGGCTCGCCGAGACTATCAAGAGAATGAGCTAGATCGAATTTTGAGTGTTAATTTTAGAAGAAAAATCTTGAATAGTTATTGAATACGTGCTAGGTTCTCTGGGATTCACTCTTTTCTCTTAGTTGAGACATGATGCTATCTAGCGGGGCTGAAGAGAAGATTTCACGCATTTTGCAAACTCTGTTGTTTGCTTTCTGATGAGGTCTTTCCCAATCATCGAAAG
>CADDZS010000053.1 GCA_902812485.1 archaeon
GTGTCCCTTAGTAAAGTCGACCCATCTCAGAAGCTCAAGGGAAGGAATTGGTTGCATTTTGACCTCTACACCAAGGATCAGCGAAGTGAGATCCGGAGACTCTTAAAACTCGGGGCGACGCTTCACCCACAAGAATACGAGCCTGAGGACGATTTCGTAGTTCTCGAGGATCCGGATGGGAATCTCTTCTGCGTTGTGGACACTAGTAAGCGATGAACTTCTATTGACTGAAACTAGGGAAAAGAAGGAAAGGGGCAAAGAGGAGTTCATCCCCAACAAAGGAATCGAGTAAAACTATTGAAACCGATCGAAAGAAGACGAGCTCGAAAATATGAATCGCCTCGATTCAAGCCAATCAAGGCTATTTGAAGATGAAGAGAAAAAGCAAGAAATGGAACAAGAAGGAAAAAAGGCTAACACAGATTCCGAGTGCGCGTTTTGCGAGATCGCAAGAGACCATGGAAAAAGTCATGTTGTGTTCCAAGATGCCCTGTCGATTGGATTTCTTGACAGGCGACCTGTGTTCTTTGGGCATTGCCTGCTAATCCCGAGAAATCACTATCAAACGCTTTACGATCTCCCTGAAGACTTGCTCTTCCCCCTTTTCAGAAACACTCAGCTTCTTGGAAGGGCGATCGAAACCGCCCTAAATGCAGAAGGAACATTCATTGGAATCAACAACAGAGTAAGCCAGAGTGTTCCACACCTCCACGTTCACTTGATTCCGAGAAAGTCGGGTGATGGATTGAGGGGCTTCTTTTGGCCAAGAAGAAAGTATGGTAGCGAACAACAGATGTCTGAAATTGCTGGAAGCATCAGAAAAGCTCTAGAACGAATCGATCAAGGTCCTAAATCTGCTATATGAGCTCACCACTACCACGACACAGTATCAGACCTTTTGGGTTCTATTAATTCTGAAACTTACCAAATTCAAAGCCATCATCACAAGGAAAAGAGAAGAGTGAATCGATCTTTTCTTCTCACATGCGTTCGACCCGGATTGGACAACAGTCCAAAGTGTTGGTTCAGCTTTGCACAAGGAGCTAGAAGCATTTGCAGATGATCGCGCAACGGATAAATAATTGCAAAGCTCTCTAAACCCAGAAAAAAAGAAGAGGAGGTCCATGGGTGTGAGTATGTCTATTGCATTCAGGATATTGCCGCATCCTTTCAGATTCAAGATTGTCTTGGTGCTAACTATGCTCTTGTTTTTTGCCTCATTGTTTTCATCACTTTCTCTGTTTTCGCCTCTGATCCTGGCTCATGCGAGCACTCAAGCTAGAAGGATAACTATCAAGACGAACCAAGACTTTCTAACATGTGGTTGCGTTTCGTCAGGGACTGGAACCAAGACCGATCCATTCATAATCTCTGGCTTGACTCTTGTTTCGAAGAGCGGGCCAGGAATATTGGTTGACAATAGCGGCGGTGGGATTTCCGATTATTTTGTCATAACGGGAGACACGATCACTGGAGGAAATGGTCCCCCGACGAGCTATCCTGGAATAGAATTCATAGACTTGAACGGGCTCGGAGAGATCACGGGCAGCTCAAACACAATCAGCGGGAACGAATATGGAATATATCTTTTGAACAGCCAGAATATTCTGATCGACGGAGGGAGCATGAGTAACGGGGCCACCGTGAACAACAATGGAATCGCAGGGATTGCGATTGTTGGAGGTGGACACAACACTATACAAAATATTCAAGTGAACAAGAACGGCGTGGGAATCCCGGAGGATTTCTTTTCAGGAGGTCGGGGGATCGAGCTAAACTCAACTAGCTATAATACGATTTCAAACGTTACCCTGTCAGAGGATTCGCAGGCTGGGCTCGCTCTCTTTTCCTCCTCTTACAACACAATCCAAGGAATCGTGACACATTACCCTGACTTTTACGCAACTATCATCGACGGCGGATCGGGAAATGTTCTCAAGAACGACGTCTTCCAGACTGCCGATTACGTCGGCCTATGGATAAGGGATGGGAGTTCAAGCAATCTAGTCACCAACAGCCAAATACTTGCAAATGGTCCCATCGGCAACGAGATAAAAGCCGGGATAGTTCCATATTTTACGGTCGGACTATATCTATCCTCGGGCGCAAGCAATAATCAGTTCAAGTACAATTACTTCAACAATGGGAACACTGGAGGGAGCATAATAGTCGACAACGGAGTCATAGTTAACGCTGTGCAAAGCCCAGTCCAATCGAACAATCCGTTCAATGATCCGTCGACTGGGAACGAGCCTTCGACCCCCATCTTTCCATCAGGGCCTGCAGGAGGAGGTAACACGTTCTGCGGTAATTCAATCTACACGACTCAGGGTCCAGTGAACAACTCTCCAACGTGCTGAAAGAACTCAGCTTTCGAAGCTTTTCTCTCTCAGTCGCGATCAGACTTTGTGAAAAAGTTCTCTCTCAAAGTTGATCTTGGCCACCGAAAAAACAAATGATCATTTTTTTCTACTTTTTAACCAACGAGCCCTCCGTTCACCGTTACCACAGCGCCATTCACAAACGAAGAATATTTTCCCAAAGCCAGAAAGACTACTACGCGAGCAACTTCCTCAGGACTTCCGAGTCTTCCTAGGGGAATCAGTCTATCCTTGACGAAATTCAACATTTGCTTGCTCTGAAATCTGTGCAGAAGAGGCGTATCAATCGGGCCCGGGGCAACGCAATTCACCCGTATCCCTCTTCTAGCCCAGTTCTTGGACATCGCCTTAGTGAGAGAGATTATCGCCCCCTTGGATGCGGCGTACACGTCCACGCGGGGGATTGGCTGGATTCCGAGATCTGATGAGATGTTGACTATTGAACCCCAGCAATGATCTTCTCCGGCCTTTCGAGCTCTATCTATTGTCCTCAAGATCAGCGGAATCGAATGCTTTGAAACCAAAAACACGCTTTTCACATTCGTTTTCATGACTTTATCGAAATCGCCTTCGCTCAATTCAAGCACAGTGCCTGACATTTCGATTCCAGCGCAGTTAACGACTACATCGAGTCTCCCAAACTCTTGCTCGCATTTCTTAACTGCCTCTCTCACCTCGTTCTCAGATGAGACATCTGCTCCGAATTTCACAAAACGGGAAGATTGAAACAAATCCCCGGCAATAGCGCTTTTCCTCTCACTCCTTCTCTGACCTTCTTTGACACGATTCTTGAATTTGAGGTCAATCCCAAGCACACTCGCCCCACATTCGATAAACAGCTTAGCAGTGCTTCTTCCGATTCCAGAGGCAGCACCCGTCACCAATGCGACCTTCCCAGAGAATCCACCACTTTGGTCTTTGTTCATTTTCTTTTCATCGATTCGATTCCAACTTTCTTATGAAGAAACTGCACACATATACAAAAAAAGATCATAGAGCAAAGATGAGTAAATACAAGGCTTCTTTTCTGGAATGAAGTGAGACACGATGATCCTCTTCGGCATCACTGAGGTTCATCGCCTTCTACCTCCACAGAAGAGTTAGCCTTGATGTAAATAGGGTCGAGATCCATTCTCTTCCATTTTGTGGGGTTGTACCAGTTCCACCTTCCGAGAGTCGACATCACTGCGGGCACGAGGTAAGTTCTCACGACGAGGGCATCGATCAAAATCGAGAAGGCGAATGCAAAGCCGATCTCCTTCAATAAAAGTGTGCTCGAGAGCATTAGGGCACCTATCGAACCCGCAAGAATCACGGCGGCCGCAGTTATTATTCCTCCAGTCTGTTCGATCGAGACTATAATTGATTTCTTCAAACTCTGCCCCTTGCCAGCTTCCTCCCTGATCCTCGTGAGAATGAATATGTTATAATCCATCCCGAGTCCGAGCAAGACTACAAAGAGGAAGAGGGGAGTGATAAACAAAAGGCCATAGCTGAAGAAATGCTCAAACACGAGCTTTGTTACGGCGAGTGTCCAGACGATGCTCATAAGAACAGAGGCGATCGCGAAGAGCGAGAGAAATATAGATCCCAAGACTACAAGAAGAACAAGAGCGACACCGATCGCCACTGTTGGGACTATCGAGTTGAACTGTGAGTTCACAACGTTCCTCGTGTCAAGTATCGAACCAGACGCTCCTCCGAGATATATCCCAGTTATTCCCGGGTAGCGTCCATAAGTCGAGTGCAGATAGCTCCTGATCGCTGAAGCATCGGAGATCGCTTGAGTGTCATACGGGTCTATCCTGAAATTCACAGTTATGAGTGCTGTCTTGTTGTCCTTCCCGATATCAGAGAGTATAGAAGAAATCGTCTGATTGTCCTGAGTGCTAGATGCGTTCAGCGATGAGGAGAGCGACAGTGTCGAGTACTTGACTGGCTGTCCATAAGGAGATGTTGGCCCGCTCACGTTTTCCACGTCTCTAAGAGAAGAAAGATAAGACGATATGTTCGCTATTGCGTTCATCTCGGCTTCGTTGAAAGACGAACCATTCCAGATCTTCTGAGAGAAGGTCACGACTACGTAAGTCGGAAATAGCTTCCCGCCCCCAAAGGAAGAGGAGAGAACATTCATCGCATGGAACGACTCTAGGCTTGTCGGTTCGCCTGAGAGAAAGTCGTATGTTGGCGTCGTGTTCGCGTAAACGTACAAAGCTGGGATAGTCGCAACAAAAGCTATCAGAATCAGAGCCTTCGCCTTCTTCACTGCAAAGAGCCCGCTTCTGGAAAAGTATCCTCTCTTTTTCTCGAGCTTTGAAAGAACCGACGCAGAGTACGAAACGAACCTTCTCCCGCTCATCGGCCAGAAAGTTCTCTCTCCCACAATCGAGACGATCGATGGGACAAGGGTGAGCGCGACAGAGAGAGCAACGAGCACCCCGAGCCCGACTATGAGCCCCAGAGTCTGCAGATACACTACGCTCGAAAATGAAAGAGAGAGGAAGGAGATTATCACTGTCGCGCCGCTCGTGGCTATGCTCTGGCCTGCCCAAGTGAGAGACTTTACGAGCGCCTCTTCGACGGAGAGCCCCTTCACTCTTTCCTCCCTGTATCTCGCAAGTATGAAAACACTGTAGTCCGTCCCGACCCCGATTAGGACGCTAATGAGTATCGTCGGGATTGTATAGTCGACCTTATTGACGTATTTTCCCACGAGGACTATGAAAATCTGAGAGACGGCAAGGGCCACTCCTATCGTCCCAAGAGTTATGAAGGGGGTAACAATGGATCTGAAAAATATCGCTGTCGCAGCGATGAGAAGTATTATCGTGACGGGGAGTATTATCCCGAGATCCTGGTTTGTTATTTTGTTCGAATCATAGTTTAGGGCGTCGTTCCCAGTCACGAGGGCTGAGTAAACTTCGTCTGCTGATCCGTACTGCTTGAGAAGCGATTGCGCAACGGATCTTACGGAGACTACGTTCTCATCAGAAGACTCGTTGAATGAAAGAGAAACTAGGGTTACGTTCCTTGCGGAATCAACGAAGGACGAGATGAGCGTTCTGATCTGCGGGCTTGCTCCAAAATATTCTGGATTCCAAATCACGTTTCCAGCTAGGGTCTCAAGCGAGCTTGAAGTGAGATTTCTTCCAAGATCGAAGGTTGCGTTGACGAGATTTGTCGAAAGTCCAGATGAGTTCGAGACATAGTCAACTGCGAAATTACGAAGCGCGAGATCTTCCTTTTGAGCTGGATCGTCGAGGAAATCTAAGAAAGATATGGAGCGCACTAGAGAGATTGAAAAAATGCGGCTTGCAGGAGATTGATCATACCTCTCTATATAATCGAAACTCGACTCATTAGCGGCATAAGATGCCCTAGTCTCGAAGCTATAGTTTGCACTCTTTGGTTCGTAGAAACTTGAAGCCCATGAGGAGTTGAAAAGATCAAGAATGTGTGAGGAATAAAGCTTGTAGGCAGTCGCGTTTGCTCCCTTTAGAGCTGAGCTCGTTTCGTTGTAAGCAATCTCATTCGAAGCCGAAATATCATGCGTCTCATTGAATGCTGCACTCCAAGTGTTGAGATAAAGGACAGGGACACCGTAAAGGAGCTGCTGGGTCTTGTTTGCACTCGTAAAGGTCTCGAAGACTGCTCTGTTGGTTCGATTGAGTACCTCGTAGAGGAGCGAGTAAACACTAGACGTGTTCTGAAGTCCTCTGAGCTTTGACGAGGCGGAAGAAGAGGAAGAGCCATTGAGATTTGAGATGAGATCCTTTACAAATTGCTGAGTACCTAAGGAAGAAGCATTCTTTGTCTCTATCACAATGAGAAGGGTGCTGTTTGGCACCGTCTTTGGGAACTCTTGCGATATTATATTGCTAGCTTCCACCGATTCGAGATTCGCTCCAGAGGAGCTCCCTTGCTGATTTGAAGTCACTGAGCCGGAGCGGCTTGTAACGGCTAGGACCACAAGCATGAGAATAACCCAAGCCACCACGATTGTGTGGCGCTTTCTGATCACTGCTCTCCCGAGCCGCTCGAATATACTTCGCTTGGCTTTCCCGATTCCTCCACCAGCTCTAGCAAAATAAGATGAATTCATCGCGAAGTCGGTCACTCCAGCCGTTTTCTTTTCCTTCTTTTAAGGAAATCCCAACCCACATCTGAGGCGAGCGCGGATTTGGGAGGGGGTATATTCTTTCGAATGAAAAATGACCAATTGGTCACAATTTAAACTGACCGGCCAGCCGCAACACTAAATAGAAAGCAGCTGCAAAACCCAGCTCCTAGACGATCAAAAAAAGTAAAAACACACAAAGAAGGAGCAAGCGAGAAAGAGAAGTGCCAAAGGTAATTCCTCAGTACAGGGAGGAAGCTAGGGAACGCATAGTCGAAGCAGCACTCAAAGTTTTCTCCTCGAAAGGGTACCACGGAACCACTATGGAAAGCATTGCGAGCAAGATGGGAATAAGCAAAGGTGCGCTATATCTCTACTTCCCGAGCAAGGAAGAGCTGTTCAAAGAGATATGCAGGATGGGGCAAGAGCGCTTCAAAGCGACCCTTTATGAGACTTTCGCGCACGGGGACATATTTACGAACGCGAGAATCTTCTTTGAGAAGATGCTCGAAGAAGAGCCCAATTATGGCGACAGCGGATTCTTGTTCGAGACTCTTGCTCTTGCCTCGAGAGATCAAGCGATAAAGGACATATTGTCAGAGACTTATAACAACTCGACCAATGTTCTGAAGGAGTTTCTAGATGGGCTCAAGCGTAAAGGAGTGATCAAACAACAGGTCAACACAAAACTACTTGCTCGAGGCCTCGTCGCAGTTTATGACGGCTTCGTAGCCGCGCTTGTCTTGAGGCCGCAGAGATCGAATTTATTGAAGGCTTGGGATGAGATGATGAAGGCGATCATGATTGGGATCCTTACAAGGAAGAAGAAAGTCATAGTTACGCGGCTTCAATCCTAGTCGAGTAGGACGTTTTTCAGCAAATGATCTCCGAGCCTTCTCGAAAGAGCCATGATTGTGAGCGAAGGATTTGCGTCCACGATGGAGGGAATCACACTTCCATCGCACACATATAGCCCTTCTATATCGTGCGATTTGCACTGTGAATCCACAACGGATCGAGATCTATCCTCGCCCATCCTGCACGATCCTTGGACGTGATGGCTCAAGTAGATAGTGTTCAGCGTCTCTTGAGCTCCTGCCGCGATCAGTCCCTCCCTGCACAAGGATCTAGCCGCCTCGAACCTTGACTCGTCCTCCTTCGTTATCGGCTTGTAGTACTTTTCTCTTCCTGTCTCGGGGTCGAGGAACACCCTTCCGTCGTTTGAGTCGTGTATGTTGATGAATATTCCCGCGTAGTACTTGTATTTCTTCAAAATTTCCTTGTGCCTCCTTCCCCACATTGGCACACCATCATCGTCCACAAGCACCTCGGAGAAACCTAGGGGCCCCTCCATCACTTCAGATGCCTCGAGAAGGAAACCACCCCTCTCCTTTTGAGAGAAATCTTCCATCTGCCCAGAAAGCGGGTGGAGTATCCAATTGTTTAGTGGCTCTTGAAATCTCCCAAATACGAGAGTTGCCGTGTTTGCCCCAAAATTTCTGCCGATTTGATCTATGCTTTTGGTCTCACCCGCAAGTTCTTTTATCCCCGACTTCATTAGGAGAATAGGGGTTTTCAGGGCTCCAGCCGCCACGATCACAACTTTCGATGTCAGCCTCTTAGTTTCCATCGTCTCTCCATTTACAAACTCCACCCCGAATGCTCTTGGCCTCTTCTTGTCATTTTCCCCTTCTTTTGAGAAAAGTATCCTAGTGACAGTCGAATTGTAGAATATCTCTGCACCCTGCAAGATGGCAGGGATTATGTAAGAAACGAGTGTTCCCCTTTTTGCCTCCGTAGGACAGCCGAAAAGACATCCGGACTGATCACATCTCATATCGATAAAGGCGTTCACGGGGGCAAATGGGTGGCCAATTTTCTTAAAACCAGCGTCTATCTTTTTGAGCCCTTCGTCCCACTCAGTATATCTTCGAACGCTGGTGTCCCTCTCAACTTGCTCGTAGTAAGGCTCGAGATCTTTGGGGCTGAACGGCTCCCCGCTCTCGTTTGATATCTTTGTGGCCTTGTACCATTCCAGGAAATTGTGGTCAGGAGCCCTGTGAGCAACCGCGGTGAAGATGGTGGTCGAGCCGCCGACGCAGCGGCCCATGCCAAGAGCAATCTCCTTCTGAAGACCAAGCTCAAAGTTCGAAGTCCACCTGATTTTTTCCCAAAGTCTCCTAAGCTGAAGCAACTCGAACCTGTTGAAATCATTCGTTGTGTAGAATCCGCCGGCTTCGATTATTGCGACCTTCTTCCCTGCCTGCGCCAAGCACCAGGCGACAGGTCCTCCACCGGCGCCAGAGCCCACCACAATTACATCGAAATCATGCGGCATTTCTTCTATTTCTTCTTCTCCCACTCTCGCCATATTCTCAAAAACGACCAATCCTTCTTGAGACCGCTTATGCCCTTTCCCTCAAATCCCAGCGCTTTCCAAGGAGTTGTTCCATCGTACCAGGGATCAGTGTAATCAGAGTAAAACCCTTCAAGAACGAGAGAGCGCAAGTCAAACAGCCTCTCCCTTGTCTTTGGCTCAGCGTAGAGTTCTCGCAATACCGCGTCTTTGCTCTCAAAATCAGGGAGATCCGAAAATATCTTGCCAAATCTCCTTTTTGAAATTTCGTCCACGAGCTTGATAGTTTCGATAAAGTAGCCTTGGACTTCGGGTGGAAAATCGGCCAATGTTGAGTCGATGTAATTAACTGTGCCGACCTCTCGAGCTCCTGGGTCCGACGTGGTTTCGCCACTTGGTACGATCAACTCGCAAAGAGTCTCGAAGAACTTTGCCTCGTCCTGAGAGAGGAAGAAGAAGAATAAGTGAAATCGCTTCTCTTTCATTGGCTTAGATCGGGCTCCCCAATCCATTTGCTCTTTTCCGTTTCTTTGACCGTTGGAATTTTTCTATCTTTCTCGTTCTGTGATCCAAAGAATAAAGGATGAAGAAAGAGTAACTACCTGGGGGAAGACCAGAAACTTTCATATCGAGATTCCCGAAGAGAGCGAGACAAGAACCGCTCCCAAAACCACGATTACAATCGCGGAAACTGTCCGCAAGCTGAATAGCTCGAACTCTCTAGCCACCTTGCGAGTAAGCAGAATTGTGAAAATTGGGTGAGATGCGAGTATTGGGGCAACGATCACAAGAGGAGCTATGCTCAGTGCGAAAAACCTAGTGAGCTGGGCACCAACTCCGAAAATTCCAGCTGCTATGTAGTACGATATTGCAGACCTTGACAGAAGCTTCATCCCACTCTTTACTCTTCTCGGTGGAATCACTAGAGCATAGAAAATCAGACCAGAAGCGAAGGCGAGGAACGTTGCGGTAAGGAAGTATTTGAACAGGGTAAGGCCGTATTTTATCAAAACAGGAGTGAGACCAAAGATTACGCCGGTGCCGAGGCCAGCAATGTACCCGATCTTCGCATTTCCTCCCCGCTTCCCAGCCCCTATCGTTCCTTCAAGAAGGACGATTCCTCCCATTATCAGGCCAGCTCCGAGTATTATTCCGTCATTTGCCTTCTCCCCGAGAAGGAGGACAGCGAAAAGCACAGAGTACACTATCTGGGTTGAAATTAACCCAGATGCCAGATTTGCGCCCACGTTCCTGACCGCAGTGAATGAAAGCTGTCGGCCAACGGCGAAATGAAATACCCCCACGACCGAGAAAATCAGAACAATGAAGAAGGATGCTGAAAACAAGGCTGAGTACTGCCCAAGAGCAAGCATCACAGCTGCACTTGCTATCACTCCGACGATCAGGCTGATATAAGTCGGAATGGCGGGATCTGATCTGACAAGTGGCCTACTCGCAAAGGATCTGTTACCAGCAAAGCAGAAAGAAGATGCGAAGGACACTATAAGTCCGAGAACGATTGGTTGCAATGAAATAATTACAAATTCGTTAGGTTTCGACCTTAGAAAAGCGTTTTGACAGCTGGAGTATTACGATTTAGAAAAATTCGAGCCATTTATATCGCGAATAAGAACGAATTGCAAACACTCTCGCCCCAATCCTCCTGACTTTCTCTCGGTTTTTGAAGGAAAAAGATGAAGAAGCAGCGACATCACAGGATCGATTCTTGGACATGTATCAGATTTTGATGTATGATTTGATACTTCAGCCGTATCAAGTTTCTTTTTCGTCCAAACCCCAAAGAACATCTCTGTTTTAATGGAATGAAATCGAGGCCACCGTAAAATTCCGTAACAGTGGGTCCCATTGCTTGATACGAGCTTTCGGAAAAAAGCATCCTCCCGCACTGTTTTTAATCATGCTTTTATGACTCGCTTGACGAGCCAAGTTCACTATTCTTTTCCATAGATAGGAAACTTGATCGTTTCAGGTTTTGGAAATTGAGAATACCTAGAGACAATGTCCGCGAGTTCCTTTCGAGGATCTCCCCATATGTATTGAGCGAAGGAGCTAGAAACTTTCACAGAATTTCGAAGGAGCTTTCCATCCCCTATGGGACGCTTCGATTCAGAATGCTCCGCCTAAAAGATCAGGGTATCTCGATAGTTCCAGTCATAGACATGAAAAAGATCGGCCTTGAGAGGTTCGATGTTTCGTTTGAAATCTCGCCCGAAACCAAAAGTTTCAACCACAAATCTTTCTTCCTTGCGCTTCACAACTCCGCGGGTTTGATCCACTATTCTCGCTACCTCTTTTCTCAGAGTGTCAACTGCGAATTTGTTCTCCCCGAAGAGAAGAAGGGCGAGCTTCGCAAGATTCTTCGAAGTCTAGAAAGAAGCAAACTCATCACTAGACCAGTGACGAGGAAGATTTCTTGGAAGGAGATTATATCAATGAAAACTGAGTTCTTCGATTACAAAAGAGGAGAGTGGAACATAGATTACTCGAAGCTCTCGCCCGGAGGCGCTCCGAGACCTCGAGAAAGTGCGCAAGAGCGCTTTGAATATTATGACCACACAGATCTTATGATCATAAAATCCATCCAGAGCGAGCCTTGGATTAAATCGATTGAAATGGCCAAGAGCATGGGTCTTTCGGACAGCGACATCGCATATCACCTGAATAACCACGTGTTGGGCAAGGGGCAGATCCCCGGCTTCAGATTCAAATGGGTCGGGACGAAGGATGAGATTTCAAAGCATTTGATAGTTCCTCTAAGATTCCTTTTCAAAGGTCTGGACGAAAGATCTCAGAGACGAATCATCCCCATAGTAACTGCATCTCCATTTACTTGGAATCACTGGCTCTGTGAGGACGGAACCTATGTTGCGGAGCTGCTGGTCCACGCGCCTCAAATGTCGGAAACGATGCGCTTCCTCTCCTCTCATCTAGAATCTAGCAATTTCAAACCAGATGCTATTCTCTTTCCGGATTTATCGTGGACTCAGGATTTCGTCATCCCCCACTCCCTTCATACCAAGGAGGAAGGGTGGCGCTTTGACGCTGAAACAGCTGTCAAGGAAATTACTCAGGCGGCCGCTGGGCATCACGCCGCTAAAAAGGACGCAACTCACTTTAACTCTTAAGTGAGCCGAACAAAAGATTCTCGAATCAGCCGAGAAAACGGAGAGGGAGAAGAAGAACTTCTGCTCCACCAAATACTCAATATCGTCTGTATGGCTCCCTCAAGAGCGATTCGATTGTCTTCGAGTATCTTTCCTCGACTGTGTTCTCCGAATAGACAATGTAGAATTTAGCTTCCTTTCCTTCCATCGGCCGTATTATCCTTCCAAGCCTCTGAACGTACTGACGCTTGCTTGCGCCGTTGGTTATCAGGATTCCTACCGCGACCTCCTTTACATCCATTCCCTCCTCGAGAGCCCTACATGAGAGCAGGACCTGGAAACTCCTGCCCCACTCGTCCAAGATCTCCTGCTTTCTAGAGGGCTCGATCCTAGAGTGAAAGGTCTCACAGGGCACGCCGTTTTCTATAAGATGCTCCCTTATTTTCTCGATAGAATCAATTGATTCGGAAAAGAGGAGTATTCTTTCTTCGCTGTGAGATCTCACAATTTTGAGAACTTGTTCCTTCTTGGCCTCGATGTTTGAAAGGAGTTTCTTTCTCAGCATGATTGCCCTTATGCCCTGCTGTCCTACGTACTTCTTTCTCGAGGGGTCGTAGCAACTTCTCCATTTCGTGAGATCATTCCCGCAGAATCGGAAGGCCTCTTGTATTTTGCGCGTGAGAGCTTCATAACGACTCCTCTCTTCCCCTCTCATCTTCGAGGGAACCTTGATCAATCTGATTGGAGAAACGTAGCCTCGGCGTAGGGCTTCGCCGAGTGTGAGTTCATAGCAAATCGGGAATTCCCTAAGAAAGAATTCGTGAGCGTTATCCTCGCGCTCAGGCACGGACGAGAGGCCAAGAACGTACTCCTTCTCAAGCATCTTTGGAAGAAGCCTTTCCAAGGCGGTTCTTGCACCTAGATGGTGAATTTCGTCGACGACTATCGCTTCCACCCCGTCCAAGAGCTCTGGGTGGGAAATCGAGCTCGAAAAAGTGGTTAGAGTCACTGACCCAAGTCTCTTCGCATATGCGTAATACTCCCCGATGTCTTCGAAGCCATAGTGAGAAAGTTTGGGCACCCATGACTGATAAATCAGAGCCTGAGTCGGCACTATGATCAATGCTGGCTTTGATATCTTCTCGAGCCAAGCTATCGCAATGATCGTCTTTCCTGTGGCGGTGGGTGCTTTGACAGTCGCGTGTTTGGCCGCTAAAGCCTTCTCCACAGCTTCGCTCTGATAAGGTCTTAGAATTGAAAGAGCGCTTCTAGGCGCAAGAGATGTTGATGAAGACAGAGGGACTAAGCACCCAAACGTTGCAGTAATCTAATGGAAGATCCTCTTGTGATAAAGTTTGAGTTTTCGGATTTTCTAAATGGCTGTGGGAGGCAAAAGAATATCTTTCAATTCAGTGAATTTCCTTTCGCGTTCTTGCTTCGACGATTGCAGTATAAATGCCGTTTTTCCCTTCTTTGATTATCCTTATGTTGTTGTAATCGGAGTGAAAGAGTGTGAAAACATAATCGGCCGCATCGTACTGCATCCTTCTCACTCTGAGCGTTAGTCTATCGATGAGCTGCTGAGTGAGCTGTCTTAGGTGAACGCGTTGCTTCTTGACTTCCCCTCCGTGTTTGTGATAGTAATCAGCAATCTTCGAATTAAGTCTCCTGTTAAGCAAGGTGAAGATGAAAATGTTGACGTTGTAGAAAACTATTATGACTATTATCAACACGTATGAAGATAGCCTACTGCTGGCGAAGAAGAAGAAGACCCCAAGCCTCTCGAGAACGAGCCATAGAAGAATCAGTCCAATGCCAAGGAAGAGGAAGACCATCTTCGTGATGTTTAGAAACTTTGCAAGTCGAAGGATTTCAGGAGAGGAAGATGGGAGGTTGCCTATCTCATAGACATCGTCCTTTGCGCTCTTCCAAATTGAGGTTAGATCTTCGTCGTCAGAGTGGTCCTTCACCATCTTGTCAATTTTCACGGGATCGATGCAAGAAAGGGCAGCATAGCCATCGAGCCAAGATATCAGTTTGGCGATATGAGGGAGGGACTTGTCTTTCTTCTTCCTCCTTCTCTTACTGCTTCCTGCAAGTCCTCTCTGCAATTCGCTCCTCCTTCTATCTCGAAAGTGGGAAAGAGATGAAATTAAAGATATAATTTCTTCTCCTCCTAGTTGGCTATTCTAAAGACATACGTTAGCTCAACTTTGAAGCCTTCACTCAAGACAATCACGGTTTTATACTTCGAAAGCTCTTTCAACCATATTTCCAGGAAAAAAGGGTGGAGGCGGATCTTTTCAAAGCATGAAGACTTGGGCTCTGATGTACTCTCTGATATGGGTTGCAGTACTGCAGATTCTCGTAATTTTATTTCCAGTACTCTCGTTTTCTTCGACGGTGGATCTTCATGCGGCAATTGGAATTGTAGTGGTCGTACTTGCGAACTATGTATATTTCCTTGTTCGCAGGACAGCCTGCCCGAGCAGAATCAAGAGAATCGCGAGAGTAACCGCAATCATGAGTTTCATCCAAATTGCGTTTGGAGCAGTGCTTTACGAATCAATAGTTCTCGCCTTCTCGTCTTCGACTCTCTTTGAGATTATCCTATTCTTTCATGTCTTGATAGCCGTTGCCATCGTGGCACAGGCCTCATCGGCGGCCACTGCCTTCGACATGTGGGAAAGAAAGGAGTTTGCCCCGGCGCAACAGTTGTCAGGGGTCACCTAAAGGGGGAGAGTTGGAATACAATTGCACAAACTTTCGAAGGGGAATTTCCACTATCTGTGGAACAACGAACACAAACCAGCCATCAAAATCAGTCCCGGAGATTCAATTGATTTCGAAGTAAATGAAGTGAGTTCTTGGCAGATTTCTCGTGAATCAAAATCCCAAGATCTTACAAGGCTTGATTGGAGCAAGCTCTATCCTCTTTCTGGTCCGGTGTACGTCGAGGGAGCTTCGACCGGAGATGCGCTTTCTGTGGAAGTTGTGAAAATATCGACAGCCGATTGGGGGTGGTCTGCGATCAGCCCCCCACTCGGACTCTTACCTGAGTTCAATGAACCCTTTCTCTGGATATGGGAGGGACTCTCTAGGAATCCTGGAGGATTTGTAGATTTCAAGAACGGCATTAAGGTACCTTTGAATCCCTTCTGCGGTGTGATGGGGGTTGCGCCAAAGGAGAAAGGCGAATTCCAAGTCATGCCACCTGGAAAGCACGGAGGGAACATGGACATAAGACACCTGACCGAAGGAGCGAGAATTCTTCTCCCAGTGTGGAACGAAGGCGCGCTCTTTTCGGTGGGGGATATGCATGCGGCTCAGGGAGATGGCGAGGTGTGTGTTTCAGCAATCGAATGCCCAGGGAATGTCACGCTCAAATTCGAAGTTGTCAAAGACGCTCGAATAGACAGCCCAAGGTTTTTCACAGGAAGAGAATCTAGTTCGAGGATGGAGGAACATCGTCGCGGGTACTTTGTGACGACTGGCATTTCGCCAGATCTTCTAGAAGCTTCTAGACTAGCCACAAGAGAGATGATTTCATACCTTTCAAATGAATACGAACTGAAGAGGGAAGAAGCCTACGTTCTCTGTAGCGTGGCTGGAGATCTTCGAATCCATGAGGTTGTCGATGCCCCCAACTGGGTGGTTGGTCTTGCAATTTCTAAAAGTGTTCTAGGCTTGTAGACTAAATCCCGCGCTGGCCTGCTCCCCCTTTCTAACCAAGATATCTATCAGCTTTGCTCTTGTATCTCAGGAGAGACCACGCATTCGGGGAGCGTATGAACTCTCAGAAATCAAACTCTCAAAACCCTGAAAATTGAAGGGAAATAATGCCAAGCTCTGAAGAAGAAGAACCA
>CADDZS010000054.1 GCA_902812485.1 archaeon
CTAGACTACGTGCTTGAATCGTGCAACACAGCACTGTTGTCAAAAAATAGAAATTCCTGCAACAACACCGAAAACAAAATGGGATAAGCCAGGATAGCTTACTTCCGTGCGTTGGCATTCAATCGAACAAAGTTTCGAATAGATTATTGCACTCCTCAGGATCTTGAGAAAGTGCAAGAAATCGAGGATCTCTCGTTCAGGCACCCATTTTCTCCGTCTTTGTTTCTTGAACTTCTGAGTAAGTTTCCAATGGGCTTTCGACTCGCATTCAGCGAAAGAAGAGTTGTTGGTTACTATATCTTAACCGAATCCGAAAAGAAAGAAGAAGAAGGGTCAGTTTTGTCAATCGCCTCAATCGCAGTTCATCCAGATTTTAGAAGAAGAGGGATAGGAAGCGCTCTGCTGAGAGACATTTTCTCGAATGCCCGAAGAAACTTTCCAAGTGCGAAGCAATTGGAGCTCCAAGTTGCAGTTGAAAACTTGCCTGCAAGATCTCTTTACTCAAAATTCGGTTTCGAAGAGAAGGGAATCATAGTTGACTATTATGGACCTAGAGAAGATGCTATTTTGATGCAACGTAGTCTTTAAGAAAGTACACAGTTTGAAAGCTTCCTTTAGAAGCGCATCGAAAGAAGTAACACGCTTCTTGAGTAAAGAGTAAAAGAAAAGCAAGCACCTAAGTTCCTGTGGCTCTGATTCTTTCTTGCTATTTCGAAGGAAGATTTCGCTCAAAGTTCTCCTAATTCTCGTTCTTCTTCTAGTCGGGACTGTGTCCACACTTTCGTACTACTATCTGTCATATCTTCCTTCGCAGAACCGGTCAGTGAAAGTAACAACTTTTCAGGTCAGGCCTGATGTAACTCCCTATATCACTGAATATGCGATCGGCTCAGAGACTTCCCCCAACGCAATTGCCTCCGATTCCTCGGGCGACGTTTGGTTTGCCTTGCAGAATGAAACCGCGATAGCTGAGCTCATTCCGGAAAACGGTACAGTGCGCGAATTCAAGCTTCCTGAGCCAGGTAATCCTCAGATCTACACCTGGGGAATTACGGTCGACAGCACTAGGAATTCTGTTTGGTTCACTGACATACTGAGCAACGCGATCTGGCGGTATTCGATTTCTACTGGCAAAATGCAAGAATTCCCTCTCTCAGAGAAGAGCAGTTTCCCATTGAGGATCACCCTCGACAGTGAAGGTGATGCTTGGTTCACGGAGCTCACGTCGGGAAGGATCGGAGAGATCACTCCGTCAGGACAAATCACTGAATTTTCGATTAACGGCACGGCAGGAGCGAGTCCGGGACCATCAGATATTGTCGTAGCAAGAGATGGAACGGTCTGGTTCACAGAAGCTTACGCAGACGCGATAGCTTCATTCAAGAACGGAAAATTCACCCAGTATCCACTAGGCAGAGACGTTAGCTATCCAACCGGGCTTGTAATCGACTCAGAAAGAAACATATGGTTCACCCAGCATGGTCCAAGTTTTGTATCCGAGTTCAATCCAAGCACGCATGCGATCAAAACCTTCTCTACTTCACTTCCTCCCTCTGGATCCTCACTTCCATACTGGATCGAGATGGACACAAATGGAGTCATATGGTTCAACGAGCATGTTGGAAATGCGATAGCATCATTTGATCCAAACAAGGGATACCTGACAGAGTACGAAATTCCTTCTAGAGTATCTGGTGCTGGAAATATCAGCGGGGCACTTACTGTGACACTTTCTCCCAAGGGGATTCCATGGTTTACGGAGTGGTTCTCTGGAAAGGTGGGAATGGTAAACACGACCAATTCACCTGAGATCAGTATCTCGCTCTCAAAGCAAATATCTACACCCATCTATGTCCCTGTCAAGTCGAATGCCTCGATCAACGTGGAAGTAAGCTCTAGAAATCTTGCTTCAACGCTTGGAGCCGAGGTGGGAAACAATACGGAAGATTTTCAGTTTTCTTTCAATCCTCAATCATCCGCTGGAAACTTTTCAAGTACTCTGACAATCGAAAATGCGGGTTCTCCAAGGGGAGATTACTTCGTGACCATCACTGCCGAAACTCCTGATATGAGGGTCTCTTTGATCTTGGAAGTCAAATCATCGTAGTTATCATCATCGTCATCGTCATCTTTACTTCCTTCCTTCCTCCTCCCCTTAGTCTTTCCATTGCACTTACTTTCCCCTGAAAACTGGTTTTCTCTTTTCTAAGAATGCCCTTGCTCCCTCCTTTTGGTCTTCAGAAGCAAAGCAGAATTGGAAAAGAACGCTTTCAAAGTCAAGACTCTCTTCCAACCCTGAAGCAGATCTGTTGAGTGCCTCCTTAGCAAGCCTCAATATCAGCGGGCTCTTGGAGGATATCTTTGATATCAGCTCCTCCACAGATTTCATGAGTTCGGATTGCTCCACGACAGAGTTTACAAGGCCAAGCTTCAAAGCGTCTTCGGCATTGATCAATTCTCCAGTGAAGATAAGCTCCTTCGCTTTGTGCAGTCCAAGTATTCTTGGAAGGCGCTGGGTTCCTCCGACTCCCGGGATAATCCCGATGTTTATCTCCCCCTGCCCAAATTTTGCGTTTTTAGAAGCAATTATCATATCGCAGGCCATCGCGAGCTCTAGACCTCCACCTATCGCATATCCATTCACTGCAGCAATTACTGGCTTTGGAAAATCGAATATCCTTTTGGCCGCTCCCTTTGCGATCTTGAGGTATTCCTTAGCCAAGAAGGGAGTCATCTCTTTGAACATGCTTATGTCGGCCCCTGCACTGAAAGCCTTCTCCCCTGCTCCGGTCAGGACGACTGCTCTCGCTTCATCATCCTCATTCTCCACAATATCAAGAGCTTTCATTATTTCCCTGCGAGTATCCATATTTAGGGCATTCATCACTTCCGGCCTGTTTATTGTGATCTTCGCATAGTCATTCCTAGGCTTTTCCAAGACGATAAACCGAAACGTTTGGGAGTTCTTCAACGAAGAGATGTCACCACTAGCGTTCAAAAATCCCAACCTCCCCAATTGCTCATCAGGTAGCTGTTCTTTTCTCTCTCTCCGCCCTTTACGGTCTATTCGAACGCTGCGTCTCCTTGAAACGAAGACCCTGCGCGTCGTCCAAGCTCTTCCTCGATCCGCAGGAGCTCATTGTACTTCGCAGTTCTTTCCCCTCGGGCCGGCGCCCCGGTTTTGATAAACTCACTCTCGAATGCGGTTGCAAGGTGAGAAATGAAATTGTCCTCGGTTTCTCCCGATCGGTGTGAGATTATGATTGAAAACCCTGCCGCTCTTGACATTTTGATGGCTTCGATCGTTTCAGTCAGTGTACCTATCTGATTGAGCTTGATGAGTATTGCATTGGTTGCTTTCTTTTCGATTCCTTGCTTGATTCTCTCAGGATTTGTGACATAGAGGTCATCGCCTATGATTTTCACTTTGTCGCCGATCTTCCGAGTTATGGCTGCAAAGTTTTCAAAGTCATCTTCACAAAATGGATCTTCAATTGTCTTGATAGGAAAGGAAGAAACAAGGTCGAGGTAGAAGTCGTGCATCTCTGAGCTTTTGAGCCTCTTGCCATCAATTCTGTAATCATCGTCCCTTCCATCGTAGAAGGATGAAGCGGCTGCGTCGATCCCGAGCTTTATCTCATGTTCACCGTACCCCGCCTCTCCTACTGCGTTGAGAATTGCTTCAAGAGCATCTCTTGTTTTACTGATTGCAGGAGCATATCCTCCCTCATCACCCACGTTACTCGCTGAACTTCCGTACTTCTTAACGAGAACTTCTTTGAGAGAGTGATAAACGTCAGCACCAATACGCAACGAATCGGAAAAAGTAGGCGCGCCGGCGGGTTCGATGAGGAATTCTTGCACTGAAAGCTGGTTTCCCGCGTGCTTGCCCCCATTTATTACATTCATCATTGGCACTGGGAGTTTGTACTTGGTAAGATCTGCAAGATAGCGATAAAGCGATTTCTCTTCTTCGTTCGCGGCTGATCTGGCAACCGCCATCGAAATCCCAAGAATGGTGTTTGCACCTATCCTCTTTTTGTTTTTCGTGCCGTCAATTTCGATCATGAGTCGGTCGATTTCCGACTGGTTTCGCGCGTCGAGACCTACGAGTTTTGGGCCCAAAATCTCGTTTATATTTGATACTGCTTTCAAAACACTCTTTCCCTGATAGATTCTTTGGTTCCCATCGCGAAGCTCGAGCGCTTCATGCGAACCTGTCGAAGCACCCGACGGAACAGTCGCCCTGCCCATAGTCCCTGATTCTAGATGAACATCCACCTCGACAGTTGGATTTCCCCGAGAATCTAGAACTTGCCTTCCTTTGATTTGACTTATCTTGCGTGAATCTGCCAAGCTCGTCTCTCCTTCATTGAGAAATGAAGCGAGCTCGCGCACAATTAAAGGTAGCCAGCAAAATCAGGCTGTGTGATCGAAGTATTTCTGGCCCCTTAAAGTATCAAAGAGAGTGAAACGTCGAGCTCATAGAGAGTTTATTTCAAGCCAGATTTTGGAGAACGGCACCCGTACTGTTGTTGCCGCGAAAGTATTGCGATACGTCACCGTCATCAATTGTAGCAGAAATAGCAAGAAGGTTCTGAGCCACTTGTTTCCCCCTGCGAGTTAGTCGAAAATCCATGTGACGGACAACGCCTTTTTCCGTGATTTCGCGACTGCTTTCACAGTCAATGAGACCAGCGGCGGCGAGCATTCTCTTCTCCTTAGACCAAGATGATCCGCTAATTCCAACCTTCTCGGTAATGGAGGCAGAGCTGAGCTCCCCCTCAATCAGCAAAGCCAGCAATATTCTTGATTGAATTTCTGAAAGAACCGAAAGTCGCATCATTCCGCTAGGCTTTTCGAAGAGACCCTCGGTTTTGAGTAGTATTAAAATATTGATCGCAATCTTGGAGCTCGAGATCCAAAAGATTGTCATACGCCTGATCGGAAGATATGTGGCTTGTTTTGAGCCCGTTAACTGAATGACCTGATAGTAGCTCCAAGCCGGATCTCTTTCTTTTCTTTTCTCTCTGTGTCTCTGACACGATCTTCATTTTGGCGGAATTACGGGAATTGAGCCGATAATCGTCCGATTTCCCATCTTATAGTTGCGGAGATCTATATGATTAGCATCCATTACTGCTTTAATATGTCCGACAACGCCTCATTCTATTGAGATTAGGGCGTTTCAGCGTTTGCCTAAAGTTGATTTGCCGTTAGAAAGAAGACGGAAAAGACCCAGTGGATCTGGCCCAGGTAGCTCGAACATTTCATCTCGAACAGTTGCCCCTGTGATGCTTGAACGGGAATTGGGGAGTGGCTCAGAAAGAGAAGTGAGTTCTCATTCAAGTACGCAAGACCAAAAGCTGAAATCTTTAGCGACCAAACACCGGCCGTCCGAACCCCCTGCGAGAGAAGAAGAACACGAAGAAGAAGTAGGGGGAGTTAGCACTTCGCTATCGTATGACCACATTCTAAAGACTTCAATTGATTTGGATGATATTGCATGCCGCAACCTGGAGGAGGCTATTTCTTCCCGCTCGGCCAGATTAGGATACGAAGTCAGGGAAAAACTCATTTCGGCGTCAAAAGCTGTTGAGCAAAACGCAAATTTGCTTAGGATCCTTCGGCATCTATTGCGATCAAAGACTGAGGGCTGAGCTTTGATTGAAAAACTCTCACAGGAGCCCCATGCTCTGCCTGGCCAAGCAGAACAAGAAAAGGAAAGAGCAAAGACGATAATTCCAAATCTTCTTAATGGAAGACCCGACTCGAATAGGCTTGCGAGTCTCTCTGTGTGCGATTGAATCCTTCTGCAGAACTGCAAATGGAAAACAAGGAGTGTTGACAGGTTCTCTCAGCTCCCCCCGGATATCCTCATAGCGTAGACACCTGACAGCTATATCGGAAATCGCAACAGTGAAGAACTTTCGTCAAGGTTACGAAAAGTAGAAAGAAGATAGTAGTAGCCGGGATCCATAAGGGCTTTTAGTCCATTGGGAGTAGCACAACTTCGCTGGAGCTAGCTCGTCCAGGAATTGATATTGGTCCCATTAGTTTCTGTTCTTTACGCACTCGCCCTTTGTTCGTTTTCGGTAGCAAGCTACTATGGTTTCCGCCTCACCCGAATGACAAGCAAGATCCGCGCGATGGTAATGATTACAAACGACGGCCCCGCTTCCATAGTTGGCGGGATTGTGCTTCTTGCTGTTTCTCAGATTCCAAATCTCATCGCTTCAGCGGTTTACATCCCCAACGATGATTTTCTAGCCGTGACATCAGTTGTCCTTTTGGTTGGTTCTGCTCTCATGTTTGCTTCAGGCTTCCACAAGATCTATGCGGTTTACCTGAACGAGAAGCTCAAGATGAATGTCGAATCCGCTCTTTCAGAGCTTGTGGAAAGGCACACTGGAGTGGAAGAGGACAAACCTTCTTCGAGCACTTGGAGAAGCGGATTGCGCTAGGGGCTCACTTAAGGAAAACAGATACTGATTCGGAAAAAGATGTCATTGCATCGATATCCCTTAATCTTTAGTATCTTGGCACGGACGGGTCTACCTCGATTGACCAAGCGTCTATCCCGCCCTCGAGATTCCTCACTTTTCGAAAGCCGAGTCCTCTGAGGAACTGCGTCGCTCGGGCGCTTCTTGCACCTGTGTGGCAGTACATGACAAGCTCATCCGCTGTGTCGAGTTCATTCACTCGCTCCGGCAGCTCGCCAAGTGGCAGAAGTTTTGCCCCTTCGATCCTCGCGATTTCATATTCGTGAGGTTCCCTCACGTCAATCAATGTGATTTTCTTACCGTTGCTCATTTCCTCCTTGAGGATCTTCGGAGTAACTGAGGCTACTTCCCGAGAAAGTCGATCCTTCTCGCCGATGCCGCAGAACTGCTCGTAATCTATGAGCGCCGTAATCCCAGGATTCGGAGAGCATAAGGGACACTTTGGATTCTTCCTTATCCTGAGCTCTTCGAATTTCATTCCTAGCGCATCGAAAACGAGCAATCTCCCGATCAGGGGATCCCCCTTACCGAGTATCAGCTTGATTGTCTCTGTCGCCTGAATCAGGCCGATCAGCCCTGGTAAGACGCCGAGTACTCCTCCTTCCGCACAGGATGGGACGAGTCCTGGTGGTGGTGGCTTTGGATAGAGACAGCGATAGCACGGCCCCCGATTCGCGTCAAACACAGTGACCTGGCCTTCGAACCTGAAAATGCTTGCATATACGTTAGGCTTGCCGAGCATGACACATGCATCGTTCGTGAGATATCGCGTTGGAAAGTTGTCTGTTCCGTCAACTATGATGTCATATTCGCGAAAGATCTCGAGGGCATTCTCCGAGGTGAGACGTTCCTCGTAGGTGTTGATCTTGATGTTCGGGTTTGCTTCAAGCAATCGAGCCTTTGCGGTCATCACTTTAGACTTGCCAACATCCTTTTCAGTGTAGAGTATCTGGCGGTGAAGGTTTGTTTCGTCAACTACGTCAAAATCGATGAGCCCCAGAGTCCCAACTCCAGCCGCTGCAAGATAGAGCGAGCTCGGAGCTCCCAGCCCCCCTGTGCCGATTACCAACACTCGGGCTGCCTTGAGCTTACGCTGCCCCTCCATTCCCACCTCAGGTATGATCAGGTGGCGGCCGTATCTCCTATACTCCCTCGGAGAAATCTCGACCTGCTTTTCCAAATCTTTCTGCGTAACCTCGATGTTATTGTCTCTTTGATAGAGATGGGGCAAAGCGGCAAATATTTGCCTTGCTACGCCCTTTTGCAAAAGTATCTCCTTAGAGCCTTACTCGGCACTTCACCGCCTGCTATCGCGGGAACTATTCTGATTGTGTCAGAGTCCGAAACCTTGGTATCTTCGCCGTCGAGAGCCCTTATGTCTTCGTCGTTGAGGAAGATATTCACGAAATTTCTCAACTTTCCCTGCTCGTCGAGGATGTGCCTTGCAAGCTTCTGGTTTTCCCTAGTCAACTTTGATATGGCTTCATTGACAGTCTCGGCCTTGATCACAACTTCGGGTGATGAGTTAGCCACGTACTGTCTTAGTGCAGTAGGAATCAAAATACGAACCAATTTTCTTCTTCTTTCCTCTCTTGAAATTCCATTGATTTCCTTGCGCTCGATCTAGCCTTTGAAAGCAATCGGAATCATACGCAACTCCATCTTTTCATCTTTACTTTCTTCTTCTTCTTCTTCTTTCTCCTTTCCTCTACTCAACAATATTGAGCTGCTCCTCCTTGAAAGAACCTTGATCATCTGACAGCACCCAGCTTTTGAAATCGACTGGCTTTCCACCAACTACCTCGACAATCAAATAGGAGAGCAGGGGCCAAGCGTGAGCCTTATCGAACTGCGAGGGTGCCGCTCGAGCATTTGGATGCGAGTGGTAGATCCCTACAATCTCTTCATTGTTCGCTTCTGCTTCCTTTTCAGCATCGAGAAATTCCCTCGGGTCGATTGTGTAACGATGATACCTTTCAGAAGGCTCGAAGGCATTTCGCATCCTTCTTGACCTTGCCACGCTCTTCGATGAATTTCGAGATCCAAAATCTCCGAAGAGTAAGCCGCAGCATTCTTCAGGATAGGTTGAGATCGCGTGAGATTCGATCGAATCTAAAACCCTACGCGGGATGGTGATTTTCGAGGCTTCTTCTACCAAACTCTTTGCCTGTCCTGCTTCCGATTCTAATCTTGTCGAGGTCAATGCTTTCACCGAGATTCATATAAGATATTCAATCATAATCATCTTTGCAACCTGGCAAATGCTCTATCTCAGAGCATCTTGAATGTATTTCTCGGACAAGTATCTTGTGCCTCCATCAGCCAAAACTGCTACGATCAAACTCTTTGCCTGCTCGCCCTCTTGTTCACGCGATCCTCGTGCCTTCTCATGGACCTGTTGCTCTGCGAGTTTCTTAGCGACGGCGACGGTCGCTCCTGAGGATGTACCAACGAGTACTCCTTGTTCCCTTGCAAGTTTCAGCATCATCGCTTGCGCCTGTTCGGTGTCAATGAAGATTGTTTCATCTGGAAAGTTTTCGTCGAAGATTTTCGGTTTGATTGAAGATTCTATATGCTTCAGCCCTTCGATGCCATGAAAGGGGCTCGAAGGCTCTACAGCCACAACCTTGATAGATGGTTTAAGCTCCTTTAGCCTTTTCCCCGTGCCCATGATCGTGCCGCCAGTCCCGACCCCTGAGACAAAATGGGTCACCTTTCCGCCCGTCTGAGCCCATATTTCCTCAGCTGTTCCGTAGTAGTGAGCTCGCCAATTAGCATCGTTGCTGTACTGGTCCAAATAGACATACCTGTCCGAGTATTTCTCTGCGAGCTCACGGGCAAGACGCATCGCGCCGTCAGAACCTTCAAGCGGATCAGAATAGACGGTCTTGGCCCCAAAGAGTTTGAGCATTCTCTTCCTTTCTTGACTTGCGTTTTGAGGAAGTACTATCGTGACCCCAAGGCCAATCGAAGCTCCGAAAGCAGCTAGGGATATTCCGGTGTTTCCAGAACTCGAGTCAAGGAGCTCTTTATTTCCTAAAGAAAGATTCTCTTTTTCAATTGCTTCTTTCAGCATCCAAAAGGCAGCTCTGTCCTTCACAGACCCGGTTGGATTTGAGAACTCTGCCTTCCCAAAAACATTACCAGTCGGGCATATTCTACCAAGTTTGATAAGCGGTGTGTTTCCTACTTGAAAAGGAATTTTGTTCTTAGATTCCTTCCTCTCTTTTCCAGTCAAAGTTCCTATTTTCCTACCACCACTAGTATCTTCGTCAACTTGCTCGACTGCAATGGATTGCATAGGCTCTTGGGCAGTTGTTTGGCTCATAAGATGTGGAAACTTTTGTGCATCTCTTAATTATAGGAAAGTAATTAATGGGCCGAAAGAAAAATACAGCTAGCCTCGACTAGAAGGAGATTGCAATTATTTTTTCCCCGCCAAACTGGTAGAGATTTTAATTAATGCCAGCAAAGGGAAGAGTGTTTTCCAAAGAAAAACAAACTATACGTTAAGAAGGGAAAGATTTGCGTAAGGAGCTATACAAACAAAATCCAAGGAGAAAAGAGAGGTATGCGAGTCATTCTATGTGACTTCGCTTACCTCCGCCCCCTTCATACTTCTCCTTCGGCTCCGCCTCCGTACTGCCCTAGCTCACATAGGAGCATACAACGGCAGGATGATACATTCCAACAAAAAAATTCTTCTACCAAGAAGGCTCGAGCAGCGGGCCCTTCTTGTCAAAGTTGGAAATGATCATCCAGGATGGCTCAAGTAAAGGTACCTCTGCCCATGAAGGTTCGAGCAAAGGTATCTTTTTGCATTCGGTTGACATTGCGATCCAGATTCTGGATCCACAAGTATTTAATACTTTAGTGTATTCACGGAAAGGCTCAAAAATTAACGGTAATCTGCTGATTGACCGGCCTGTTGTCTGACTGGACAAGAAGAGCAGGAAATGAAGGCTTTTGAGGTATCGAGAGTCGAGATATTGGCGACCTCCAGCCGAAGCCTCTCGGCCAAGAGAGAAAAGCCTGCTAGGCCAAACGGTACATAGCAAGATATTCCGCGAAAAGAACAGCTTCGCGAGAGTTCTCGGTTAGATAGTACGGTTCTGTTTGCTTTCTGTTATACCTGTCCGCTTCCGTAACAGGCTCATTTTACTACCAACCGGCGGTTGTACTTTCGGAGATTGTTTCAATGGGTATCCTCTTACGCATTATTTCTCTTAGGGATTCGTATACCCTAAGATACTCAAGACCCCTCATTGTCGTGTGGTATAGAATGTTGTTTTCGTCGTCAAGAACAGTTTCGATCAAGCCCGCTTCGTTGAGGCAGTAATTGAGAAGCTTCTCACTTGCACTGACCCGGTTTCTCAGAGGCGTCTTTTTCATCGGCGTTTTACAGAGAGTGAGGATGTCTGCGATAATGTCGTAGACGTTTCGATTGCTGTATCCGTGCTCCATGATCATCATCTCATTTGTGGGATGCCTTCCTCTTACTTTCAGAGACGCTATTCGCTTTCTACTTCTTGGTCCTTAAAGCCGAATAACTTCTTTGCCGGCTTGATAGATTTCGGATCGAAAAAGGAAATTTAACACTTCAGTACTGCTGATCCGTACAAGCTTCTTTTTGAAGCAGGCGTAACCATCAGACGATCGGAATCAGTTTTACCTGAGGAAATCCTGATGAGTGATTGTATTCTATGCAACTTGGCTCTGACTTTGGCTTGATCGAATAAATTGCAAGCGCGCCGTCAACTTCTTGGAGTTTAAGATGGGAATCGCAAACTCCGGCCACTGTTTTCTTGCTCTGAGTACTCTCCTTTGACACAATGAAAACAATGTCTTCGTAGTATTTGACCCGCTGAATCGTCATCACGGAAAATCTGAGTATCCCCTCGAGTCCGTAAAGAGCTTCGAGGGTATCTAGGCCCACGAACCAAAAACATGGTTTCTTCTCAGCTCCCTTCAAAGCATCCGCTTGCTCCCAGAATATTTCCCGTGTCTTTGAAAGAGAGTTTGGATCGAGTGGAAAGAAGGAGGGATTGTCTCGAAGCTCATAGCTTCCGATCCGAAAGGATGATTCGGAGATACTGGGAGGAACATAGGGATTGACATGGTCAACAATCATCTCAGGCAAAACGTCCGACGGCGGTATCACCACGCAGGAACCTGCACTTGCGAGAAAATTACATTCTATCGATGAAAAGAGTGGCAAAGTGAGCTCAGTCTGCAGATGCCCGCCAAACTCCATGAAAATCGAAGAGCCGAACTTCATTCCGCCGTTAAAGAAATTATCCAGATCGGCACTCCCCGTCGAAAAGGAGGCTTTCCCATGCTTTCTCGGGATGAAAAAACGCACGTCGAATCTATGCGGGGAAGGAATCTGAGGCTTGTCCATCGCAGTGAACCTTCCTTCGTTCAATGAAAACAAGTATGTTCTCTTCGAGATTGGAGATCCGCTCAGCTTCGAGATTTCAAGCCTTCTGAAAAGTCTGCCGGAAACGATGTCCCGGCGAAGAATTACGATCGAGTCAAAGAGATAGTCCTCGGTTTTGAGTTCTCGCTCCTCGCTTAAGAAAAGAAGCTTGCAGCCGCTGGCTTCTGCGATCTCTAGGAGCGATCTCTGTATCTTCGTTCTCTCAAGCGATGTTGTCCTAGCTGATAATGACGATGACGAGGAAGAGGATGACTTTCTAATTGTTTCGAGTAGCATCGCATCCCAAGAATCAAAAACAATGAGTGATCCGCCAAGTTTTCCCGCAGCAGTTGCGACGGATTCCAAAAGAGCATCAAGAGAGTTGAAACTGGGGTTGTCGATCTTCGAGTCCTTTTCAGTTCCGTAAGTTATTTGAACAAGTTTTCCCTTTGAAATCAGATCCTTGAGAATTGGGTTGTATGCAACTGCATCTCTGTTTGACGTAGTGACAGAAATGTAGATTCCCTTCCCCTGAGTTCTAACAAGTTCAGAGGCAAGCATCGTCTTCCCGGTTCCTGGCTCTCCTTTCACAAGGATCGTCTTGATATTGGGGTTGAGGACAGAATCTACTACTATCAAGTCAGACACCTGTTATATCAGATGAATGACGCTTGCCTGGACTTCTTTTCTTCCTTCCATCATCATCAGCATCATCATCGTCGTCGTCCTCCCTCCCTCCTTCTAGTCGAGCGCCGGGAGCGAAGGGAAGGGAGAGACCACATTGCTCAAAGGAAGGAAACATATCTAGCAAGGTTCAGCTGTCTCCGCCTCTTCGAATTATATTCCTATAGTACCAAACCATGAATGAGCCGACTAGCCAGAGGAATATGAAAAGGGAGTATGTCACTGCGAATTCGAGAGGAAAGTAAGCTATTATACCCAAAAGACCGAAGCTGTAAAACTTTGTTGGAATTGCATTGAGCTCAACATATTGATTTATCAGAACTTTTCCAAGGTAGTATGATTGGATCGTATCTATGAGCACAAAGTAGAAGGCTAAAATTCCTAACCTAGCAAGATTCTCCCTTTCAAGAGCTTTCGAGACGTGAAGCATTGCTGGAATTCGCCTTCCGGCTGTCGGAAGAACGGACTTCCGGCCAATAAACGTTAGGTCCGACTCGTCCCTGAACGAAGGGTCGTTTTTGGCCTTTGGCTTGCAATCTTGTGATTTTGACTTCTTAGACATCAATCTCTCATCTAGCTTGCGCTTGTTTTTACTAGCCTCTAGCTTTGAGCCGGAGTGGCGAAAGTGAAATAGTGAAATTCCTCGAATACCAAATCACGTAGGAGGCCCAGGCCCATAAGCCCATGAGCGTCGAGAAAGTGATTAGAAATTCGATAGGAGCGTAGGCTAGGTATCCCACAAATCCGTATGAATAAAATCGAAAGGGGAGAGCATTTGCTTCGCTGAAAACGTTCACGACTCTCTGCCCGTAATAGGACTGAACTGTGTCAATTGCGGTGAGGAAGATGGATACAAGCGCAAGCTTTACGATGTTTCTCGCACTGAAGCTCCTGCTTCGCTTCAGCCCCGCAATGAGGCTTGGATTAATCTTTGTGGATTGCGACCCCGTAGATGCTTTCGGCTCGCGCGATTGCATTTCACTCTCTTTTGCTCTGCTACCTAATTCCGTACTGTAGAGAGAGAAGTCTGCGATCGCAGTTTAGGATCCTTGTGCCCAAAAGATCTGAAGATTCTCTTCCATCAGCAACCTCCGAAACAGGGTGCCAGAGAGCGATCACCTGCTCTACGACTCGCCTCGGAGCTTCAAGTCCCAGTATGTCAAGAGCTTTCTTCGAGCTTCCTAGGGTAGCTAGGTGGTTGCCAATTCGGATCCTTCTTACAGTGCGAAGATCCAACTTTGAGAGATTGTAATGTCTTTCAACGTAATATCCAAGAGTCAATCCGGAAGTGGAGCCGGAGTTTGTTATCCTCATCTCTCTGTGAAGTGGAGAGAATTGCCTCGCCCTTTCTCCGGACTCTGTAGATGGGGGCTGAGCCATAGATTTGGGGATCCTGCGAATTGCGATCAGGTTGCGCGCGAGTTTCCCGCTCAAAACGAGGTTTGCTGCAAGCTGTCTTGCTTCTTCAAGGCTCCAGGTGACAAACAAGAGGTGCCCTAAAATGTCCTCGACGACGAAGAAGGCGCGGAGTCTACGCTTTACCTCATTCTGCTTCTTCCTTTTCTCCGCTCGTCTAGTAAGGGATTTGAAAACAGTGTCCTGTCGATCTTCAGATTTCCCGATACTGACTCCCAATACAGATTACGGATCCGTATTGCCTCCTTGTTTTCATATAAAGCTGACAGAAGAATTTAGAAGTGTCTCGGAAGCCGAAACATATCCAGGCCAGCTAGTCGAGTTGTCTTGGTTTACTGACTTGACACGATCCATGAATAGGATACACGACGAAAGAGAGAAAAAAAGATCGAAGTGACGGAAGCTCGTAAGAAGATTGCTTTGTCAGTATTGAACTTGTAAGAGAGGGATTGGAGCTTCCGTCGTGATGATCCTTTCGGGTTTTGCGAGTTTTGTTAGGCTTTTGTATTTTTGCAAGTACTCAAGTCCTGCGGCAGTTGTCTGATAAAAGATCACACCCTGATCAGTTATCTTTTTCTCCAAAAGTGAAGGTTCCATGAGGCATATTCTAAGGATCTTGTCGAGTGTCACCTTGGAGGCGCTTGCTTTCGACATGAGCGGAGTCTTTCTTAGAGGATTCCGGCATGCTTCCAAAATATCTGCTATGATGTCGTAGGAATTTCTGTTGCCATCTTCTTCGATTCCCATTTAGAAAACTTTCGCCTCTTTGTTCTCCCACATCTTTTTTTTCCTTCTAGTGCTTTACCGTTCTTTTCGTGCTAGCTGATTTCGACCGAGCCTCTTCCTTAGTTTCCTCGAACGAATGAAGAAAACGAGAACAAGGCAGAAAGAGTATGATGCTGATGCAAAAGCTCGATCTGGAATCTAGATTCCAGATAGACATTTTTTAACTTGGTAGTAGCAGTGATCAGGATCAGGAGTCCACTAGTAACGAAGGCAAAAAAGAAGGAAGAAGCTTCTGAAGCGAAAAAGAGTCTACATGAGAATCAAGTTGGCTCCAGATCTAACCTACTCGAGTAAGTAAAGCTCACGAACAGATGTGCGTCTCAAGACGAGCTTTGTTAGTTAAGGGGGCTAAGAATATTTGTTTCCAGATCAAAGGTAGCGCACTAATTTGTAGAGCTGCGTTTCTGAGCACAAAACCTAAGGCTTGAACTTTCTCGACAGAGTTATTCGTAGCCCTTTAATTAGAAATTATCATCGGAATGTTCAGCCGAGATTTCATGGAGTTTTGGCCATCAGATTGAAGAGTACTGCTTTTGGCCTTTGTGTTCCCTTCGAAAATTGGACTATTGCAATTATTCCTTTGAATCACAAACTTTTCTAGGCTGGGTTAATTCACCTGGAGTATGCTTACTTATTCCCGCGAGAGGAAACATTGATTCCTTTGGTCAGTCTAGAAAATCCGGCTGATCTATGAAACTTCATTAAAATCAGAGTCATTGGAAGCAATCTGTGTTAGTCCAATTTTCCTTTCGTTCCGAGATGGATATAGTCCTCGATTCCTAGTCCTGTCGACTTGGCAAGTTAGTCTGCTTCTTTTAAAGTATCAAAATTTGACGCGACAACATTGAGATCGATTCCTTGAATTACACTCATGGTGGTTTTTCCATCTTCAGGTTCAGGATGA
>CADDZS010000055.1 GCA_902812485.1 archaeon
CCTGGCACAAGCAAATATCTTTAAGTCATGGGTCAAGTGTGAGAGCTTATCTTTCCTTTAAGGCTAGCCGTCCATCTTACGCTGTTGCTTGTAGAAGAGATCCTATTTTTTCAAGAATAAATCGAAGCAAAAGAGTTAGGTGACATTTTTGGAGCTCTAAACTGCGAAAAGGGAAAAAAGAGAAAAGCACTAGCAACCTTTTTCTTTGCACATCACAAAAAAGCGGAGTCTAATTTTCCAAAGATAAAAAGAAAGCACACTTGTGAGAAAACAATACTGAAGCCTGATTGATTGATCGTATGCAACCAGTTCCCTTCTTCTTCTTCTTTTTTGTGAGTGTGCGCGCGTTTAGGAGTGGGAGGCGGGAAAGGGTAATACTAGCTATGTTTAAGGGAATCTCTTCTTCCACTACAAGATCAACTTGCCAGAAGTGTTTGGGAGAAGCAGTCCTGAGCTTGTCTTCGTGGTTCAAAAAAACAGGGCAACATCTCTTCATTATGATTTCAGACTCGAAATCGGAGGCGTAATGCCTTCATGGTCTATCCCAAAGGGGCCGACCCTAGACTCCGGAGTTAGGCGCCTCGCAATGTTCACGGAAGATCACGACCTAGAATACCGGCACTTCGAAGGCATCATCCCGAAGGGCGAGTACGGCGCAGGAGTCGTGATGATATGGGACGAAGGAATATACAGGCCCGAGGTTGAAGTCGAAAAAGGTGTAAGATATGAGATTACCGACCGCTTGAAAGCTGAAGAGCTTGCAGCCGAGAGCTTTAGAGATGGAAATTTGAAATTTCGTCTTTACGGCAAGAAACTACTTGGGTCCTTTGCACTTGTTCGAACTAAAGGCTTCAAGAGAATGAAGAAAGAGTCTTGGCTATTGATCAAACACCGCGACGAATTCTGCAAGGATGGGTACGATGCAAACGACTACGATTATTCGGCGTTTAGCGGATTGTCATTGGACGAAATTGCAACAAAGGGATCTTCATCTCGAAATACTACTACTTTCTCCCCTTCCTTTAGTTCTGAAAAGATGTAGCTGTACTTCTTGACTCATGTAGTACAAGGCATAGAATGCCTCAAGATAGTTGCATTGATAGATCTAGAGCAGGAGATTTGGATGTCTAATCACATAAACGCATTGAAAAATGCAGATTGATTCAGGTCTTCAACTTGCTTAAGAGAGGCTTCTTCCTCACTGAAGGGAGGCGTGCTTTCTTCTCAGATTAGCTTTACATAAAGTCAAATGAAAAATTCAGCGTCTAGAAACAAAGGTAGGGGATTGTTGAGAACGAATAAAGTCACCTTGAAGGAGGAGAAGAGAGAGATGTTTTATTTCTTGATGGAAAGAGTTACCCAACTTTCTTACTCCAGAATTATTGTAAACGGCATGCCACTTGGCTCACATTTGTCAGAGCAAGTTCCATCTTCAACTAATTGCCCTCTCTTCCCCCTTTAGTGATCGAAAAGAGAAATACTGCACTTGTGTTCATCGATTTGCATAAGGGAATCGCGTCACTCCAAGCCCAGCCACACAGCTGCCCTAATTTGTTTTTAAATCGCTAAGAAAAAGGGGAGAGAGAGCCATCTGCTAGGTGGGAGCGATCATACCCTCGGTGCAATCAAATGCCGAATCTCCGGTTGAATCTTGAGATTCGATGACTCTATGATGACAGTCTTTGCAAGTCCTCCCGAACAAATATAGCTCGATCAACTCAGATGAGATGCATTCGCAGGCGCATAGCTCCCTAGGTTCTACTTCTTCGTCTTCTCCTACTTCTGCTTCTTCTTGTTGGGGTTGTTGTTGCAGCTCTTGGGATGCGCTTCTGCGACCAGCGTTGCTCCCACCTGGTTGGATCCTCCCGAGAACACAATTTCTGCACATCGAACCGATTTACCTTCTAGACTTTAAGGCACAACTAGGCTAAGAGGGCCAATCGGCAAAGCTGAATATCTTAAGATTCATGACCGAATCCATAATAACTGTGAATCTGCTTTATGAGAAGGCTCGTGATTTCGTACTCAAGATCTCTGATATCATGCTTTCTAGCTATCCGATTTGCTCATCACGACTAAAATCGCAAGACATTTCGATCAAAGAGCCTAGATTCAAAACTAGCCAACAAATTGAAGAAAGTGAACTAATCAAATGGGAAGACCGTAATACACCCTGATTGGATGTTAACTAGTAAGAAAGGGGGGAGGCCAGAGTGAAGTTTCCTTTCCTCCTTCCTTCTCAACTTCAAGGCAAGAGCAAGAATCCTGTGTAGTAAAGTTTTGATCGGAAGGCAAGTTCATATGCCTTGAAGGGAAAACCAGAGAAGAGAAAGCAGATCAGATTTCTTTGAACAACGTAGAAAAGAGGCGCTTCAAATTTTCTTGCTTTATAGATTGATCTTTTCTCTGCTTTGGCTTACTGGCATCTCTTTCGCCTCAAACGCTCTCCCATTCTTCGGCGTCTCTTACACGCTCCTTGCAACATCTGAACTCATGGCTCTTGGATTTAGTGTGGAGAATTTCCTCTTGATCGTGGCTGTCACTGCTATTGGGGCAACGCTCGCGAAGATAATACTCTACTCCGGAGCACTTGGATTGAGAAAACAATTGATCAAAAACAAAAACATGAGCTTGCTTGGACTGTGGTTGCAACGACGCAGCTTCTACCTAGCTCTGTTCCTCACAGCCATTGTCCCCGCCCTTCCCCTTGATGATTACATTTACATAGGTGCAGGGGCCAACAAAGCGAAGCTCGCTCCAATGATCGGAGTGACGTTGGTCGCGAAAATTGCGAAGAGCCTCGCCGAAATTTACGTGGAGTTCACGGGAATCTTGGGGATATCCGAGATTCTCAAGGTGTCTGGGCTCGAATTCTCTTTGTTTCTCTCTGCTCTCTTTATTGTTCTGGGCGTGGTGCTCTATAAGCTTGATTGGGAATCCCTCCTCAAGAAAGCTGGCGTGATTAGGAGCAACAAAGAAGTTGAAGATGAAAAGAAAAATGGAGAGGGAATGCTTCCCTCATCATCGTAATCACCTCCTCGTAGTAGGGGCAAGCAAGATATGCCCTAGAAGAAAGAAAGGAAGGAAGGAAGCAACCACCAAATCCTGAGGAATTGCGGCTGCGACCTATGTGCTTGCATTTTTAAATAAATCAATTAAGAAGATCTTGGTTGTATCGACTTACTTGCAAAACCAAACGAGCAAGGACGAGAGAACTGCTAGCAACAGCTCCCTAGATTCCTTTCTAGACGACTCAACAGAACCAGCTTCACTCTCAGAAGAGGAAAGGAAAGAATTCGAAAGCTGGGTGCAAAAGATCCTAGAAGAACCTTCAAAGATTTCCGAGATGATATCCAATGCGCTCCAGAAGGGAATGTACTCGGAGTGGGAAGAAGAGTCAGCTAGCCACAAGTTCAAGCTTGGTTCCTACTATCCAAGCATGATCGAGCACTGCCTCCGCCAGCAAGCCTACTCTTACCTCTACCCTCTTCCTCCTACTCCGGAGCAGCTCAACATATTCGGAGAGGGAAGGGCGATTCATGAGCTTGTCGCACTTGCGCTACGCCGCTCTGGACTAATCACGATCGAAGGTAGAGAGGTCGTAGTAGATTTGGAGTTCGGCGAGGGAGTAAAACTCCATGGGAGGATCGACGATCTCTTACTAATCAGAATGACGGCGAGCGATGAACTCGCAAAACTATCACCAGAAAACGTAATTGAGAAGGAGGATAAAACTGCCAGAAGCAACAGGAGGAGCAGGAAGAACAATACGGAGTTCAGTCTGTTCGTCCCCCTTGAGATCAAGAGCACCACCTCCTTGCCCGACGAGCCAAAGCAAGCGCACTACTACCAGCTCTCGACATACCTCCACGCAAGAAACTACCCAATCGGCGTTCTTCTATATTGGGCGAAAAGAGGTGGAGGTGTTAGGGCGTTTGCCATAAAGAAAGACGAAGCGATGTACTACGTGCTACGAGAAAGAGTGCTCGAACTCCATGAGGCAATCAAGACCGGCGAGCTCCCACAGAAGGAGGCTGCAAAGAATAGAGATTTTAGAGAATGTGAGCTTTGTCCGTATCTAGAGCGCTGCAACCCCTTCCTGATCGAGTCTATTCCTCAGGGCTCGAAAATCGCAGTTTTCGATCTGGACACAACCCTTCTTGATCCTCTCCCTAGGAGAAGGGCCATCCTGCAAGAGCTCGGGCTTCCCAGCACGATTCGCCCAAGTGACATTCATGAGGATGAGCTCAGAGAAAAATTCTGGGAGATGTATGAGAATCCAAAGTACGTTTCATTTGACTCGCTCATAGATCAGGGCAAAGAAAACGTCTATTCGCACTTGCAGAGAGGGCATGCAGTCGTTGGAATCTCCTCCTCGAGGAGGTATCGAGCAATGGATGCAACGCTAGCAAGACTTGCAAACTTGGGGGTTCCTCTGAACCACTTGATCCTGAAAGAAGAAGGTAATTACGATGGGGACACTCGCTTCAAGGCAAAGTGGGCATCTCGCCTTGCGACGAATTATGAGATCGTCGAATACTTCGACAGAGACGCAGCTGCGTATTCGCTAGTTGCTAGGACGATCGAACAAGCTAAGCAGAGGAGGGGGAGAGCAGATAAAAAGCCAGAATCAAACTAAAATTCCAATAAAAATGCTCTCTTTTCTTTTTGCCTACTGCGTCATTGGTCAGTCAATGCCATTGTTTCAGAGCAGACTCATCTAAATGAGGAGATTCGAGAATAGCATGAAAGTAAGAAAAGTGATTTCCCTTCCCCCAAAATGACTGATGCTAGAGAAAAATTGTCCATCAAAGGATAGTAAGAGGGAAGCTCATCAATCGTGGAAATAGAAAGGGGGAGCTCTTTGGCTGATTCGCTCTCTCTCCCCCTTGAACCGGCTGCTTATGCCTCTCACGAAGGAGAAAGGCGCACATCATCCTAGAGAGAGCGCGGAAAGAAGTAGGTAAGTAGTGTTGAGATACATCGTACCTTTCTTACCAATTTTGGCTGCAAGTGACCTGCAAAATGCAAATGCTGCCGAGCCAATGACAGCACTTGGAATTTACATTCATGCTTTCTTCTTGATTCTTGTTCTGGGACTTGCCCCGCTTGTACTTCTCCTAGAATTTCTCGGGATAAGGAAGAAAGACAGTGATTACATGCGAGGAGCGAAGATAATCTCTCAGCTCTGGGCCGTATCATTTGCCTTTGGAGCCGTCACGGGCACTTTTGTCGAATTTGGACTTTACCTTCTGTGGCCAGGAACGATACTCGCAATCTCAAGTTTCTGGTTCATTCCGTTCATTTTCGATCTCTTCTCCTTCATGATCGAAGTGGCTTTCCTCGTCGCGTATCTCCACTTCTGGGGGAGGTCGATTAATCAATGGCTCCACTGGGGGCTCGGCTGGGGGATCATGATCGGATCAATGTTCTCCGGAGTTGCAATCCTTGCCGCAAACTCTTGGCTACAAACCCCATGGGGGACTGGCAACTTGGTTCATCAAATCCTTCCTTGGGTTCCGACTCTTGGGCCGAATGAAGTGAATTCGACTGCCTTCTCAACTATCAGCGAGACGGCTGCAAACACTGGAGTGCTCAATCTAGCAAACACAGGAGCAGCAAACTCGCTTGGCTTTCTTCTCTTCAATCCCTTGATAGTCCTGCTTAGTCCCAATTCAATCGTTACAACTGTCCACACAATACTCGGCGCGATCATAGTCGCATGCTTTGAGACAGCCGCAGTCTTTTCCTACAACTACTTGAGGGGCGGGAAAGTCTCGCAAAAGCCCTTCTATCTCAAGATAATGAAGTCTGCCTATGGCTTTGGAGGAGTGGCGATGTTTGCACAGGCCTTTGCGGGCGATCAGATGGCAAGAATAGTCTACGCCTTCCAGAGATTGCAGTTTATTTCCTTCGAAGGAATCTCCCCAAAAGGAGGGATCGATCCACCCATTGGGCTCTTGCTCTACGGCAACCCCTTCCACTATTTTCGAGGGTTCGATTACTATAACTCACTAGCTTCCAACTCGTCGCAACCAAGCGTGGTACTGCAATCAGTATCGTTCGCTCAGCAGTCTGAGCCGCTGCTTCATTTTCTCTACTACACGATGGTCATTTCAGGATCGATACTCCTAATCCTTGGGATATCCTATTTTGGGCTCTACGTCAAGAGAATAGACTCTCTCGTAAGATTTGTCACGAGACTTCCGACCGAAAAATTCCTAATCTATACCTCTTTCTTAGCCCCGATTCTCGCACTCGCCGCTGGCGGTTCTGGGTGGGCGATCCGGGAAATTGGAAGGCATCCATGGACAGTTTACGGTCTGATACAATATCCACAAGTCGTTACCTCTGTTTCCATAACCGCCCAGTTCAGCGTTTTGATCATGGCAATAGAGGTCGTTCTCCTAGTTGGCGGCCTCCTTGCTCTTTACTTCATACCCACTAGGGCATTAGAGAAGGGAGAGGAGGAGCTAGTCGTGATTAGGGGATGAGTAATTGGAGTAGGATGACAACGATGGTAAGGTTGACGGAGAACAAGAGCCATCGAAATACTCTAAGAGCGAGCTGAATCCTAAACTTTGGTAATTCCTATCCTACTTTCATTTCCACTAGGAGTTCAAGCCTCAAGCTTTACTCCTACTGCTTGGCTTGGCTTTCTGCTTTTGGGCTTTGGGATCTTGATTCATATCACACTCGTGAACATCGTGCTTGGAATGTCAATCATTGTTCCCCTGACCGAGTACATCGCTTACAAGGGAAAAGACACCGAAATGGAGAGACTTGCAAGGCGGCTCTTTAGATATCTCGCACTCTCAGATCTCGTGGCAGGAGTTTTTGGAACTTTCGTAGCAGTGATTCTCGCTGGATTCTGGCCCAAACTGCTCTACGTGTTTTCGACGATTTTCTTTGGACCGCTGATGATTTCTTTGATCGGCATCTTCGCTTCAATACCTTCGATTGCGATATACTGGTACGGCTGGGAAAGGTTGCCGAAGAGAGTTCATTTGGGTACAGGCGTGTTGATGGGACTCGGGGCTCTGCTTGTCCCAGCTGGCTTCAGGGTGCTTTTTGCTTTCATAGACAATCCATATTCGTTCGGTGTATTTGTTTCGGGCAGTTCAGTCGCAGGTAGTATCAACGCTTCATCTGTGCTCACAAATCCCATTTACATTACGCTGTTGCTTCACAGCTGGTTTGGAGGGTTGACGATGGCCTCGCTCTTTGCTGCGGGAGCTTTCGGGTGGGCGCTCAAGAGCAAAAGCATTCGGCGCGAAACGGGGAACAACTTTCGATCTCTTGAGGTAAGTATAAAGGAAAAAGAAGGGAAAGAAGAGGAGGAAGAAGAAGAAAAAGTCGAGATATTAAGAGAAACAAGATATATGAAATATTTGCTTCGCATGGGTCTTGTTTTCCTTACTATCCAGACAGTTCTTGGTGTAGCCTATTTCTTCGTATTAGAGAAGTATGTTCCCTATGTGTATGCAGCGATCACTGGAAACGTTTCGATTGCAGCTTACGACTTCGAATGGGTGCTTGTTCCATTTCTTGGGCTCGTCTTCTTGATATGGGCCTCAGCCGTGTACCTCTTTGTCATATCGAGGCGCTCAAGAGTTGCGAAGCCTTCAAGACCCGCTTGCCTTATTCTGATGCTGTCCACAGTTGGTGCACTCCCGCTCGGAGAAGCAATGAATGATGCATCGCGTGCTCCTTACATGATACTCACTGGAACAGCAGGGCTTTCAGCAAACGATTTCGCAAACACTGCGATTCCAGTTACTTGGCCGATCGCGTATGCCGCACTTTTCGTTGGCATATTCACAATCTCAGCATTGCTAATCACGCTATACGTCGTATTTGTGCAAGGCTCAAGGCGCTTTTCCCCGAGCGAAGTGCCCTAAATTCGTCTCTATCTTTTTTCTTTCTTTCTTTTCTTTCCTTCCTATCTCTTCCTTCTTCTTTGCTTGGTTTTCTTTTGCGTTTAGGGAAGCTCATCGTAGCGAAAGCAATAGACCAGATGATCGTTCACCATCCCTGTTGCCTGCATGTGGGCGTAGCATATTGTCGAACCCACGAAAGTAAATCCCCTTTTGATCAGCTCTTTGCTCATTGCGTCGGATTCAGGAGTTCTCGATGGGATTTCTTTGATGCTTTTCCAAGCATTCTTCTTCGTCTTGCCTCCAACGAACCTCCAGATGAATGAGTCAAAGCTACCGAACTCTTCTTGAATCTTTACAAAGGCTCTTGCATTTTTGATCGCAGATTCGATCTTGAGCCTGTTCCTAATTATTCCCGGATTTGACAAGAGATCTCGCACTTTGCGTGAGTCGTACTTGGCGACCCTTTTCGGATCGAATCCATCGAAGCTTCGCCGATAGTTTTCCCTCTTTCGCAAGACAGTCAGCCAGCTTAGACCCGCTTGCGCTCCTTCAAGAATCAGGAATTCGAATAGCTTTCTATCGTCGTGGACTGGAACACCCCACTCCTTGTCATGATACTCTATATAGAGTGGGTCGCTAGACTGAAAGTGTGCCCAGTCGCAACGCTTGATCTCTCTGATTTCGCTCAACGAATCCTCTTCCCATGCTGTTTTCCATACTCGTCGTTGGATACCCAAATCACTGGTGATCTGTTCTAAGATTTTTGGGGCACTTTCGCAGATATCCACAAAATAGCGGGAGTAGTAAATTCAGCGTGCAAGGAGTTTTGGGATGATTCTTTTAGCTATGAGCTCGATTGCTCTTCTCTTATCAGGACCAAAAGGCTCGCAGAAAGCAATTTGATCTATTCCATGTGATAGATGTTCGCGACACTTTTCGGCGCACTCTTCTGGTTTACCGCTTGCGGTCAAGAGCTCAACCATCTTATCGTCCACGAGTTTCTCGGCGGATCTTTCTTCTCCTCTTTCCAAGAATTCTGAAATTTTCTTCTTTGTTGCCAAGTCGATCCCATGCGCCTCTGCCTTCGAGTCATCGAGCCAAGCGACCAAATATGAACAGGTTGTCCTTGCAGCTCTCTTCGCCTTTGATCCATCTTCGTCAACAGAGACGACGACAGAATTTGTGATTTCGAGCTCTTTGCGCGCTCTCGAAGCAAATCCCATTCCAAGAATCACGTATTTCATGCTCTCTTCAATGTCTGATGGAATCCTGTCCGTGAGTATGACCCCATCCGCAATCTCTCCAGCAAGCTTGAGCCCCCTGGGCGAGCCAGAGCCAACGTGGATCGGAATCATCCCAGTCGCGTTCCTTGAGAGGGTGACCCTTTCTATTGCGAAGGAATCTGTTCTCACTGAAACCTCCTTCCCGTTCCAAAGATCCCTGATCGCTTCAATTGCTTCTCTCAGATCATCGATGAGTCCGATTCTCGAGGAAATGCCGAATTTCGCAACGTTATAGGGCGCTCCGACCCCGATTCCGAGGATTGCTCTCTGCTTTGCTCTTTTGCTTGATTTGATTTCACCACGCTTCTTCTTATTCCTTTTATTCCTCTTCATGCTTAGAAGTGATCCGGGTCTTTCATTATGAAATCCAAGGTCGGACAGTGCGAGGAAGCTCGACGCAATCCAAGCAGGATTTCTAGTGTAAAAATTTAGAACGGCGCTTCCGAATCTGATGCTCTTTGTTTTTGATGCGATTGCACTAAGAGTCACTATGCAGTCGCTGTAAGGAGGAGCAGGCCCACCGTCAGGTACCCAAACCGTGGAGAACCCGAGTTTCTCGGAGAACATGGCAAGATCCACAACTTCCCAAATTGGCCATGTTGGCTCAAGCGAAATTCCGAAGGAGACACTCCGGCCAGTTTTCGATTGCAACTTCTAAAGATCAGATTCTTCAAAATCGTATTCACGAACAGGCAAACAAATAAGCTGTTATGAAGGAAAGACAAAAGCTTGAATTGTCAGACTCTTTTTTTTCACTGCTAAATATGTGGAACCCCAAAAACGTTCGAGAGCCCTCTTTTCCCCGTAGACTCTCGCTACTTCTACTCTCTCCCCTCGTAGGTGCCTATTACTCCAAGCGTTGTTCCGCTTCCGCCCACCACAAACTCAAGCTGCCACTTGAACGGGACAGGGAAAGAACCGAGAGCAGTCTGAACCCCGTTGACCCACGCAGTTGCTTCCCCACTTCTTGATATGGTGAACCTGACTACGCCAGTCGAGGTCAAGGGTGAAGATCCTGAAACGATTGGAAGAGTGACTAGCGGAGGGTTAGAGCCTGGGGTGCTGATTCCATTTGAAGACTCGATTGGATCTAGGATGAGCAGGTTGATTGCAAGCGAAGGAGAAATTCCAGAGAGCTCTTGGATCGTGAGGTTTATAGCTAACTCCTTTATGTTTGGAGTTGCCCTCCAATCTGTCAGAGTGCTTCCAGCACCAAGTGTGCCTGTGATGGCGCTAGCTGGGAAGAAAGAATTGTTCGGTGTGAGGTACTTCCCATTGATGGTGAGGTAGTGAACCACTGGCGAAACGTAAGAAATCTCCTTAACCAATTTCTTCTTTTTTTCCTCCTCTCTCTTGCTTTTCCCCTAATCTTCGAGATTCACTATCCCATACACGTACGTTGATGTGCCGCCGCCAATTGGCTTGATCCTAAGGTATGGAGCGCGAATGCCCTCAAGTGAAGCGTCAGCGATCTTTCCAAAATCTGGTGTGCCGTTGTAATCGTATGGAGAACCTTGGGTGTGAAGGAGCAGGGTCCCAGGATCGTTGAACGTGCTGTAGGGGAGAGGCCCAGTCGTGCTGCTCAGATTGAAAATCTCAGTTATCTGAGATGCAGTTTGGATGTTCTGTGGATTTGGTGAGGCGTAAGCTCCGCCTGTGTTGACTAGAATCCTCATCTTTCTCCTCCCATAAGTCGGGACAGTCACGGGACTTGGGAAACTGTCATACGTCTGAGAGAGCACCCTGTGCCTGTTAGGCGAAAGAGCGTCGCTTGGGAAGTATTCGTAGCCAATGTTAAGGTATTGATCGAATGTGAAAGTAGCGTATACAATCTTGGGGATTCCGTCTGGGAGATAAGAGAATTGTGGCCTGCAGTGCCCGATCGCATTCACCTGACCCTGTGGGACTATTGCGTCAGATCCGAAGGTAATAGCCCCCGCCGCTGGATGATAGTAGCATACCCTCACCTGCATTGCTGATATTACGACGGAGTTGCTTCCCTGTCTTATGTCTCTGTCACTTGTCGCGTTGTACAAGCACGCATAAGATGCCTGAACGTGATTGTCTCCTCCTGAAATAGCTTGTATAGAGCCGAGTTTGTCGACGTTGTACATCCCAAAGAGATCTATCCCTGCCTGAGCGGACACTTGGTACGGGGTGTTCCAGTTAAGTGGAGAGCCATGGATGTCTGTGAGGATGAAGCCAACCATATAGCGCGCGTGATCTGGAGTGGCGCCGTCGAAAGTTCCAAAGGCGTAAAATCCGACTGCTGATTGCTGTCCCTTGACTCTACCCTGCACTACGAGCGGATCAGGTGAGATCAGGCTGAATCTGTGACTACTCGTCACAGTCGCATCATACCTCCAGTTCTGTGAATACACGCCGCCTAGGAACTCCGAGGAGCTTGCGGGCGAAGACATCTCGGTGTCCGTGAGCTTGTAACAGTAGATGGAGAGTGTGTTTTGGTTTGGAGTCTTTATCGAAAAGTAGAGTAGTATTGAATTGTCAACATAGTCGTATATAGGCCAGAACTGGCCATCGAGCGAGTCCATCCCAGAGATATTCCCTGGAGTTGAATTTCCACCCGCGAGAACACCATAAGTGCTGTTGCTCCCAGAGTTCGAGTTGCCAACTCCGTTCGTTGCGCCTCCAGGATAGTTTCCATCGAACCAATTTGTGATGTCTGTCTTCGCCTGAGACCAGTGAAGTACGAGTCTCGGGTTCAAGAGCCAAGCTCCGGCGGGAGCACCAGGATAGAAAGCACTTTGATTCACGTCAGCAACATATATCGAAAAATTGTCGTTTACGTCGTTCGTCCCCGCCGGACTCCCGATCCAGAAGAACTTTACCGGATACTGTCTTGCCCCCTTTGTTGAGGGGTTCACGGCAGAGGTGTAGAGAAAGAGCCCGTTGTCAACTATGCCTAGTCCGCCGTCGTGAGATCCGTCTGGATTCACGATCGAGCTCGAACTTAGGAAGGTCGAATCCCTAACGGAGTCGAGTAGCACATACCTCGTCCCGCTCGTCGGGATGAGCTGCTTCGTCTGGCTAGAGAGCTTGCTTATGCTCGTCGGTGAAAGCTCTACTTCTCCAACTACGAAGGCCACTGCCTAGTCACCCCCGATATGCTCCCGTCCGGATTCCTGTTTATCGTGTCAACTTGCTTTATCGAGTCAGAGGGAATCGAGGTCTCAACGCTTGCTATGCTTCCGTCGCTGTTTCTCGTTATTTGGACTGTCAGTGGTCCGTATGTTACTTGAGAAATTGAACCACTAGAGTCCCTCGACATCGTCATATTTCCACTTGGGCCGAGATAGGCGTATGCCTGAAAAGCATCGGCGCTCAAGAGAGGGCCAGTTGAGGTCGCCTGTGCTCCTCCAGGAGAAGAGGAGGAGGAAGAAGGTGGATGTTTGAATAAAAGCCCCCTTGCGTCGAGGAGAACAACTGTTGCGACAGTCGCTCCTCCTGCGACAATACCTGCGCGCTTTAGAAATTTACGCCTATTTTCCTTTGGATCAGGATTTTTAACTTCGTTGTCTTGCATTTAGCTCTCATCACCCGCTAAAATGGCGAGATCCTGCTCTTCTCTTCTCTCCCCTTTTCCACATTTTCTTTCCAAGCGAGAGAGATCTTGATCTTCTCCAGAGAAAGCTTGGAGTGAACCCCAAATCCACAAAAAAGTCTCAGAGCCTTCGATATTCCACACTCTCCACTCTGGGCATCAAAGACACTCGAAATATAATATCCCTGTGGAGAATTGTTATGGTAAAAAACGCAAGCAAGCAAGTAAGCAAGTAAGTAAAGATGGGTCACCGGAGAGGATACTAAGATGTTGATAATCGTCACGCACTATCTTTCAAGGAGCTAAGGGAATTTTCTGGCTTGGGCCACTATTCGAATCGAAAATCACCAAGGTGGTAAATTGAAAAATCCCAAGCAAAATCGAGGGCACGATGTTGGGAAATATGATGCTATTGTAGCATTTTCAACTCACGTTGATGCATGTAAGAATCTTCTAGATAAAAGATAGCAAGAAATCCGGAGATTGTCCCTTTCTAGTGCTTGCGCCTTTCTCGAGGGTTCTTGCACTCGCAAGGCTGATCTGAACCAGGAAGAAAAAGCTTCGACTGGCCGGTGTAAAGCGCTAGAAGAAAGTGAGCTTCCCCAAACTATGTCGAAAGCTGATACGTATCTCCCATCAGTGAAAACCTTTATCTCAGGCTGAATTCTAAATCAGTACTCGGAGTCTGAACCTCAGGAACTTTGAACGGCGCCTTCAGAGATGGCAAGAATACGAATAGCTCAGAGGAAATCGCCACTTTCATTTCGAGAGAGCGAGCAAATTGCGAAGAGTGTAGGAAATTATTGCGCGAGACTTCGCTCGTTGTCGAAATGAGTAACATTGGCCAGCATGTCAGCGGGTTTATTCGCTTTGAAAATGGCGAAGTGGAGAGGCGCTATGAGGAGCATCTCCTTGCAGTTCACGGCCTTGCAAGGTAGTGTGTTCTCCTAGTAAGATACGATGCCCTCTGCAATTATAAGAGCGAGGGACATTTGTATTCCTTCGCTTTGAAGGGATGATTTGCAAATTCTTAATTTCTATGGGTCTTGCTTACTCTCTCCTTTTTTTGGCGGGAGAGAAGGCAACCTATCTCCGAAAGAATCGTCTCTGCATTCATTGTAAAATGAAATATCTGTCCACTAACACTTTGGGGGCTACTTCGACCCCATCAAGGGAGAATGTCGCGATAACGAAGTCAGGTTTTTACAATCCTGCAGAGAAAATTTTCCTTCTTCTTCCCCCCTTTTTCCCTTTGTGAGCTCTCTCTGGCTCAAGGACTACGGCAAAGACTCTCCATACTAAAAAATGACACGATAAGAGATTACATATTATTCCTCAAACAAAACAAAACAAAACAAAACAAACAAAACACACTGCAATTGCTTTTGAAGAAGTACATTGTAGAGCCGGAATTAGCCGAGTATATAATGGCTATTTAAAGAGCCGATCGAAGCAAAAATTGGAAAAACAGACAGCACATCTAGAGGAACTGAAGAGTAAGAAAGAAGAGAGAAGAGCGGGATTTGTAAATCAAGGAAGAGAAAGAAGGAGCCTGCGCTTGACTCATCGAGACACAAAGCTCTACAAAGTTTTTTTTGCTTGCGAGAATACTTACCGTCAAAAGAAAAAATGGATGTGATTTTCCGGTGTGTATATGTAACGGACATAATTTAATTCAAAGCTCAAGTAACTGAAGTGATCATTTCTAAAGAGAGAAAGAAACACAAACAAAAACAAGAAGAAATAGAAAGTGCATAAAGAGTTCTTTTCCAGCCTTCAATTGAAAAACAATGTTAGCTCATGTTTCTCAAGTTAACCTAACCAAACAAGCCTTTCTTACCGAATAACCCTGTGACGCTTCTCGAAGCTGTCATCTCTGTCACAGGCATCTTCGTGACAGAATGTGGAGAAGCTCTGAGATCCAGCATCAGTTTCTCATCAGTCTGCAACGTACCTCCCCCTTTAGAACCTCACTAAGATTGAAAGGTGAGATTCTCTTTTTATCGCATTATTTTTCTTTGAAAAATCAACTACATCGTTCAAATGGACGGAGGGTTCGCAGATTATTGCTTCCAAAGATCAGCGAAAATTCCTCGCCTAAACTCGGCGAGCGCCGTGGATCTCTAGTTCTTCCTTTTCGTTTTGCGTCACGCTTATCCCCGACTTGCAGGCTGGACATCTCGTCTTTGAAAAGAATTCCTTGCTGTTCTTTCCCCCAATTGGGAAGAATTTGAGCTTCGTATTCCATTCAAACTGACAGTTGGTGCATGCGAGCCTGAGTCTCTGTTCTGTTTGCAAGGGGAAGGATTAGACTTCTCTTCTGTGGTTTTCAGAGGGGGTCAACTGGCAATGTAAACCTTTTCCTGAGATTTCTATCTATTTGAGATAATTTGAGACAACTTCCCTATAGTGGTGTGCTCCCTTGCCGTGCACTTGGGCCTTGATTTTCGGTTCGCCCGTCATATTGCAAGTTGTTCCCGTCTCTTGGAGTGGAATAGCTATTATTATCATCATGACGTAGTAGCCGGCAGAAGAAGCCTCGCAAAGGATTTTCTTGCCGCAAGGAGAGCCTCGTGCAATGTCATCAGCTTCATTCCCTTCTCCAAGCTATCTTGCGCGTGATCCATTGAAAGATAGAAGTTTATGCTCGGACAGATTTCAACAGTGGCGTCGCAGCACATCTGTTGAGCTCCCTTGCAGGATACGACGAATTTTTCGCCTCTTGGAACTGTTTCCTCGATCTTTCCTTTTGAGCTCATCTTGATCTTCATTTGAATGGAGCAGTGATGGCACTTTGTCTCTATCGTGGCTTCCTGCTTTAGCATCAGCGGAATCCCGAGAGCATCCACCGCGCACATGGCGTAGAAGGAGTGTTTGTAGCTCGGAACTCTAACAATAAATTCAGTCGGGAGCGCCGAGAAAGGATACGCGGATATCAGCACTTCTTTTTGAGAACGGGACTTGACAAGGTTGATGGCGCAC
>CADDZS010000056.1 GCA_902812485.1 archaeon
CTAGCAACGCTTGGCCTCCTCGTGTGCATCGCAGGAGTCTACGTCTTTTGGTTTGAATCTCTCTTCATTGGCCTCCTTGTTCTAGTGGTGGGGATAATCCTCATTCTCAAAGGGAGAAGCAGAAAAGAAGTGGGAGGGCAAGAACGAGGAAGAGATGACAAGGCTCCGCCTGTTGGAAATTAGCAGGGATTGGAGAAATGACCCACTCACGGGTCTTTTTTTTGGAAAGTTGATATGCAAGGGCTTCGCTGATCGCAAGAGACGAAGAACTCTCAATCGAACAATCAATCGATTGATTAAGCAAAAGCAAGCTAAAATAGAAAAAGAGGATCGCAAGAACCACAAATACAAGAGGTTGGGGGAGGGCTAGATTTTTTCCAGTTTGGTAGATCATCTCTTTCAAACCCGAGTAGTCGAGATGGAGAAACCGAAGTACAACTCTCCGCTCGTCGTGGGCGGTTTTGTGGGACCTGGGCTCGTAGGGATCGCTTCAGTGAGTTACATGATAGAGCAGCTCGGTCTCCATCAGGTCGCGCACGTCAAGAGCCAACACATAGCTCCAGTTGCTGTGTTCGTGGGAGAGAAGCTTCGCCACCCTTTCAGGATTTACACGAACAGATCTGGAGACCTGGTCGTAATAATCTGCGAGGTCCCAATAGACTTGGAGGGGCTCTACGAGATCTCATCGGTACTCATGGACTGGCTTGAAGAGATTCACTCAAAGGAGATAGTAATACTCGATGGCATACCGGTGAGAGGAATCCCGGAGGATCGCAAGGCATACTGCGTTGCGCAGGAAGGGAAATGCAAGGAGATAGGTGGAAAGGGGATTGAGCACGCTCCCTCTGCATTCATCGGCGGAATGGGAGGAAGCATACTGAATGAATGCCTAACTAGGCGCACAGTTGGGATGTCTCTTTTGACCCCGGCTTCGATCAATCTTCCCGATCCAGGAGCTGTCCTCACCATGATCGAGGCTCTCAACTCTGGGTTCGGACTCGATATTTCGACAAAGCCTCTTGAAGAAAATGTCGCCCAGTACAACGAATACCTCAATACGATGGCTCAGCAATTTAAGAAACTGCAGGGAGAGAGAGCGAAAAGACAAGGCGGAGGAGAAGAGGTTGCGATGTACGGATAAGGAAAGTTTCCCTATTTGTTTGCTTGCTTGCTCGCTTGGTTGATACTTTCTTTCATACCTTCCTTCTCACGGAGGGCGAATAGTTCTTTCCCCATTTCACACGATTCTGTTCTTTGTTTTGATTCTTTTCCATAGGGGCCCTTTTGACCCTAATTGCGAGAAAAAGTGGAGAAATGTGATTACACCCGCCGCCTCCCTTTGCTTTCTCTTCTTGACTCGGGCAAAGGAAATGAGGAGGCTTGGAAATGAGTAGAAAACTTCGCATCCACGAGACTGCGGCTCGAGGCTTTGATTTGGCGGCAGATGCATACGAAACTGGAAGACCAGATTATCCAGATGAAGTTGCGCTCCACTTTGTGAAAGTCTGAAGACTTTCACATAATTCCAAAGTCTTGGATCTCGGGGCTGGAACCGGGAAATTCAGAAGAGTCCTTCGAAGGATTCTGAAATCTTCAGTGTTTGCCGTCGAGCCTGTTCCCGCCATGCGAAGAATACTAGCACAAATGGTTCCCGACGCTGACGTGGTAGCAGGGATGGCCGAGAGAATTCCTTTCCGGAATTCGAGCTTTGACGCAGTGGTGATCGCACAGGCCTTTCACTGGTTTTCCTCGTCCGAGTCTCTCAAGGAGATCCACCGCGTGCTACGAACAGGAGGAGGCCTCGGTCTGGTGTGGAACGTGCGCGACAGCTCGCTCAGCTGGGTCAAGGAGCTCAACAAGGTAATAGATCGCTACGCGCGAAGAAAGAAAATTCCAAGATACAAGAGTGGCTCATGGCGAGATCAATTCGCCAATTCAAATTTGTTCTCTAGGTTGCTCGAGAAGAAATTTGACTTTGTCCAAAAAGGTACGCAGGAGACAATGCTCGATAGATTTCTTTCAATTAGCTACATAGCTTCCCTTGAAGAGAAGCAGCGTGAAGCATTCGCGAGTGAGATCAGGAAGATATTGGCTCGCTTGTCAGTCACTTCTCAAGAGAATCACTTGATCGAGCTTCCTTATCACGCGGACGTCTACTGGTGTTTCAAAGAAATAGCTAGTCGCTAAACTTGCAAGCTTTGGGCGGCAATAAAGATCCGAATCAAGCCACTTGGATTTCAAGAAGGAGATGAAGAAGCGAGTCGCTCAGTCACAGGTCTTGAATCGACGACTTCTCGATCTGCCTCTGGGAGCTCGTACCACCTCACTTTTTCTCCGATCCGCGCCCTCATCTTCCATCTGAAGGATTTGGGTTCTTCTTCGATTTTCTTTCTCAGCGAGTTAATTCTTGATTTCACTACTGACTGGTCGTCAGAAGATGGGAGGTACGCCCCAAGCGCTTCCTCGATTCTACCAAGATTGAGTGTCACTGTCTTGTACAATCCCCAATCGTCTGAAGTCAGCTTTGCGATGTATTTCGCATTGATCTTCTCCGTAAGTTCGTCGCTCTCCCCAAGCTCGTGATCTTTCAGGAAAGCTATCACGTCGCGATACTCTCTTTCAGTTATTTCAAATACCTGAAGCTTTGTGAGCAAAAGATCCGCAAGCGGCAAAGTAAGAGAATCGAGTTTGAGTCTGTTTGAAAAGTCGAGCTTGTGGCACATTTCGAACTCGTTGAGGAAAATATCGACTCTCCGCTCATTTTTGATGTCGTTGAAAATAAGCCTCGTGTGCCCGTTCATTGCATTGAAAGTTGTGCGTGGAGTGTACCCGAGGTCGTCGAAGAGCTGCTGTATCTCCTTTCGTTGCTTTCGAAGACCCACAAAATCCACGTCGACATATTTGCGCCTTAGGTTCGCTTCAAGCGAACTAGGGCTGCGCAGTCTGAAAGCTATACCCCCGAGTAGCCTCAGCAGGACATCGCGCTCCGTTGCTACCTTGATTATTCTCTGCGCCTCTTCCACTGTGTCGGGGAGAGGCTGGCCCAAGCCGTTGCCCCCGCTACTCATCCCAAAATCTTCTTGAGAAACGATCCTATATGGTGTGAAACACCAATATTTGAACTGTGTTGCTGTTTTTTGAACTAAAAATCCGCTCGATTACATAGAAAACTGTGAAGGACGTGCCTCTCCGCTACCTACTTCCGCTTCCTCTCACCTTACTCTGACAGTCCGGGTTAATCTCTCTTTATTGCAAGATACAGGAAAGCCGCAAACGGAAGTGCGATCCAAAGCAAGCCTGCCACGACAATAGATGCTACTGTTACTCCCAAGACGGAGGGTGCCACCTGAAATCCAAAGCTCTGTGAAGTGTTCGTGAGGTAGAGTATGACAAGCTGGATGTACTGGGCTGGATTGAAAAACTGGGCTATCGTTGAGGCTTTCAGATAAGCAAGCGAGCCCGGATTCAGCCTGACAGCTACAGAGACGAGGAGGACGATCACTCCCCATAAGAAGTCGAAGATTATGAAAAGCCCGATTGCTATTCCTATTAGGAGACCGGACGATCTTACAAGGTGAGAGAACAGGAATATCAGGCCGATGAATGCTGCGAGCTCGACGAGGAAAGCACCAGTTGACGCAAGAAGGAAAGCCGCGCTCAAGAACTGGCCACCAAAGTACTTGAGCATGCCGTCGATCGCCCCGACCGAGATCCCGATCGCAACACCAAGGGCAAGGAACGTAGAAAGGAACCTTGAGGTCGTAAGACCCATCCTTGTCACAGGCCTAGATAGAACTGATTCAAGTACTCCACTCACTCTATCTTTTCCATACGAAGAGTAGGCCCCGATGATTGCAATGAGAGGGATGAATATTCCCATAATCGTTGCGAAGAAAGAGGATGCTATGTTGACTGACTGAACCACTACTGGAGGTGTGAAGAATTGATCTGGGGAGAACTGCTGTGTTTGTAGTAGAGTACCGTTCTGTGAGAAGAGCTCAAAATAGATCAACAAATCTCCGGGACATGGGAATCCTGCTTCTAGCGCTCCGCTACCTCCGTTTGAAGTCACCACATTGCTACAAGTGTCGTTGGATGGAAGTGTCACTGGGTAGATCTGCTTATAGTCATTCAGGGTTCCAAGAAGGATCATCTCGCTTTCGTTGAAATAAGCTGGCGGCTGTCGAAATATTATGCTAGTGTTGCCTTGATCAGTTGCAGAATTGGATGTTTGAAAGCTCGACTCGTTGTACACCTTGTAATATATCGAGTATGATTGAGGCCGGGCTCCAAATGGCCCTGCGTAGAAGACCAAAAGATCCCTTTTCGTTGCATTGTTCTGATCCTGCACCGTCCAAAATGGGATTGGTGTTCCCACAGAAATCGGAACTATCTGTCCCTCAGAAGGTTGAACAACTGTTCCATTAGGCAAAGAGACCTCTGTAGAAAACTGGCCAGACAAGCCTGAGCTGGAGCTTGTAACTTTCACAAAGCCATTGTAAGTTTGTCCGATGGGCGCTTTGACCGTAATGAAGGCAAATCCACTTGAATTGGTCGTTCCAGTTCCAGCATAATTGCCCTGAGCGCTTGTCAGATTGAACTGATAATTGACCCCAGCGGCACCCAGTCCGTATTGGTCACTCGAAAAAGCAAGAAAGTGATATCCGTTGCTATCGTAATACATGAGAGCTTGAGAGCTTGGAGGACCTGAAACAGTCGTGACACCGAGGCTAAGAGGGACTATCGCAAGGCTGATCAGAATCGGAAGAAGCATAGCGACTATAACTGATTTGCTTCTGAGCGTCCTCTTGAAATCATACAGTAACGGCCGAGTCAAGATCGAATATCACCCTGCCTCCTTCACGATCTTGAAGAAGTATTCTTCCAAGTTCGATTTCTCAAAGCTCAACTCCCTAACATTGAAACCCCTTCTCACGAGCTCGGCGTTGACCTGAGCAGAGTCTCCGTAGAAGTTCGAAATTACCACGGAGTTTCCGTCCACAATCACCTCATCGCTTAATGTCCTGAGATAATTTACTGCGTCTTCGTTCAAATTTTGGATCACGAGCTTGAGAGAGCCACCGCTTGCTCCAAAGACAGCTAGTTCTCCTCTTGTTACAACTTGCAAAATCTTCCCCCTGTGCACGAAGACTACTCTGTCGGCTATGTTTTCCACCTCGGTCAGTATGTGAGAAGAGAGAAGAACCGCCTTGTTCCTTCTTTTAAGATCGAGCATGAGCGATCTCATGAAGTGGATACCCTCAGGATCTAGACCATTAAGAATCTCATCGAACAGGAGATTTTGCGGGTCTGAGATCATAGAAGCCGCAAGCGAAAATCTCTTCTTCATTCCCTGAGAATAGGTGCGTAGCTTTCTGTTTTCATATCCAGTCAACCCGACAGAAGCTATAAGCTGTTTGATTCGCTTGTCGGCTTCCTCTCCACTCAAGCCATAAAATCCCGCAAAGTAATTCAGAAGGCTTTTGACTTTGGCGTTGAGTTCGTAATTTGGAAACTCTGGAACCCATCCGATTTTCTCAGACGCTTTCGCCTTGTCCTTTACGATGTCATATCCATCTACGACAACCGTCCCCGAGGTAGGCAAAGACACACCTACTGCGAGCCTGATCGTAGTTGTCTTGCCTGCGCCATTCAAGCCTACGAATCCTACTATCTCGCCGTCTCTTACTTCAAAACTGGCAGAATCAAGAGCGGGAGGCTGGTTCCTTCCATAGGTTTTTGTGAGAGATTGAATTTGTATCATTATCTATTTTTTACTTCTTGACAAATCTGCGCTCGGTATTTTAGCTATTTTAAACTATTCTCGAAAAGGAAGTGTTCTAGAACCTAGAACAAGTTCTTGAAAAGAAAGAAAAGATCTCAGAGAGCGACCTCTGTCACGAGTCAATCTGAATTGCTCTTACTTTCGAGTGGGAAAGGATCATCGTCTGATGCTTCTCTTGAAGATCCACCCGAGCGTTTCTTTGGATCTATCAAGAACCTACATACGAGGTCGCCCTTTGCGGCGCGATGAGTTGTCTCAACCTTTGCGCCAATGAGATTTTCAAAAAGCTCCGTCTCGGTCGAACAAGCTTCCCAATAATTCTGGGCAAGTTGGATTATTGGGCAGTTGTGTTCCAAAATCAAATATTTCCCCGACGGAAGTTTTCTTGACTCCGCCATATAGCCCTCATCGTCTCGAAGCTTAGCGAGTAGCTTTACTTTCCCATCGAGATCTAGTCCTTTAAGCTGCGGGTAATATTTCTCAAAAATCTCGCTTTGCCTTTCGCGCAGCGCTTGTTCCACCCCACCCCTTCCAATCTTGTTCTCTATGAATTTTAGGGCGCACAAAGCCACTGCGCTGTACGATTTCGGAAATACAGAGCGGCTCCTTTCGCTTAGTTTGTAAAGAGCTCTTGGCCTTCCGACGCGCCCCCTTCTCGAATCAGAGCTTTCGACTAGTCCTCTTTCTTCGAGTGCAACGAGATGCTTATGAACGGCCATCCTAGAAATTTTCAAAAACTTTGAAAGATCTTCTAGTCCTGCCTCTCCCACCGTCTTGAGGTGCCAAAGGATCTTTCTCTTCTGATCTCCAAGCTCGTCTATTGGTGCGGCACTATCCGAATAGCGGCTGCTGGAGTCTTTCCCAAGATTCGCCATCTACTCTCGGCACACTTCTCCTTGGAGTGATTATCAATTCGGAATTTAAAAACCCAGTGTTTTACAAATTCTAAAGTGTCCCGCTATTCACTCTGCCTTCCTAGTTCGGAATATTTGTAAACCATCGGGTTTATAAAAGGTCGATTAGGAATTCTGGAAAAGATACTTGTGAATTGAAGATGATGCTACAGAGATGAAAGAGCGAGGAAAAAGAAGAAGCCGCTCTTGGGAAAGAGCATCCTCATCACGGGCGGATCCCAAGGGCTCGGAAGAGCATTGGCAATCGATTATGCAAGAGAAGGATGCAAGATACTTGCAATAGTGGGACGGAATCTCGATGCTCTGAGAAAAGTCGAGGAAGAGATCTCGCACGTTTCTCCAGAAACTGAGACTTTGACTATCTCTGCCGATTTGGCTGTGCCTCAAGATTTGGAGAGGATCGTGGCTGTGACGCTCTCGAAGACGCTTGGAAACTTGGATGTTTTAGTTAACAATGCCTCATCATTGGGGGCAACTCCCTTGCCTCTTCTAGCAGATTTTACCGACGGAGATTTTGTCAAAGTGCTCCAAACTAACTTGATCGCACCATTTGTCTTGACAAAGAAATTTCTCCCCTCTCTCATAGAGTCAATGGGATCAGTCATCAATGTGACTAGCGACGCATCAAGAAATGCTTATCCACGCTGGGGCGGATACGGTGCTTCCAAAGCAGCACTCGATATGATGACTAGAATCTGGGCAGCTGAGCTCAATGAGTTAGGGGTAAGGGTGAACTCTGTCGACCCGGGTGACATGAATACGGCTTTACACAGAGCTGCTGAGCCCGATTTGGATCCAAAGCTTTGGGCTGATCCTGCAGATGTCACTGATGTCTTCGTCTATCTTGCTTCGGACGAGTCAGCGGGTGTGACTGGAAAGAGACTTCTTGCTCAATCCAGAGAATGGATGGCACAATTTCTCAGTCCTCATAGATTGACTATAAGAAACAGAGCAAGAAGGCACGAGTAGCTTGGAGAAAGTATAGGCGAGTAAGATGCAATGTCGATTCGAGTTGCAATTTCTCCGGAGATGATCAGTTCTTCATCAGCCTTTGCGCTTCCTGATGAATCTATTGCGAGGGAGCCGCCAGAGATCAGGGGAAGATCAAGATCAGATGTCAGAATGATGGTTATTGACAGGCAAAAATCTAAAATTCATCACTCCTGCTTTTCGAGGCTTCCAGAGTTTCTTCAATCTGGGGATATGCTGATTTTCAACTCGAGTCGAACTATCCCAAGCTCACTTTGGGGGTGGATCCGGGATTCTCAGAAGCTTGTGGAGGTCCGCTTGGCTGAGCATCTCTCAGAAGGGCACTGGCTTGCTCTGATTCTCTCCCCCGAAGGAAAACCTCTGTCCCGATTAGGAATCAAAGGATCTTTTGTGATTGATTTCGGTTCCGAGTTGTCGTGTGTTGCCTATTCGAAAGACAAATCGATCCCAGGCTTGTGGAAGATCGACTTTCACAGTTTCGGATCGAAATTCATGGAGCTGCTCTACAAGATTGGACAACCGATACACTACGAATATGCAAGGTGCACTTTGGGACTTGATTTTTACCAAAACGTTTACGCAAGAGTACCTGGTTCTTTGGAGATGCCCTCAGCTGGAAGACCTTTCACTTGGGAGATGCTGCTTGAATTGAAACACAGAGGAGTAGAAACTGGATTCGTTGTTCTTCACTCAGGACTTTCGTCTTTTGCAAGCGAAGAGAGCGGTTTGAAAAGTCCAGTGCTCGAAGAAGAATACTCTGTAAGTAGCTCAGTGGCAAAAGCTGTGAATCGAGCGAAGCGTGAAGGTAGAAGAGTGATTGCGGTTGGTACTACTGTGGTACGTGCGCTCGAATCTTCTGCTAAAGGCTCGAAGGGGTCGGTAGTGCCAGCACGAGGTTATACTCGTCTTCAAATCACTCCTAAACACAGGCTCGCAGTGGTTGATGGCCTAGTTACTGGGCTTCACGAACCAGAGACAAGTCATCTTCAACTCCTACAAGCTTTTGTCAGCCAAAGAAGGATCATTGAAGCATATAGGGACGCTCTATCGCAAGGTTATCTCTGGCATGAGTTCGGAGATCTAAATCTGATTTTGTGAAATGAGCTTACTCATCTTTCTTGATATCTTGGTATCAACTTCCTTCCAACGAGGAGGGGATCTCCTTCCTTTTCTTCCACCTAGCATCTGAAATTTTCATTCGTTTTCAGAACCATACCATCATGTTCAATGTACAATAGTGGTTTTGAGCTATAGGGTTTATAGCCAGCCCTCTCAATCTAGATCTTTGCCATGCAAGTTTTCCTTCTTTTTCTCGGTGATAGTTATGAGAGGCAGTTTTTGTACTTTAATCATGAATGAAGCTCATCACCAGCATGATATCCTCTTCCTTTTTCCTCTCTCCCCCCTCTCTTCATTGGCTAGCATTTCACACTCTTCTCAAACACTCGCATCACCCCACTTCGAAATCAAAAAGTAGTTTACATTTTCAAAACCGTAGACTCTGGGGCAGAGAGAATGGGAAGAGATTCAGCTCGGTAATTCGTAGTGGTTAGTTATCTCGTATCGATTTTCGACTAGTATATTCCCATTTTCTATCACATACCTAGGCTTCTGATGAAATCGAAGAGCGCTTCTAGGATCCTTCGAGTTCATCACATTGAAGTCTGCTTTTGAGCCAGGTTCAATGCCGTATCCCTTCAAGCGCAAGATCCTTGCCGAGCTGAGCGTCGGCATCTCCAAAAGAGATTCTATCTCACTGCTCGAGTTGAGCTGACCTGCGTACGCGAAAAACCATCCGTTTAGAAGGGCGTTGAAATCTCCGAAAGGATTGTACGGGTCCACAAGGTTGTCCAATCCAAAGGCCAAATTGACTCCTGCCTTCAAGAGCTCCTTGATTCTTGTAACTCCTCTTCCTCTTGGAGGCCTGTCAAGATTTCCAGAAGTCATCATAGTGCAGGGGTTCGAGATAACATTGATCCCAGCCATCTTCAAAAGCCCAATCACCTTCGACGCATAGTAGTCATCGTAGTAGGAAAGAGCAATCAAATGATCTGCCGTCGCCCGGCCGGCCTCGATCCCTTTTCGAATCACCTCGGAAGCAAAGTATTCTGTCACTTTGCCAAATGGAAGAACATCGCAATGCATGTCTATGTCTCTTCCTGCCTCAATCGCAATTGCAATCGCGTGGTCTACGTGCCTCTTCGAATCATCTTGGCTAAGCTCCGCTTCAGGAAGCCCGCCGACGACATCTGCCCCCATATCAAGTGCCTTCCTCAAGAGCTCAAGCGATTCTGAATCTTTGAGCAACCCTTCCTGAGGGAAAGCTACGATCTGGAAATCCACTATTCCACTGTATTTCTTCTTGAGCGAAAGCAGGGCCTCGACCGAAACGAGTTTTGCATATTCGTCAACATCAACATGGGATCTGATCTTTGTCACTCCATTTTCAATCGCAAGAGGGATGACCTTCTCTATCCGCTTGCTCACGCCTGAAACAGTGAACTTCTTCTTTGCCTCCTTTACGATCTCCCGTGCTTCACTTATGGAGGACGCTTCTCTAGTCTCCTCGGCGAGGAGGACCTTGTCGAGGTGGACATGTGGTTCGACAAAGCTTGGAAGGACCAAGTTTCCCTCGGCATCAATCACTTCCTTTCCTCTTTCTTGAATTTCGCTCTTTGCTACTTTCGAAATCTCCCCCTTTTCCACGACAATGTCAAAGAGTCCATCCTTCCCGAGAAGCCTTGCCCTGCGTACAAGAAGATCTGCCAATTCGCTCCCCCCTTCTACTCCTCTCTTACAAAGTTTCACAAAGCTTGACCTATAGGAGCTTGCGTTCGTTCTTTTCCCTTACTTGCTCCTCTTCTGTTGACTGCTAGGAGCCTCGCTTTCCTCTTGCGGTGTGCTTCGTTGCAAGCTGTTTGATGGCCTTGGAACCAGTAATAACACCCCTTCTCCTAGAATTGAGATAATCCCTGCAAGTGATCAGCGCGCTCTCCATAGCTTCCCTCTCCCTTTCAAGCGGCATGGGCGTGACTGATTCTCGGGTGAGACCCATTTCTTCGATCGGTGGAAGATGAATGAATCCTGCAATCGACTTGGGTTTTGTCTTTTTCAAGAAGTACAATGCTGAATACATCACAGTGTTGCAACAATGAGTGCCTGCGTGATACGAGACGTAAGCAGGAATTCCTATCCTGTTCAGATTTTCAACAATCAATTCAGCCGGGAAGCTAGCTTCGAGAGCCGGTGACCCCCTTGGAATTATTCTTTCCCCCATAGGCTTTTGCCCGTAGTTGTCTGGAACTATCTTGTCATCGAAGACGCTGTTCATGACGTTGAGCCCTATCTTCTCCACTTTGATCTTCGAAACGTAATCCCAGCCGCTGCAGATCAAAATATCCGGCTTGATCCTTCTCACAAGATCGCGAAGAACCCCTGGCAATTCGTAGAAGTTTTCTGGTAATTCCTTTCCTATTACTGAAAGCCCTTCGAATTCTTTGCCGTCGAGCTCCAATGCGATCTTCCCGGAGGGATTCACTCTCCCCTGCCACCCCTCGAATCCAGTTACAAGAGCCTTCAAACTGGATCTCAATTTCAAATGCACGAAACTCATGCTGCTAGCCATCTCTAGAAAAAGATTGGGCTCAAAAAGGATAACTTTGGATTGTGATGCAGAAGAAGAAAGGAGGGAAGATAGGGAGGAAGAGAAGAGAGATACTCGTGTGGCCTATTTCAGGAAAAGACCTTGGTTTAACTTTCCAAGTGAACTAGCGAGTAAAGGTCGTAATTTCTTAGGCGATCCCTTCCCTTCAAGAAATCAAGCTCAACGAGGAAAGCTAGCCCCTCAACCCTACCCCCGAGCTTTTCGACAAGCCTAGCCGTCGCCTCTGCTGTCCCTCCAGTTGCGAGCAGATCGTCTATTATTGCGACTCTCTGACCGCTTCGAATCCCGTCTTCGTGCATTTCTAGATATTCTGTGCTGTACTCTAGAGTGTACTCCATTGAGAGTTTACCGAATGGGAGTTTCCCTTTCTTTCTTGCGGGCACAAATCCAAGTCCGAGATTGTAGGCCACGGGAGCGGCAAGCATTAACCCCCTAGCCTCGATTCCCACTACCAAGTCGAGTTTCTTCTTGGAAAAGTGGGAGGTAAGTCTTCTGATCGCTTCCCTGAAAGACTCGGCATCGCCAAGAAGCGGTGTGATATCTACAAAGTTGACCCCCTTCCTTGGGAAGTCGGGTATGATTCGTAATTTGGATTTCAGATCTATTTCTTGACTCACGTACTTCTTTCACTCGATCCTCAATCAGAAAAATTTTGCACTCGAGTCCCGGAGTGGTAGCGTCAATTTTGGCACTTCCATCCTGTAATGATCCTCTATTTACGTTGTTTTGCGCTTCTCGTCTCTTCTTCTTCCTCTTCCTCCCCTCTCACGATGAAAGGTAGTAGGAGAAAAAGGGAGAATAAAGGGAATAAGGGAGAAAATTCCAATGAGTACAGGTTTTCAGATAAATCCTGCCAAGGCAAGACCACTGATTAGAGGGAGAGATTTTTCTTACGTGTTGTGAGGAAATTACTTCGTTCTAACCGAATGGATCGATGATCCAGTTTCTTATTTTGCCTATCGGAATCCGTGTCATTCTTCAGTTGACTGAGCTTCACAAACGGTATAATTAGGTTGTTCCTCAATTGTTCTCGAACACTAAAATTGAGCTACGATACCGATACACAAGCAAAAATGGATGAGATGTTAGAGAGTGAGAAGATCGAGGCGATTATGCGTCAAGCTCGGCCTCAAGTCGCCGTGATAGGCGTGGGTGGGGCTGGATGCAACATTGTCTCTTGGGTCAAGGAGAAAAAGGGGGGCGTCGCGGGCGCGAAGCTTATTGCCGCAAATACCGACGCGACTCACCTGAGCATAGTCAAAGCCGACAGGCGCATATTGCTCGGCGAAAAGACTACTCGAGGAATGGGTTGCGGTGGTTACCCACAGCGTGGTGAGCAGGCAGCTCGCGAGTCGATCGAGCAGGTTAAGAAGGACGTCACTGGTGCGAACATCATATACGTCGCAACCGGTCTCGGTGGAGGAACCGGTACGGGTGCTTCTTGGGTGATTGCGAATGCACTCAAAAACAGCGGAGCACTCATGATCGGAGTCGTGACACTCCCGTTTGCAGTGGAAAGATTCAGATATAACAGTGCGAAGGAAGGGCTCGAACACCTCAAGGACCAATGTGACACAGTCGTCGTGATAGACAACAACCGGCTCGCAAAGGTTGCAGGTGATCTGCCCCTTAAGGAAGCACTCGGTGTTGCAAACGAACTAGTCGGCGAGTTTGTGAAGGGAATCACTGAGACAATCACGACTGCGAGTCTCATCAACATCGACTTTGCTGACCTAAGAGCCATCATGGAGAAGAGAGGAATCGCCGCGATGGGAGTTGGAGAAGCCTCCGGCGAAGACAGGATTGAGCGAGCTGTGCAGTCGGCGCTCGATGCGCAGCTGCTTGACATCAAGGACGCAACAAAGGCATTTGGTGTCCTGATTCACGTGGCAGGGGGCGAAGACATCACGCTCGACGAAGTGACCCAAGCAGGAGAGATGATCACTAGGTCTCTTCCGCCAAAGGCGCGCGTCGTGTGGGGTGCGAGAGTAGATCCATCACTCCAGGGCCGTGTGAGAGTCATGGTTGTTCTCACTGGAGTAGAAAGCACATTCCTCGCGACTCAGCCCGGAAGAGTTGCGCGTCTTCTGCGTGCCAGATCTTGAGAATGAGCATATTAGAAAGAGAATAAGAAGGGAGTTTGAAAGAAGAAGGAAGATAGCAACATCCTCTTCATTAGAGGCTGTTGTCTTTCCCCTCCTTCAATCCCTTTTGTACTCTTTCTCTCTCTCGTCCTCTCATCTGACCTGAGAAGCAAAACAAAGAAATGGAATGGTTGCAATAAACAAAAAAAGATAGTATAATTGGCTGTATGCTTCGTCTCGGGTCGTGGCTCAAAGCTGTCCTTATTTTTTTAAGAACTGAAAGGACAGCTGAGCTCTTTCCCTCTCTTGTTTTTCCTTTCTTGCTTTTTTCCTTCTCTCGCCCGCTCTTCGTTATTCATAAGCGTGGAATCATTCCAAGCTTCCACTTCTTCTGCTACTACTACCGCCCTCCTCTTTGTTCTTCATCCTGAATGCGAATCCTTGGAGTTGAAGGGTTTGTGAACAAAATCGTCTATGTTGAGATCTTATTCTCTAAATTGGTTCGAATAATAATATATTTGCAGGCTAATCTATCCTTTTACCAGCTGAGAAGGCAAAGTTTTGATTTCCTTAGAAACTGAAGAGTTTGGAGCAATCGGCAAATTCCAAAGAGATTTGTTCGAAGGAAGAATCAGCTGCGAAGAGGCCACAAGAAAAGAAATTTCAAACATTTCGAGATACAATCGAGAGTTCAACGCCTTTATCACATTGTTCGATCGCGAGGAAGACATTGCATTTTCCGAGGCAAGGAGACTTGACAAGAAGCTCTCTAGTATGAGGCTTGGATCTCTTAAGGAGAAGGAAAGGCGTCTTCATCCTCTTCTTCCTCTGCCTCCTCTTTTCGGGGTATTGTTTTCAATCAAAGACAACATATTTCTGAAAGATAGGCGAACCACTGCCGCATCAGGGGCATTCAAGGATTTTGTCCCCAAAATAAACGCAGAAGTGGTGGATTTGATAATCCGTTTTGGCGGCATAATCGTTGGCAAGACAAATCTCCACGAACTCGCACTTGGAGCTACTTCATCAAGCTCCTATTTTGGGCCCGTTCGCAATCCAAGAGACTCCTCAAGAATCTCTGGAGGATCGAGCGGGGGCTCAGCCGTCTCGGTTGCACTTTCAGATGAAAAACGACTTGTGAGCCTCGGGACCGATACGGGAGGTTCGGTTAGGATACCAGCTGCACTTTCAGGTGTGTTCGGATTCAAACCGACCCTTTCATCAATAAGTACTGTAGGCGTGTTCCCCTTGAGTGCGACCCTCGATCATGTTGGTATACTCGCAAACTCCATTCAAGACATATCTCTTGTCTATCATGCCCTTTCCTCAGCAAAGAAACATGACAACTCCAAAAGTGATGATGCGCCTTCGAAGAGCAAAGCCAAGTCTCAAGGGTTGATTCGCTTGGGAGTAGCTTCTGAATTCTTTACCGAGGAGATGGACAAGTATGTGTCTTCAACTTTCTGGGCAAGTGTGGAAAAGCTCAAGGGCTTCGATGATTCGATCAAGGTAGTCGATGAAGTGGATGTTTCAATCTGTCGAAAAGCGTACTATCCAAGAAGAAAGATACAGCTAGGCGAAGCTGCTTGGTTTTACAAGGAACTCATCTCATCCAAGAGCAAACGAAGACTGCTCCAGCCTGACGTAAGACGCCTACTTGACATCGGCTCAAAGGTGGGAGAGATTGGTCAGATGTTTTCTCAGATTCTAAGACTGGAGTTCGCTCTTCGCTTGGCGAAGATTTTCAACGAGATAGATTATCTTTTGACCCCAACTTGTCCCATCGTCGCGCCAAAGCTCGATGATATTTTGGGGCATGAGACCGGCCCCGCAAGGTACCTTCTCATCAGAAATACTGAGCCGTTCAATTTGGCTGGGTTCCCAGCTCTGAGTATCCCTGCTCCTCCTTCATCCTCCTTGGTTCGCGGTTCGCTCCCCGTAGGCATCCAGATAGTCGGCAATTTCGGAGAAGACGAAGGAGTCTTGCGTGCAGGACTTTTGATTTCTAAGATATTAGGATGAGCGAGAATAAAGAGT
>CADDZS010000057.1 GCA_902812485.1 archaeon
ATTGTAAAGAAAGACAGCTGGAAATCACGATACAAGAAGCTCCGATCTCAAGATGAGTGTTTATTTGCGATAGAATATTCCCTGTTCCACTGAAAGTCCTCATGTCATTCTCTTTCTCGAAGGGATTCGAAAGCACCATTAAGGAAATCAGGGCCCAAGCTGAGGATCTTATAGAGTACTCAAAATACCTCAAAAGGCTAGGAATAAAGAAACAGAATCCGGAGGAGACTCTCTTTTGCGGTGCGGGAGATTCATATGCCTGCGCCCTCTTCGTGGAAAGATTTGAAAATTTCAAACCTAGAGCCTTCGATCCTGCCGAACTCTTTCAATATCCTCAAGCCGCAAAGGACAAGAATGTTTATTTCATTTCTGTTTCAGGACGCACCAAGGCAAACATCGAAGCTGCTAGAAGGGTCAGAAACCTCGCTTCTAGAAGGGTTGCCATAACTGTAAACCCGGAGAGTAGCCTTGCAAAGACCTGCGATGACATCATAGAGCTCAAATTCACAAAGAGCCAGGGACTGACTCCTGGAACAAACAGCTTCACCGCGTGTGTTCTTGCCTGTTCCGCCCTCTTTTCAGATATTCCAAGGCTTGATGTTCGAGGAATCCTGAGAAGAGCTGAGCTTTGGTCTCAAAACCTCAAACTGAAAGGAGACTACTATCATTTCGTTGGAAGCGGTCCCTTCTATGGCCTCTGCGTTTACGGAGCTGCGAAGATATTCGAATTCATAGGATTTCATTCGAGCTACCAATTGACAGAAGAGTTTTCTCACCTAGATCTCTTCTCTTTGGGAGGGAAACGCAATGGGAGTAAAAAGAAAGATCTCATTTTCATTTTGAGATCAGAGCCCAAGGAAGAAAGATCAAGAGAGCTCCACGATCTGCTTTCGAAAGAAGGTGTTGAAAGCTTTCTTGTTCCTTCGAGCGGGAGAGGAAGCACACAAAGCGAGATTTTAGAACGATCTATTTCTTACTCCATTTATCTTCAGTATCTTGGTCTCAGTGCAGCCTTGCAGACGGGACTTTCGAAGCCAAGTTTCCTCTTGGAGAAGTCTCTTCTTAGAATTTCTGATAGATTGATCTACGAACAAAGCTAGCACAGTTGCCTTTTGCCTGAAACCTGGCTATAGATGAATTCGCCGAGCGCGACTCCCCGTTCTAGCGAGCAAGAAGGGTTTACCGAAAGGGAGTACTGTGAGGGGGTTCCCCTGTTCCATAATTGAGTAAATGCAAGTGCTATCTTGGCGGCTAATCCGGGCGGGGCCAGTGTGCCGAAACCCAAAATCGAAGTGGAATACAGTGCAGCCACGATTGCGAAGCTTGATCGCCTTTGCAAGATCTTCAGCACTTTAACTTGCCTTCCTTTGTTAATTCTTCTCCTTTGCGTTTCGCTCTTCCGACAGATCAAGTTTCCAAATAGCGTACTGAAAGAGACTTTTAGCGGCGAAGAAAGTAAGGCCGTCTCGCAAATCAAACTCTTTGAAGGTGATTTGATACTATTTCTTTCGAGATCTGGCGCTTGATTCCCATCGAGCTTCTTTGTTGACTTCGCTGATCGCTGACTCCATCACTGAAAGTGCTTCATCCAAAAGCTCCCTTGTGATCGTTAGAGGAGGCGCAATTCTCAAAGTCGATCTCCCACATGTGATGAGAAGCACCCCCTTCTTCCATGACATGTCCACTATCTTCGAAGCCTCCTCCGAACCATAAGCCTTTGACCTCTTGTCTTTGACGATCTCGATTCCAATCATGAGCCCCTTTCCGCGAACATCTCCCACGATTTCATATTTCTCCTTCCACTCGGAGAAGATCTTCATCAAATACTCTCCTTGCTTTGCAGCGTTTTCAAGGAGATGGTTTTCCTCGATGAAAGACAGAGTTGCAAGTGCAGCAGCTGCAGCTACGGGATTCCCGCCAAATGTGCTCGCATGAGATCCTGGCTGCCAAGTCATGAGATCTGCTCTGGATATCAGAGCACCTAGAGGAAGTCCGGCGCTCAGTGCCTTTGCTGTTGTAATCATGTCAGGGACAACACCAAAGTGCTCAATCGCAAACCACTTTCCAGTTCTCCCGTTCCCGCTTTGAACTTCGTCATCTACGAAGAGGATTCCGTACTTGCCGAACCTCTTGAAAAGCTCCTTGAAATAATCCTCCGGTGGGACGACGTAGCCTCCCTCTCCTTGAATGGGCTCGAGAAAGAAGGCCGCCACCTCTTCAGGTGGGAGGTACTTGTCGAAGTACTGCTCTTGAATGTAGTCAATGCAAGCCATGCCGCAGCTTGGATACTCGAGCTTCAGGGGGCAGCGATAGCAGTAGGGATAGGGAACATGTTCTACCCCGGGGACAAACGGGGCAAAACCCTTGACCTGAGTGGGCTTGCTTGAAGTAAGTGAAAGCGAGCCCATAGTCCTTCCGTGAAAGGAGCCGGTGTATGCGATTAAACGCTGGCGCTTTGTGTTGTAGCGAGCAAGCTTTATCGCCGCCTCTATGGCTTCAGTTCCAGAGTTCCCATAGAAGACCTGCTTCTTCGATTTTGGGCCAGATTTTGCTCCAGGATAAATTTCGATGAGCTTTTCTGCGAGTTTGTTGATGTTCTCGTAGTAAAAATCCGTGTATGAGTAGTGAAAGAATTTCTTCATTTGTTCAGAAGTTGCTTGGATTACCTTCTCATTTGTCGATCCGACGTTTAAGACAGCGATGCCTGAATTGAGATCGATGTATTGGTTTCCATCCACGTCTCGAACCAAACAGTCATGGGCGCTTTCAACGACCAAGGGATAGAACCTTCCGATCGAAGGAGAAAGAACCTCCTTTGTTTCCGAAACGATCTTTCTTGCCTTTGGTCCTGGGGGCTTTGTTACTATTTTGATTGCTGGCATGATTCGATTGCAAGCACAACTTCTCGACTTGCATTATTAACTTTGCCAGCTTTCAAAATAGGAAGAGTTAAACTCTAATTGCTAATTGATGGCAGGAACTGATCGGGCCCTGAATGAAGTGTTGCAAGCACAAAAGTAAATATCGGCGAATCCCAACATTGGTACCCGCAGGGAGAAGCCTTTACGTTCCTTTTACCCTCTTCCAATTGATTTCTTAGAAGGACCTTTGAGCTTCCAAAAAAAAGAAAAGGACTGAAAAGACATTGCCGAGGCCAGAACTCCCCCAGACCAGTCAAACAACAAATGAGCTGGATAGAAAGCCCGAATGGCTCAAGGTCAAGCTTCCGAGCGGTGAGAACTACAAACGGCTGAAGCAACTTACATCGACTCTTGGGCTAAACACCGTGTGCGAAGAAGCCCATTGTCCAAACATCGCTGAGTGCTGGGGTGGTGGAACTGCTACTTTCATGCTCTTGGGTGAAGTTTGCACTAGGGGTTGCAGATTCTGCGCCGTGAAGAGCGGTAATCCGAACGGGTTCGTCGATCCATTTGAGCCTTTGAAAATTGCTCATGCGCTGAAGGAGATGAACCTAAATTACATCGTTCTCACCTCCGTCGACAGAGATGACCTCCCCGATGGAGGAGCTTCGCACTTTGCAAGGACGATAGAAGAAACTAGAAGGCTTTGCCCAAATCTCTTGATCGAGGTCCTGACGCCGGATTTTCAAGGAGATCCTGCCGCAATACAAGAAGTTGTCAAGGCTCATCCCGATGTTTTCGCTCACAATGTGGAGACTGTTGAGCGTCTCCAATCAGTGGTCAGGGATAGGAGGGCAAACTATCGCCAGTCACTTAGTGTCTTGAAGCTCGTAAAGGAAATGGATCCTTCAATTTACACCAAATCATCGATCATGTTGGGACTCGGCGAAACTCGGGACGAAGTCATTCAAACAATGAAGGATCTTCTCGCTGTACAAGTCGATCTGCTGGCGATTGGGCAGTATCTTAGACCATCAAGCTGGCACATCAAAGTGGAGGAATACGTTCATCCTTCAACATTCGAAGAATTCAAGCGAATCGGCGAATCTCTAGGCTTCAAATTCGTGGCTTCAGGTCCGCTTGTCAGGACATCATATCGTGCGGGAGAATTCTTCGTGGAGAACTTGATCAGAAAGAGCAGAAGAGAGGAAATCATCCCATTTTCTCCCCAAGCCAAGCTCAATTCAGAGGAGAAAGGATTCGAAGAAACATAATAATTGGTTCTACAAGTGTCTATCCAAGTTTCAAATCTCTAGCCAATTTTTAATTTTTTCGAAGTAGAGCCAAAACTGCATTGCGATCCTTTGAACCAGTCGAGATAGTTCCCGGAGCTTATCAGATACGCCTTCCACTTCCTATTCGAAATCTCGACCACGTCTACGTGTATCTATTTTGTTCCGGCTCAGACAATCTTTTGATCGACTCCGGATGGAACAGCGATGAGTGTTTTGAGGCACTGTCGCGTTCCCTTCAAATTATCGGTTTGCCGGTCGCCGAGTTGAAGAAAGTCCTAGTCTCGCATCTTCATCCCGATCACTTCGGGCTGGTTGGGAGAATAAAGAAGGAGTCGCTCAAATGTAGGATAATGATGCACAAGGAAGAAGCGTCAAACATCAAAAAGAACAGAAAGGAGTACTCGGCTCTTATGATTAGACTTCACGAATGGCTAAGGACAAACGGAACACCACAAAGCGAGGTCGAAAGTATGCTTTCAAACTCACTCGCTCTTGCTCGTACCTTTGACAAAATCAATGTTGATGAAGTTCTTGTGGGAGGTGAAGTGCTTAAGGTTGGAAGCAGGTGGAGATTTAGAGTGTTACACACGCCGGGTCACACAAGCGGTACGATTTGCCTTTTAGCAGGTGCGAAAGATGATGACTCATCCAAGATGTTTTTCTCTGGCGATCACATCCTTCCCTCGATAACTCCAAACATCTCGTTGAGCCCCCTGTATACTACTAGCGAGGACCCCCTTGGAGACTACCTGAGTTCAATCCGATCGCTCAAGGCAATTCGAGCCTCACTTGTACTTCCAAGTCATGAACACGTTTTTTCAAATCTCTCGAAGAGGATTAGGGAAATAGAAAGACACCACAAATTCCGCCTCCAAAACACTCTCAATGTCTTGAACCGCGAAGACGGCTTGAAAGGACTAACCGCATATGAAACTGCGTCTCACCTACGCTGGCACGGAGGAGGTTGGAGTAAGCTCGACCCATGGGAGAGGCGAGCAGCAGTACTTGAAACACTTGCCCATCTTGAATACCTCAAAATCAGAGGCCTTGTGGCAAAGGTAGAGACTAGAACACGCGAAAGGAAGAGAGAATCAGAAACAACAATCTACATCTCTTCAAAGAGACACGAATGGCTCAGAGAAGAGTGCAGCGAGCCAAAATAACTTTGAGTCAGGTGAGAGTTGTATAGGCGCCTTCTTTCTTTGCGCTCCCAAGATAAAGCACTGGCTTGTAATCTTTGAACTCCCAGTAAGATGTTCGTGTAAAGTCACGCGATGCCCTTGCAAACGTGACGCTTGCAATAATTAGCTCATGATCCCCTGTTAAGAGAGTTTCACGAGTCTTGCACACGGCATATGCCACTGACTCACAGAGGATCGGTACATCCTCCTTATCGAGGAAGTAATCAATCCCGAGGAATTCTAGCTTGTTTTCAACTTCTAGAGTTCGTTTCGTCCGTGGTTGGCTCAATCGATGAATGATCATTGTTGCTGTTGTTCCTTTTGACTTCCAACTTCCTTTGAAATTCAACCAATTAATGGAAAAGCGTCGACTTTTCACTATGATTTTGAGAGTTGTGCTTTTCCTAAAAATGGCGATCGCAACCATGGGAGGATTAGTTGAAACCGGGATGCAACTGTTTGCGGGCATTGCAGAAATTTGTTCTTGGAATTTCGAGCAAATCACGACTGGAACTTGAGGGTAAAACAAGCGGTAGACATTTTCTTGCTCTACAGTCTCCAGAGTCTTGGGGCGTATCTGTTTGATCGACACTCTCACCTTACTTCCAAATCAGAAATCCCGGGTAAAGGGCACTTGTCTCTTTCTCCACATTTTTAGTTAAGCTACTGAAGTCGAGAATAGAGCCTACTAGTTCTTGCATTTCGATTTTTATTTTTCAAATGTTTCAATTTGAGGTTCTGAAAGATGTGCAATCTTGTGAAAAAATCTTGATCCTCGAGGAGAACATTTCCTGCTCTTGACATAGACAGAAATTTCTTTCCTTCGAGCACGCAAAATCCGAAAGAAAAGGGAAACTACGAGTATACGGAACAGCTCTCTTTTTTTGAGTTATTGCCTCTCTCCACGCTTATCCGCGGAGCATGGCTCCAACTCTTATTACGGATTTTATGTCCTCAGGATTCTTCGTTATAGGCTGGAGAATGGCCAGGTTCAGTCCGCACTTTTCGAATTCCTTAACTTTATCACAAACGGAATCAGGTGTTCCGGCGACTACGAAGGATGAGAGCATCTCATTTGTTATATGCGACTGCGCTTCACTGATATTCCCTCGAAAGTAGTTCTCTGCTATCGGCTTCTTGAGCGAAGGATCTATGCCGGTTTCTTCGTATAGATAGTCGTCCTGAACAGATAGCATGTAGCAAACAAACGGATCCTTTCTTGCAATCAAATAGGCTTCCTCATCTGTTCTTGAGACCTGTGTGAGAAGGTAGGCTGAGATGTCTATCTCAGATAATCTTCTGCCATTCCTCGCAGCGGAGCGCTCTATCCCTAATACTATTCGTTTAAGCGACTTTGTAGATTCCCCACCCTTTGCAATATATCCATCTGCGAGTTTACCCGTTAGCGCGAGCATCTGGTCCTTCCATGCTGCGATGTAGATTGGTATCGTGCTCTGGGCTGTACCTGCAAGAGATTTTACGTTCGTCACTGAGTAAATAGAGCCCTTCAAAGTTACTTGCTTACCGCCCCAAATTCCCCTGCATATTTCAATTGTCTCTCTTAGTGCGGCAATCGGTTTTTCGTGTTTTATGCCAAGCAGATCCAGTCGCATCGGAAAGCCAGTCCCAAGTCCCATGATTACTCGCCCAGAGCTTGCTTCTTGGAGGGTCAAGAAGGACATAGCAAGGACTATGGGATGACGAGTGTACGCGCTAACACATCCCACGCCTAGCTTGATCTTTGTTGTGGCTTGGGAGGCAGCCGCTAAGTAAGAAAGCGCATCTCTTGAGAAGGAATGCTCATGCAGCCAGAAACTGTCAAAGCCCATTTCCTCGGCGAGAAGCGTGTAGTGAAGTGTCTGCGAAACTGGAATGTCAGTGTTGAAACCTATCCCAATCCTAAAGGTCAATGAGTTTGCAGCCTTTTCCTGTCGGTGATTACCACCAAGCAGTAGTAATTTAAGCGAATCGAATTCGGTTTTGCGGTACTTCCTTCTAGGAGAGGAGGCCGCTAAGCAAACTTGCCAGATAAAGAGCAGTTTCTTGAGTTCCCATAGGGCGGCGCTTACAACCTCAATCTCACCCCCATTCTTTGGAAAAACAGAAGATCGGTTATGAGAATGAAAAAATATGACTAACGAGCGAATGGAGGCAAGACGCTTGGTTCCCTATTTTCTCCTAAAGAAAGAAATCATGGAAAGAGGCATTGAGAATATCTTTCGTTTTCGCGATTGATTTTCCGTGTTCTACAGTATCATGTAATTGCTCCAGAACTTCCCGCAGTTCCTGATCCTGTGAGGCGTGAACGGAATCGTTCTCCAAAGTAAAGCAAAGATAGTATCGCGGCAAAAGTGAGAGAGAATATCTGAAGGACTGGAACAATAGAAAGTATTGTAGCCACTATTAGCACAAGAAGGGTAGTTGCATCATTGTCCGCCATATCCTTGAGAAAATCAATTCCCCTTCCAAAAGACCTTTCGAGCGGCATTCCTCCAACAAGCATTATTTCAAAAACCCCTATGAAGTAAAGAAGAGTCAACGCTGTAAGAAGCCATGAGATCAGCGGAACAAAAGACCAAGCTAGATCAAGTATTCCCATGACAAGAGAAACAATCACCACATCTCCAATTCGAGATGAAACTTCATGCCAGGCCGAACTCAGGCTGTAACGTCCTCCTTGAACTGCCGAACTGACTTCAAAGATCGTAATTGAAAGAAAGATTCCAGTTAGTGTCCAGCCAATGATTGCGTAGATCGCATTAAGGAAGCTCGCACTCCCGGCAAAGAGACCGAGAAGGCTAAGCCTTCCCATTCCGCTCAAAGCAGCAATCTCAATCCCAAAGATAACGAGCTCGATGAAAAAGAGCACTACAAGCGGTAGCACGAGACCCAGATTTGATCCAAGGAGACTGAGGGCACGTTCCCAGGGGCTTTTCCCTTGAAACGGGTTAGAAGTGGAAGGGGAAGAACCAGTGCCAGACTGCCCGATTGGACTCTGAGGTTGGGCAGCTCCACAGGATCCACAGAAATTAGAGGCATCTGGATTAGCAGTGCCGCACTGTGGGCAGTATTTCACCAAAACGATCCTCCCCTTACTTTTCCTCTTATGGGTTCAACTAGTCGGTTGGACGGGGCCTATTGTTGCTAAGATATGAACCCTTTGAATAATTTCAATTTGGTGCTATCCTTGAGTAATTCAAACTAGAAGAGATCCCCATTGTGTGCTTAGCCAAAGGAACCCTCTACCCTCCTTCATTCTGAAACAAGCAAAAGAAGAGAGACTTTGGGCACTCAAGGCCGTCCTTTCTATGCAGTCGAACCTGGAAGCAGCGGCATCTCGGAGGTTCGAAGACATAAATCGAAGCACCTGCTACACTTCTATCACTACAAGTTTTTGATTCACAAGTGGAGAATTTGGCAAAATTGAGCCAGTCCACGTTGAGCCTCCCAGGCGGGGCAAAGTACGAAAAAAATAGCCAGTTCGCAGAAGCGACCTCATTATATCCCGACAGGAAAGTCCGTTTCGTGATGCGACTCTTTTCTAAAGGAGCAAGAGAATACGATTTCCTTTTGAGAATACTGAGTTTGGGGCGGGACAGGTTCTGGCGTGAGTCTGTCGTCAAGGAATCAGGCATGAGATCAAAGAGGGGGGCAAGAATTCTTGACATCGCCTGTGGAACTGGGCTCTTGAGCTTTGAGTTCGCAAGGAAAGGCGCACTCGTAGTCGGAGTCGACGTCACCCGGGAGATGCTCGATCGTGCCAAGGAACTAGACTTGACTCGAAGAGTAGAGTTTGTCCAAGCAAGGGCAGAGACGCTTCCATTCAGAAATGATGCCTTTGACGCTGCTACAATCAGCCTTGCTACGAGAAATTTGAGTAGCGTTGAGAAATCGTTCGCGGAAATGTATCGCTGCACAAAGAGGAATGGTAGCGTGATTTCCATGGATTTCGCAAGGCCAATCGAGAGAACCTTCTCGGCCTTTTACCTCTTTTATATTTTCAGGATTCTCCCAGCTTTCGGCTTGTTGGTTTCAAGGCACTGGAATGGAATCTTTGTTTATCTTGCAAATTCTATCGCTCGATCAAAGAGTCCTGAACAGCTCGCTTCGATCCTCTCAAAGGTTGGAGCACAGTCTACAAAGGTTACAAGAATGACCCATGGCGTCACTGCAATAGTCTCAGGGCAAAAGATCTGAAAGAGAGAATTCTGGAGGTCAAATGATCAATTCGAATGCCTGAGAGTAAGCGATTCCCTGTTCTTTTATGGATGATATGATAAAGGTTGGCCCCAAAACCGGCGTGGTACACACTTGAGGGCCGAGGAATACTAGGCGATTTTGTCAACCTTCTGCATCCGCCGTACACCTTATGGCACCTTTCGTATGTCACAATGGGTATCGCCATCGCCCCGTCGATTTTCATTGAAAGATCTGTAGCGGTCCTGGTAGCATTCTTCCTCGGCCTCGGGGTCGGCGCGCACGCACTCGACGAAACTATGGGCAACCCTCTCCAGACGAGGCTTTCAAAGAAACAGCTTTACCTGATCGGGATTTTAGCCATATGCGCAGCCATTGGAATTGGACTGTATTACGTCATCACTGTTTCAGCGCTGCTATTGCCGTTCATTTTCGTTGAGGCGTTCTTCGCCTTTGCCTACAATCTTGAAATATTTAACAAGAGGTTTCACACGACCCTCGTGTTCGCCCTATCATGGGGGTCGATCCCATTTCTAACTGCCTACTTCGTCAACGCTCTATCCATTTCAGTGCCCGTTGTTGTCGTGGCCTTGGTTGTTGGACTACTTACAGTCGTTCAAAGAACGCTTAGCACTCAGGCACGCTTCGTTCGAAGAAGACTAATGTTACCGGTTGAGTCGCTCAGGTTGAGCTCCGGGGCGGATGTGCCGGTCTCAACTGAGGACTTGATATTGCCTGCGGAAAGGGCTCTCAAGGTTCTTACCTTCACCGTATTTCTCCTAGCAATTGCTTTACTACTGATGAGATTCGTGACTTTCCCGATTTTTTGAAAAAGAAAATGCGTAGGAAAAGCGCCCTAAATCAGGGAACTCTTCTCAACAGAGCCCTAAAATTGTCACGATCAACCTCAATTGTCAACAGATCTTGACTTCGGGCTACATCTCAGATTGCGTGTTTTTCCTATTCTCAAGTCGGATGTGGCATAAGATTGGCCTTTGAGAGTTTCGCGGTGTTTACGGGTGTGCTTGTCGCAGTTGCAGCTATTGTGGCTTTTGTAGTTTACAGATTGTTACTCGAAAGACACATACCTCGTCCAACCAATGCAGGCCTAATGGATCCTCATGTACCGGGGGTGAATCCGGAAACAAAAACTGGTGATCCATCTGGTTTTGAGCTTGCTTCAAACAACGCTAACATTCCTCCCGATCCTTCACCCAAAGGAGATCAAGACCCTCCACTAATACAAAGTCATGAATTCGAGTTTTCCTCTCCTTCTTCGCCACCTTTGTCATCAGCGGCGCAATTTGATAAGATCGATTCTTCAAACGACTCTCAAGAATCATCAGACGAAGGTGAAAGACCTAGCATTCCGATAGAAGTGCCTGCCGTTTCGACGACACTTCAAGAGCATAAGGATGAACCGATACGAGCAGATGACCTCACGACATCCGAAGCCCCTGCTCCTTTTCCCGAGGAAATCAACATCACAACGGGAACGCCCATACCTACTGACATCACAGCTGTGACTAGCGTCGCAAGTCCGACTGACATCGCAACCCCAGTTATAGTAATTGCTGCTCCAAAAAGGAAGAGAGCCCTGCGAACAAAGAGGCTTCCCTCAGCAGGCCCTGCTACTACCACCACCACAAGCAGTCTGCCAAGGCGGAGACGCTCATCTTCCAAAAGCAAGTCTTCGGCACTTGTTTCAGCTGTATCTGGTAGCGGCGTTGCGGCTGATTCGCCTCCCAGCTCCCCATTAACTGAAGCTTCGGGTTCCATCTCTCATACTGAAGATGGGGCTGGCTCAACTGAAGCGGTGGCAACCACTCCCGTTGCCAACAATGAAAATCAGCAGCAAACGCAAACCTAGTCTCAGAAGCCGTTAGAGCCTAGAAATTAGATGGAAAGAGCTGTGACGCAAGGAAAAAGTAAAGAGATAGGCAACACGAAGTTCCCGTCCTCCTTTTCCTCCACTTTCTAGTGCTAATTGTTCCTTTCAGAGCATGGGAGCAACAGCTTTCCTTTCGATTGTCTCGAAATCTCTCTGGTCCTCGGGACTCTCGACAATACCGAACCAACCTTCTCGAATTTCTTCAATCAAAGGATCTCCTTCGAGCTTTGGACAAAGAAGAGTTCTTTGGGTCTCTGATTGAAGCTCATATCTTTGAAGAGGTTTTGTCAAATGCCTGTGGGCTTTCATGGCAGGAAGATAAATTCCCCGCCCCAAAGATCTTGGAATTTTGATTTTCTCCTTTTGCCACGATCTCCTTCCGCAAATAGGGCATGAAAATCCCTTGCCCTTCCCCTCTGAACGCATTCTTGTTTCACAATTTTCGCATTTGGGATTAAGGAGCATCTCCTTTTGGACGGCAGAGATGAGCCTGAAGTACTCTAGATTCAGAACTTTGGAATGAAGTCGTGTCCCCTTCCTCACTCCTCCACCCACCTCCACGATGTCTCCGGGCTCGAGCTTCATAGCTTCCAGTCTGAATCGGCCTGTGGGCTCGTAGCAAGCGCATGGTATCTCCCTGCCTTTGCAGGAAACAGTGAAGAATACATGTCCACCGATCGATACTTTCGGTTTTGAGCTAACAATTCCTGTAATTTTTCCAGAGCAATAGGCCTTAAAGCTTGAAACGTCAAGCTCGTTTTCAAGATGCTCGCCTGTTCCCTGGTTTGATCTGAAGATCATCCAGCCGAGCAGGTTTTGAAGCGGGAGAAGCATTTCGAATGATCTCTTCACCGCGCTTGGAGTCTCTCCCCGTATCCCCAGAAGCACTGGATCCGGGCCGTGCGGTGTGATCAAGATCCGTCCACTTTCCTCGTCGTAAGAATTGAATGTCAAGGGTTGCATCATTCGGCTAATTTCTATGATCTTTGCTCTGTCGACCGCGCGCGGAACAGAGGGATCCTTTCTATAGGCCAAGAGCTCGTATGTGTGATCCCCCAGGAGAGGATTCCCAATTCCTGCAAGGGCTCCAACTAGCCCCTGTTGAGATCTTAACCCAAAGGACCTCATTCCGAACTTGTCTATCATCAACCTAGCTTCCCTCAGGCTCAGAACAGAGTAAAGAGCTCTTTTTGAAAAGTTCCTTACTTCTTCTGGAATGCTTTCCGAGCGGAAAAGTACGAGCCCCGCGTTTGCCCTCTCACTTCTCGCAAATAGCTCGAGAGTTCTGCGACAGAGATCGAAAAGTTCGGCTTCGCTCAACTGTGTTCTTATCCTCAGCACAAGCGCTGCATTTCCACGAGTCTTCCAAGGAATGTTTGGATTGAGCCTTATCAGGTTAGGATAATCTACAAACTTCACTTCCTTAGGGTACGTCTTTCGAAGCATTCGAACTAGATTGAAGACAAGAAACGTAGTGCACATTCCGTCGGAAGAGTCTGTATCGTCAAAGCCGACGTGATACAATGCCGAAAGTGCATTCATTCTTCCACTGATCGAGCCCCTCCATCTGTTGTGAGCGACTCTTCTCTTCATCTTATCCATTTATCTTGATCGAATATAGATGGAGGCAAAAATAAAGAAGCTAGGCGGCAAAAAAAGATGATATTCGCTGATGTTGGGAAAGCAGCGGAGATGGAAATAAATTACGATCCGATGCTCTTAGCTTTCAACAACAATCATAGTGAGAGTGGATCTGACTTTTTCTAGACGCCTAATCTTCCATGTGATTGTCTCCTTTACCTTTTCCATGGTGTCTGCTTCGATTTTCGCGACAATATCATAAACTCCATAGACAACATACACTTCGCGAACATGTTCGATACTTTTGAGCTCTCGCACAAGTTCTTCTTCCGCGCCTAGATCTGCATTTATCAAGACAAAGGCCATAGGCATTTTGCTTTACATCGACTCGATTGGAATTCTGATTAATTGCTTGTTAAATAGGTTTTCGTTCAGCGGAAAGATTACAACAGTCTTCGTTCTCTCTGAGATCCATTTCAAAACTTTGAAGATTTTGTTTTTGAAGGAAAACCATCTTGATGTGCCAAGGATTGTCTTATTTCGAGTCTTCACCTCCTTCAAGATGATGATGATGACAAAATTTGCAGGATAGGCAGGTAGATTAGTAACCTCGGAGTCTTGAAAAAGAAAGCAATCATGGCGGAAAATTCGATTTTCAGGCGACCAATCTGGAAGCAGAAGAGAATTGACATAGTCCTTGCTACGGGAAGCCTCGTATTCGTACTGGGAATCCTTGAAATTGCTGACGGATGGCTTGAATTTTCACTCTCCGAGATTTTCAGCCTTGCAAACATCGGTGTAGGTGTGGGCTTGATTGCACTCGGAATCTCGATGCTCTATCCTATGCTTGACGCAAATTCTAACCATGCCTATTTCACTGACCTTGCTGCATGGCTAGAGGCCCTTCTCACGAGTCCGGATTCGCCTCTTGTGTCTAAGGCCAATGCCTCTGCTACAAACCCCAAGAGCGGCTCACCTGAGCAGGAAGCTCAGCTGATGCTGATATCTGCTCAGCTAAGGCAGATTCAGGACGAAATAGGGAAAATGGACCAGAAGATAGTCGCTTCTATCACGGATCTTAGAAATTTTAATGATAGTGTGCTGAGCAGAAGGGATGAGATCCCCCCTCTCTCCTCTGAGATTAAAGCTCTGAAACTCGATATGGAGCATGCTAAGACTCTTCTCTCGGATCCAGAGTCCCCACTTCTTTCGAGATTTCGCGAAGCAGAAGCTGAAGTCCACAGACTAAGAAAGAAGGAACTTAGCCACCTCAAAAGGGATCTTTCTAGACTTGCAAAGCAGGTCAAGAAGATAGAAGCTTGGAACAAGTAAGGCAAAAGGAAGGAAAAGGAAAAGATGCTACTCGCAACCCAAACGTCAATATCTTGCTTTCGTCCCTTGAATCAAAGCTGTTAGCTTGGGATTGCATATTAACGAACAAGAAAAACTATCACTAGTTCCCTCAGTCTTTGCTCTGGAGATGCGGCAAGACGATCCAAGAAAGTGTACTTCGGCGAAAATGATTCGTCTAGGCCTCGCAAGGCGTCTTTTCGGACACCACATTCCAAGAGGTTCTATTGTCCTAGATCCGACAGCTAGTCACTATTTGATGGAACCAGACAAGGACTCTGCCCTCGCGCATGGGTTGGTAGTGGTTGATTGCTCTTGGGTGAAGGCAGAATCGGTTTTCAATGTAGTGGCAAGATCTAGCAATTTTGGACGGCATGATGGAAGAAGGAAACTCCCCCTTTTGCTCGCAGGCAATCCTACGAACTATGCAATGGCAGGTAAGCTCAGCTCTTTAGAGGCAGTCGCAGCCGCTCTTTTCATAATGGGGTTCAAGGAAGCTGCAAAGAAGTTTCTCTCGATATACAAATGGGGGGAGACTTTTCTATCACTCAACCTCTCGGCTCTAGAAGATTATTCGAAAGTCCACGATGAACAGGGCGTGAAGAAAGTAGAGCTAGAGTATTTCCCCCATCTTTCAGAGCGGCCAAGGTTCTGAGGAACAAGTCACCACCCTAAAATCCGACTGATATCAGCTCTTTCCTTTATCTCTATTTTGAATGAGCTTCTTCCAAGAACCATCCGACCAGTAGTAGACTGGCTTCCCACTTTCCCTTGCATGGACAATCTCAGCCTTCGTTGAGGCCCCGGTGTATCCACCAACGTCTATTACTACTATCGCCTGAGAAATATCTATCTTTGAAAGATGCAGCTTGTCAAGCTGACTCTTGTTGTGTCTGATCCATTCCCGAAGTTTGGGATCTTTTTCAGAGTGGTAGTAGCTTGCTACAGAGAACACACACCAGTCGTTGAGCTCTAGTATTCTGTTTACCTCTTCAAACTCCTTTCGAAACCTCGTCGATCCACAGATTGTAATGATCCCCTTCATTTGATAGACAAAGCTCCTTGAGTTGAGCCCATTCTTTTCTGTATTCCTGCCTTAAGGTCTAG
>CADDZS010000058.1 GCA_902812485.1 archaeon
ATGAACATCTGATATGAGGTATACCAAGAGTCTTCAAAGACGTTCAAACCATTCAACCTGGTTCAAAGGGTCGCCCTGTTTGGACGCCCAAACTATATCTGAAAGAAGAAGGCAAGATAGGATCTAGCGTGACAAAGTACGTAGAATTCTTCTTAGAATATTCAAAGGCAGCTTGAGATAACAACTTTGATTGACCCAACACCGACAAATGGCGAGAATTGAAACTAAAAGCGAACAGCGGAAACTTCGAACAACTACGTGTAGGGAAAAGCCGAACATGTGAAAAGCGAAAATAATGTACACTATGTTCGCAATGAAAGTGGGCTCGACGAAAAGTGTGGTTGGATCTTTAGTTCTGCCGCTTTGAATGAAGGGAGCGCAAGTCACCAATTATTTTGAAATAGTGATTTCGAAGGTTCCTCCCTTTTGATGTAGCAGAAGCTCGGACCTCTCTCTTCCAAAACTTTTTTTATTGCAAGACATTAACCTTCCAATTTAATAATAGCTCCAAATAAAATTGGAGGATTGATCCTTTCGACATTGAAAGCCCTTCCTTGTAGATTAATACTTCTCGGTTTCAAATTTCACCGTATTTTTAATGGAGAGAATACTCGAAAGCTAATCCCGAGCTGTTCAAAAGAGCCTCAACCTGCTGTGTTGCGTGTTTCAAAAAGAGTCGTCAATTTTTGACGTAGAGAGGCATAATATGTATCCAAGCAGTCGAAATTCGTAGATGCTCAGGAATAAGAAACACGAATTCCGAAATCTTGTAACGCAGCACCTCAACCTATTTCCTTTTAGGGCAGTAATGGACTAGTCCCACTAGATCTCTATAATGAAATTTGGGCTGAATCAAACCGATCTCTGCTTAGTTTAGCAAGTGATTTCTTGCTCTAGTCCACCCAGAGACAGAAAATCGCGTAATGGAAAGATTCAATGTATTTTTCAGAAATTGGCTCAAGTACACCCGAGGAAAGGTAGTACATATCCCATGAAGCGCACTTCAAAACTTTGGTCAGGATATGCAAATCCAAAATATCACTCAGAAAGTCTGACTATGTGTAAGGTCTACTAATGATCAAAAGCAAAAGCGCCGCGGGTGAGATTTGAACTCACGATCCGCGTAAGCGGAAACGGCTGTTTGCCAAAAAGCCCCACCGTGAAACCGAAAATTGCAACTGTGAGACAGTTAGCAAGCCGTCGCCCTACCAGGCTAGGCGACCGCGGCAAGAGTCTTTCTACGCACGTCCCCTTTCCCCGAACCTTTGCTCGGGGAAAAGTAGGCAATTTTGCCCTTGTCATCATCCTCCTAGATGAAAAATCTACTCGCTCGGTTTTAAAAGTAAATTGTTCGATGAGCCAGTCGGCAAACGGACTGCAGGAAATGCAAAAAAGACCGTCCACACTCTCCAGCTATGGAAAGAGTGGTATAGCGTGAGAGAGGGAAGAATAATGGGAGAGCTAGGAACTGCTTGCTTCATTCAACTTGGCGTCTCAACGCCAGCCCATACCAGCCTCTCCCGGCGATCAAACTGATCACGAACACTATTATGATCAGAATTATTACAACATACAACAGACTCCCTAGTAGCCCCGCTAGTCCTCCAAGACCCAAGATCGAGAATATTATTATCAGTATGATAATTACAATTGCGAGATTAATCAGTCCCATGTTATCTTCTTCGTCTCTGTTCTCTCTGCGGAGAGAGATTAACAGCTTTGAGAGCCCGAAACTCAAAAACTAGTCGAATGGAAAATACAGAGGATCAAACGAGCAAGAAACTCTAAAGAAAGCGCTTTTGAATTTCCATCTAGAACAGTTGCAAGAAATCCCCTCTCGTTTCCTCCCTCTTCTTCTTTTTCTCATTACCTCCCTTCATGCATGTGTCTTCTCTTTCAGGGTTGAAAGTCAAGCGATTTGATAAGTTCCCCTTTCTCGCTTTGATTTCCAAAGCGCCTATTTCGCAAGTTCCTTTAGCAACCGCATCAGAGCAGAGTATGCTTCCAGTCCCTTTTGAGTAATTTCAACCACGACCCTCGGACCTGAAAAGCTCATCGCGGTCTTCGTAATTACATAGCCAGATGATTCTAGCTTTTCCAAGTGATTACTCAAGCTCCCCTTTCCGAGGCCCGTCAGATTAAGCAAATCTACAAAACCCAGCCTCCTATTGAGTGCAAGAGAGAAGAGGATCAAAACTCTTGACGAGGATTTCAAACATGGGTCATTTAATTGTGTAGCAAGAGATCTGAGTATCTCGTTAGACTTTCCCTTTTCGAAGGCTGGTTGCTCTTGCCTTTCATCTTGTTTCTTGTTTTTCTCCTCCTCGGCAACCTTTGGCAACTCATCCACTTCTCTGTTTCACCTTCCCCAAAAAAAAGGAAAGAATTCTTTTAGGGCATTAGCTCCGTGAGTTCATCAGGAGCATGCCGGAGTGCGTAAAGAGCGCAGAACACCCAAACGCAAATCGTCGGAACCCAGAATGCTGCGAAGAGAAAGTAAAAAGCAGAGGGGAGGAATGATACTACGAAGCTCAGCAGTGTGCTTGCCCCGTAAGATGCGAGGGCAGCCTTTCCCTCGAATGGGATCTTCTTCGGAAAGCAAAGCTTCAATTCGAAGTAGATGAAAACCTCAACCATAAAGAGCGAGGCGTAAAGCCCACTAAAGGCCCCCCTTGGAAAGAGAGTAAACAAGAGGAAGATTATCACATAGAATCCAGCCCACCAGATCCAAGGGATAACATGCAACCAAGTTTTCCTTCCGAACTTTTTTCTCTCAATCGTACTCAGATTGCCGTGTGAGATAGTTCTCTGGAGTTGAAGGGCGCGCCTTGCGTTCCTGAATATGTGAGCACTCTCGACTCCAGCGGCGGTTCCCACTCCCCCATAGAGCAGAGCATATGTTAGCCAGCTCAAAGAGCCACCTGAAAATCCTAGGGCAGGAGGGATCAGGTATCCAAACACGAAAACTGTAATCGCAGCGGCCCAGACGGCGTAGTAGAGCCCCCAAGCTCTTCTGAATATGTACCTTTGAAAAGTGAGTGCCCGTCTTGCTATTCCTTCTAGCTGAGCTGCTGACGGAAATTCTTCAGTCATTCTGTGAATGAAATCACCAACTGCCAGCTATTTCTAATCTCATTTTAGTGCAAGGCACACTCTCTACTCTTTCTGGTAGTCCATCAGATCTGCCTTCCCTCTTCTACCTGCCTCGGCCTGATTTTTCTCAGAAGGTAGCTGTCAATGAGGAACAACATGATTATCCATATTATCAAGGATGCGAGCAGATACTGCCACTGAAGTAAGGAGCTGGAGGCATTGTCAAGCTGTGCCGGAGGAGCAAGGCCGCTGTAAGCCTGAAAGAGAAGTGATTGAATCGCATTGTAAGGTGAGGCGTAGAGGAGAGCCGGAGGAAGAGGAGTTGTGAGTTGCGAGAACCCGAAGCCGTAGGCGAGTATCAGGGGAACGAAGGTCACGAGATTTATGTTCTGAAGGCCGACATAGTTCACGGCTATCAGCACGAGAAACATAGCCAGAGTCATCATGAAGATTCCAGCAAGCGCGGATATCAAAATCGCCTCGATCGGATTGCTTGGAGTGAGTCTCAAACCGAATCTTGTGCTGAAGAGCCCATATGTGGAGACTAGCATTATAATGCTTAGAATTGCTCCGAGGATGGAGGAACTTCCAACCAAGGTGCCAGCGTAGGAGAGAGGAGAAAGTTTAGTGTATCTGAAACTGTAAGCAAGAGAAGAACTTGCATAGTAGATCGAATATGCTATGCTAATCGCAAGAGAACTTAGAGAGTACAGCGCTATTGTCCCATACCATGAGGCGGTATATGGAACAAGGATATTTGACTGACGGGGTAGCCCCTGAGCGAAACTGTAAGCTCCCAGGACGAGCCAGAAGATCATAAAGGCCACGCCCCAGAACCACAAGTTTCTGTTTGTGAGTATTCCCTTTGTGTAATAAGTGATCAGCGCCATTTCTAGATTCTCACACCTGTTCTAACAATGCATTGAGGTTTGTCGCAGTCCTGACCGCAATGTCCCCGTGGTCGAGGGTAACGGAGAGTTTACCGAGACTCGTCTCCATCACAGCTAGTGATCCGCTAGCCTCTCCTCTCGTTATGTAGAGCCTGTCAAGCAGGGATGCTGAGAATTTGCCCCAGAGTCTTCCCTCAATCATGAAATATAGCCCCCAATCTGAAAGCCTCTGAAGAAGGTTGAATTCGTGAGTTATGACTACCATTTCAGCGGGAAGCTGTCTTAGGACCTCAATGAAACGACGTCTTCTGCCCTCATCCACATTGTCAAAGGGTTCGTCAAGGAGAACGAGCTTTGGAGAAAAGCTGACTGCAAGGATGTTACCAAACATCTTTTGTTGACCTGTGCTGAGCTCGTGAATCCTCTTGTTGAGAATCTGACCTAACTCGAAATCGTAAAACATCTTGAAAGCCGAATCAGGATTTCCTCCCTTGAGCTCGGCGAAGATCTTCACTACGTCTTTGGCTTTCACGTATGCAAGTCGGTAAACTTCAGCAAGATTTGTCGAAACTCTAACATCCCCTCTTACCCCTTTTACATCGGTTCCAAAGACTTTGACGGAACCTGATTCGATCGGCGCAAGCCCGAGTATTGCTTTTAGGAGAGTTGACTTTCCCGAGCCGTTCGGCCCAACTATGACGACCTTCTCTTCGCTAGCGATTTGAAAGTTAACATTTTTGAGGACGGGACCGTCTGAGTGTCTATTGTAAGTCACGACCAAGTCTTGCACGCTAAGCATGAAGCCTGACATGGGAACTCACTATATTTGAGTCATGCGAATAGTTCAAAACTTGAACCTCTTCCTTTACGAATGTAGGTAGTAAGAATAAGGTGAGAGAAAATTGCAAATGGTTTCCGAAGGTGAAAAACTGTGGGAGCCTTCGGAGGAGAGGAAGGCAAAGGCAAACATCAGCTCCTACATGGATTGGCTTTCGAGAGAGAAGCATTTGGAATTTGATTCCTACCACGATTTGTGGAACTGGTCTGTTAGCGATATCAGCGGATTCTGGGAGTCTATCTTCCAATTCTTCAAGGTAAAGAGTTCTAAACCTTACGAAAGGCCGCTCGTTGAAGGGAAGGAAATGTTTGAAGCAAAGTGGTTCAGAGGGGCGGAATTGAATTATGCTGAGTATCTATTCTCTGGAAAGAGCAATGATCAGATTGCCCTAATATCTGCTTCTGAGGGTGGTCGACAAGCGCTCGGAGCAAGAGGAGGAAGAGGTTCGAGTTCGGAAATTATCAGATATATGAAGTGGAGTGAATTGCGCAAGCTTGTTGCTTCTCTTTCTCTCTCGCTCAAGGAGGATTTGGGGGTGAAAAGAGGAGATCGGGTAGTCGGGTTTCTACCAAATATTCCAGAAGCAATAGTCGCTTTCCTCGCCTGCGCGAGTCTTGGCGTAATTTGGTCATGCTGCTCACCGGATTTTGGGGCAGCCAGTGTTGTCGATCGATTCAAGCAGATCGAACCAAAGGTTTTGATCGCTGTCGATGGCTCAAGATACAATGGAAAAGACTTTGAAAAGCTTGAGGTAGTAGCAAAGACTCAAGAGGCGCTCAAGTCACTTGAAAAAACGATCATCATTCCGTATCTAAGGGAGTCTCCTAACACAGAGAAGCTTTCACAGCGACCCGAGATCTGGCAGGATGTTCTCTCAAAGAACAAGAAGGAGAATGAAAGCTCGAAGCTTGAATTCGAGCAAGTCCCTTTCGAACATCCATTGTGGATTCTCTACTCATCCGGGACGACTGGGCTTCCAAAACCACTTGTTCACTCGCAAGGTGGAATCTTGCTCGAGCACTTGAAGGCACTTTCGCTCCATAACGATCTGAGACCCGGCGATAGGCTCTTTTGGTTCACAACCACTGGCTGGATGATGTGGAACTATATCGTGAGCGGCCTCCTAATCGGTTCTTCGGTAGTGCTCTATGATGGAAGTCCCTCGCATCCAAGTCCTGAGGTTCTCTGGGATCTCGCCGATCAGGTAGGGATAACTTTCTTCGGCACGAGCGCAGCCTACGTTTCGTACTGCATGAAGTCAGGCTTGAAACCAAGGGAGACCCACAAACTCAAAGAATTACAGGGAATCGGATCAACAGGATCTCCTCTCTCGGTTGAGGGCTTCAAATGGCTGTACGACAATGTCAAAGAAGATCTGTGGGTTGCCTCCGTAAGCGGAGGAACTGATATCTGCACTGCTTGGGTCGGAGGGTGCCCCATCCTTCCAGTCACTGCCGGAGAGATTCAGTGTAGATGTCTCGGAGCAGCTGTAGATTCATTTAATGAAGAAGGGAGGAGCGTTGTTGGGAAGATGGGAGAGCTAGTCGTCACCAAGCCGATGCCCTCCATGCCAGTTTTCCTTTGGGGCGATCAAGATTATAGAAGGTATCGTGAGAGCTATTTTGAGATGTTCCCGGGCGTCTGGAGACACGGCGACTGGATCAAAATAACCGAGCGAGGGACATGTGTTATCTACGGGAGGTCGGACGCAACGATCAAGAGAATGGGATTGAGGCTTGGCACTAGCGAGATTTATCGGGCCGTCGAGTCACTTCCCGAAGTAGTTGATAGTCTTGTGATTGATTTCGAAGGCCTTGGAGGAAGATCTTACATGATCTTGTTTGTTGTCCTGAAGCAAGGCGCTGAGCTTTCTGAAGCATTGAGAGAGAATATCAAAAGGAAAATTTCACAGGACATTTCTCCGAGGTACGTTCCTGATGAAGTAATTCAGGCTCCAGAGGTCCCTAGAACTCTCAATGGTAAGAAGATGGAAGTACCTATCAAAAGGATATTGATGGGAGTGCCAAAGGAGAAGGCCCTCAGCATCGGTTCTATGGCAAACCCGTCTTCGATAGATTTCTATATCAATGTTGCAAGGAGATTGAATATTTCTTCGGAAGGCAGGCAGATCTAAAGGAGCTTTTATCCTGTCTATATCTTCTCAATCATTGAAGGGGGAAAAGAGGAGGGAAAGAAACCCCCTCTTCTAAAGAATTCTACCTTTTTTTCAAGAAGCCATAACTTCGATTTCCTTCTTTCTAGCTTCTTCTTTTCCTTGTCCCTTGAGCCTTCTTGTCCACCTCACAAGATTTTCCAGTAGCTGGGCAAGAAACTTTCTCGAATCCTGATCTGTCAACCGACCGCTCGCATCGAACTTTTGCGGTGCGAAGGTGACGAAGACTTCGGGCAGATTCACCGGATGCATGTTCAAGAATACTGACATTTGTCGAAGGTGATACTGAGCTCTTGCACCGCCTAGCATCCCAATTGACGCGCTAGCAAAAGCCACAGGCTTGTCGTCAAATGCGTTGTCGCCATAGGGCCTTGAAGCCCAATCGATTGCATTCTTGAGCACTCCCGGAACTGAGTAATTATACTCGGGAGTGACTATGAGCAAGGCATCCGCTTGCCTTATCTTAGATTTGAATTCCTTGACAGCAGGCGGCGGATTCTGCTCGAGATCCTGATTGAATGGAGGGATTCCATCCAAATCAAAAGTTTCAAGAATCGCATCCTTTGGAACGAGCTCTTGAGCTGCACGAAGAAGTGCCTTATTGTACGAATTTCTTCTCAAACTGCCGGCAAATCCCAAAATTCTTACTTTGGTGTTCAAACTCATTGTGATTTCTTTCAACCTCCAGTTGCATAATACAATCTGGTTGCATTTAGCAAGTTATATCCATTTTGGAACCCCTTGTCTCCAAAATTTGCGCTCGTTCCATAGTTTAGACAGCTGAATTGTCGCGCAATGAACTGACCAAGAACAAACCAAGAAAAAGTTTCGAGGCTTTTTTTGCCCTCCCCTTCTCTCCCCTTCTTGGTTCCAAAGGACATCGCGGTTAGAACCGCCCTCTCTTCCCTCTTCCCCTTTCCCAAACCTGCACCCTCCTTTAGAAAGCGCAGGGGAAAATTCTAAAGGTAAGTAATTTGAAAAAGGAGATACGGAAAAGAAGCGCAAACTCGAGACAATGTCTCAGAAAGAAAAAGATCGCTCTCGGGGGGAGGAGGAGGAAGAAGAGCCTTTCGAGACTGATCCTCTAGGGCTAAAGTCTGTGTTACGCGAGCTTGAAAAATCTGAGGTCAGAATAGTCGTTCGGGTCGAAGAGAGAAAATTTGGCAAGCCGGTGACTGTAGTTCAGGGCTTGCCAAAGTCTAAAGACGATCTTCAACAGGTCTCGAAGAGTCTCAAATCAAAACTTGCGACAGGCGGGACTGTAAAGGACGGCACTATCCTTCTCCAAGGGGATCACAGGGAAAAGGTACGACAAGAGCTACAGAAACTAGGATACTCATCTGAAAACATAGAAGTTCAATGAAAAGAAGCTCCTCTCTCTTCCCCCATTCCTTCGAGGCTTGACATGAGAGAGATCAATCATTTTGAAACAATTTATTTCTTTGAACAATGCACAAGATTTTTCCCTACTCAACAAGCTCCTTTTTTTCCTTCCTTCTCCTCTATCATCCTTTCTTCAGCTGATTCGGTGATTGGTTAGAAGGAAACCAAGATTGTAAGAAAACTAAATGTTCGAACAAGGGGTGATGTGAGGTTCAGAGGAAACCAATGGCAGAAAGTGGCGAAAAAATCACACCAAAAAGCAAAGATGAGGGAAGGTTCGAAGAGTTCCCAGAGAGAGTCGACTTTGTAGGCGTCGGAAACCCTTCGATGAAATCAGTACATCTAATATCGGCGTTTGTTCTTAGTGTGGGAGCTCTGATCACCTTTCTCGATTTTCCCTCTGGGTTGCTGCTCCTCGCTATCTTCATAGTAATCGTTCTCGGTTTCGAGATGCTAATCCTCAGACGCTCGACTCGTCCAGTGAAGATAACCCTACATCTTCGAAAGGATCCCGTCGAGGCCTCTCAGGGAATGTTCAGTCTTGGGCCGATCACGATGGGAGCGATCAACACAGACATGGAAAGTCCCAACGAGCTTGGATTTAGACCTGCTCCGGGAAAGGAGATTCGAGTCTGGACATTCAGGACAAAGGAGGAGGCTCAGATCGTCGCAAAGAGGCTTCTTCAGTACTTGAAAAGAGATGATGACAGTGGTGACAAAGAAGAAGAAGAATACGATGAAACAAGAGAATCATAAAAGAGGTGTGAAGAGAGCTTGAAATTTCTTATGTTGCAGACGATTCCTTGGGGCATGCCTGTCAGCGTTTTATCTTTCTTACTTAAGAAGATAAAAGGAGCGAGCTGGTTCTTTCTGTGTCTCCCTACCTCGCTCGATTCACCCTCCTATCTTTTAGGCGGTGAAGGGGAAAGCATAGCAACGGGAACCTTTTGAAAAACTGCAGCTTGATACTCTTCCCACGAAACCTCAAAGTCGGCGATGACTTCTAGTGCAAAGTCATTGTGGGCTGTTCTCAAATGATTTCGAAAAAGGATATACTCCTCGCCTTCTTTCGAATCTGAAGGCCAGCAAGGATCGCTCTTCACACTTCGAGCAAATCTGCCAACCGAATCATTTCTCAGAAGCTGTCTTTCAAGCCAGTCGTTGAATGAGTAAAAATAAGGGGGAGGCACCGTCAAGGTGCCTTTTTCTTCAAGTTTGTGGTCACGAATTTCTTCTCCTGCATCTTGTCTCTTCTTCGGCTTTTTCTCCGAGCTCTCAGTCATTACGGTCGCGAATAGAGTTCGCTCCTTATCATTTGCGCGTTCTTCGAGGAGCAAACGCCAATTAGTAACTCTGAAGATATTTTTTTCTCTTGAGTATCAATTTTAAGAATCCTTCAATCTACTATGATTTCTCGAGGAATCTTCTGCAAAACCATCAGAAAAGAACTTGTGCGATTGCAAACGGGAGAATTTTTGCGGATCGGTCTCTCATAATATGCGCGATCTCTCTCTACTTATTCTCCTCATTTTTTCCATGCACATCACGCTACTTTGATCCTTGCCTATGTTCTTGCGTAAATTTGTAAAATTCAAGACGCACAGAGGATTTTGGATATCTCGCAAATGAGGCTAGGTACCGAAGTGCTGATAGTGGCTCTATCAAACAATTACAATTTGAGATATATATTATGTCTGCCGCTCATGATCTTTGGATATAAGAACGAACTGGAAAGGAAAGGAAAGACAAGCCGTATGAAAAATTACGAAGACGTCATGTGCAAAACTAAAATTTGAAGGTCCAAGAATTGCAATTTCTGGATCCACAAAAAGAACATGTCTATAATACTTGGCTTGTGATAATCAAAATGCGATATCAAAGGTTCTGTTTCTCCAAAGCCCAAATCACTTTCTTTGTGAACTCCTCCGTCGAAGAGCTTCCTCCCAAATCCGGCGTCAGTTCTTCACGTCTTGCCTCTCGTAAAATTGACAAGACAGCAGATTCTATACAAACGGCGGTAGAACGCAATCTTGGATCGTCTCTATGTTTTGAGCTCATCCAATCAAGGAGCATCGCACTCGAAAGTATCTCGGCAACTGGATTTGCGATTCCTTTGCCTGCGATTTCTGGGGCACTGCCGTGAACCGCTTGAGCCATTGCATATCTTTCCCCAAGATTGAGGGACGGGGCAAGTCCGAGCCCTCCCACAAGTCCAGCGGCCTCGTCAGAGAGTATGTCGCCGAAAAGATTCGTTGTTAGGATTACATCGAATCTTTCAGGCTCTGTTACAAGTAAAAGCGCGGTTGAATCTACGAGCCTTTCTTCGAGACTAATCTCGCATGAACTGTATCTTTCTGCGACCTTCCTTGTCTCCTCGAGGAAAAGCCCGTCTCCTTCGCGAAGGACGTTAGCTTTGTGAACTGCAGTCACAAGGGATTTCTTCATCGTAATTTTCTTTTCCTTTCTCCTCCGAGCAATCTCGAAAGCCACCTCGGCTATTCTCCTGCACGCGTTCCTAGTTATGACGCGCAACGAGAGGACAGTATCAGGATCCGGCAAGAACTCTCCGTACCCCCTGAAAAGATTCCTGTCCGGGTAAAAGTCCTGAGTGTTTTCTCGTACGATCACTAGATCCACACTCTTTCTTGTTTTTGGAAGAAGGCTCTTGGTCGGCCTTATGTTCGCATATAGATCGAAGGCCTTCCTAATCTTTCCGGAGGTCATCGGAAAATCCTTGTCCTCCTTCGGATAGGATTCGGACTGAAGTGGTCCAAGGATCCACGAGCCGCACTCCTTCATAGTCTCAAGTGTTTCGGGAGGAAATGTTCTCCCAAATCTCTTGTAGGCAGATTCGCCGATGAGGCAATCTACAAGCTCCACATCAAGGGAATTCTTTTCGGCAGCCGCGATCAAGATCGCTTTTGCACTCGGGACGACTTCTCGCCCAATTCCATCTCCTTCGAGCACTGCAATCTTGTATCTTCTGCTCATGCGAGAAGAAGATCTCCGTGTTTCTCGACGTAAGCGATCAAGCCCCCTTCATTCAATATAGCTTCCATAGTGGGAGACATTCTCGGGAACTCGAGCTCGATCTTCCTTGTCAGGTTCGAGACGATCCCATCTCGAAGTCTGAGCTCGAGCTCGTCTCCCTCCTCTATTGATTGTGTTTTGCAAACTATGGCTGGGAGACCGATGTTTATTGAATTGCGATAGAAGATCCTTGCAAACGACTCTGCGAGAATTGCCCTTACCCCGAGAAGCTTGATTACCAGAGGGGCCTGCTCTCTGCTAGAGCCCATCCCGAAATTTTTGCCTGCGACTACAAAGTCTCCGGACTTGACGTTCGGAGCAAAGTCCTTTCTTGCATCCTCGAGAGTGTGTTTTGCGAGCTCCTGAAGGTTGGATCTCAGGTGAAGACACCTTCCAGGGGTGATTTCGTCCGTGCTCACGTTGTCTCCAAACTTCCAAGCTCTACCACTCAACTTCGAAAAACACCGGCACTCAGTTTTCCTCTGTAGACTCTCTAGAGGAACTCTCTCGGATCAGAAATGTAACCGTTAATCGCAGTTGCGGCTGCAGTCGCTGGGGAGCCGAGAAAAGTCTGCGCCTTTGGGTTTCCTGTTCTTCCAGGGAAGTTGCGGTTCGAGGATGAGAATATCACTTCGTTGTCAGCCGGGATCCCGCCAAGAGCTCCGAAACAAACACCGCAACCTGGAGGGGTGATTGTAGCTCCAACTTCGATTAGGATTTTGATTATTCCCTCGTCGAGGCATTGCGTGTAAACCCTGCGCGAAGAAGGCGTGACTATGAGCTTTAGCCCTCGAGCCTTCTCCCGACCCTTGAAAATCTGGCCCACCACTCGCATGTCCTCAATACGGGTGTTGGTGCAGCTTCCGATGAATACCTCATCGACTTTTGTTCCCTTGACTGATGAGACCGGTCTTGCTTTGTCAGGGGATCCTGGGATAGAAACTTGTGGCTCTAGCTCGGTTGCATCTATCACTATTTCCCTTTCGTAAACTGCATCTTCGTCAGCCTTGATTTCCCGCCACTTCTCCTCGCGCCCTAATTCCCTCAAATACTTTCGAGTTTTCTCGTCAGATCTTACAAGGCCTGTCTTTGCTCCAGCCTCGACAGCCATGTTTGTGAGTGTAAGCCTCCCCGCAACTTCCATCTCCTCGACAACTCTTCCGTGAAATTCCAGTGCCTTGTAAGTTGCTCCATCTGTGCCAAGAATCGAAAGCGCCTTTAAGATCAAGTCCTTGGCGTAGACCCCCCTCGGGAGATGACCCTCTATTACGAGTTTGAATGATTCTGGCACTCTGAGCCAAGTCTTTCTGAGTTTCATAGCAACTGCAATATCGGTCGCTCCCATTCCAGTCGCAAAAGCGCATAAGCCACCCGCGGTGCAAGTGTGTGAATCGGTTCCCACTATAAGCTCACCCGGGGATGCATATTCTTCTGCTAGGACCTGATGGCATATTCCATTTCCTGCATCAGAAAGCGCGATTCCGTTGTTCATGGCAAAGCTTCTGACCAAAAGCTGATCGTTTGCGATCTCCTTGGTCGGTGCTGGGACGGCGTGATCCACGAAGAATACGGTGTTGCTCGTCCACTCGGTATCTTGCGTCCCGATCGTCTTAAGCCTCTCCAACTGGTTTATGAGAAGTGGTCCTGCGGCGTCGTGGCTGAAGGTATAGTCCACCTTCACGATTACGACTTCGCCAGCTGAGGCAGTGCCGGACGCAGTATGCCATCCGATCAACTTTTCTGCTAGCGTCTTCCCGACCATGTGTTCTCGAAAGTCACCTCCTCTACCTCTTTCCCTTATTCAAACACCTCAACGAGCTCGAAGTGCTTGCTCAACATTAGCTTCCGCTTGCAAACTTTCAGGACGTGTTCCCTTTGCTTGCTCCTCATCTTCCGCTTCCTCCTTCTTATTCCCAGATGACATCGAATGAGGAAGCTCTCGTGATTCTGGGAGCTCAATTTCGAAGAGATCTCCGCACTGCAGGTTTTTCAACCCCCTGGCAATCTTTCTACTGATCTCGGAGGTCGACTCTACTCCGAGTATGCGCAGAAGAAAAGCAGCACCGTTCTTACCTGAGAGCTCTCCAAAAACGATCCTTCTTCTGTTCCCGACCTCTCTTGGGCTGACTACTTCGTAAGCTTCAGGATCACTAATTATGGCAGAAAGATGCGTGCCCGCTTTGTGAGTGTATGCATTTCTACCCACAAGCGGCTTTGAGTGAGGAATCTGAGAGCCAGTATAATTTGCCACGAGTGCTGAAAGTTCGCTCAGCATTTCATACCTGAAATTTCGCTCGACTCCGTAAAGAAGACGAAGAACCATTGTCACTTCTGCAAGCGAAGCGATTCCAACTCTTTCCCCAAGTCCATCGATTGTGGTGTGAATTTGATCCGCTCCAGCCTCCATTGCTGCAAGAGAATTAGCGAGTGCAAGGCCCAGATCATTGTGGCAGTGCACATCTATTGGAAGATCGGTTGCGTCACGTGCCAGCCTCACCAGATTTGCCATTCCGCCTGGAAGCATCACTCCTACAGTATCTGGAATCCCAATCCTGTTGGCACCCGCCTTCGCAATCTCCGTTATGAATGAATTCAAATATGAAGGCTCAGCTCGGCTCGCGTCTTCCACGGTGAAACGAAGCTTCAAGCCGTGTTGTCTCGCGTATTCGACGGCACGAATCGAGCGTTCCAGCGCTTGCTCTCGAGTTATCCTTAGTTTTGACTTGAGATGAATATCAGAGACAGAGTGGTACATCGCAACCCATTCTGCATCGCATTTTCTAGCCAACTCTATATCTTCGGGCAAAGCTCTTCCATGGGAGATGATTTGCGCAGAGAAGCCTGCTCTCACCATCTCCTTCAGAGATTCGAAATGGGAATCTGAGATGACAGGACTAATTTCGATCGAATCTACCCCGAAATAGTCAAGCATCCAAGCAAGCTGGAGGCGCTGGCGTTTCGTAAAGGAGATCCCAAGGCTTTGTTCTCCTTCTCTCAATGTCGAGTCAAGTATTTTGACGCTAGATATCTTCCTCTCCTTATTCGAGGAGTTGTAGGCACAAGTGTAAAGCCAGTAATCTTCGTTATGATTGAGTCTAGGCAATGTCGGAGAAAGTCACAACCATTTCTTTGTGTTCGAAAAACGAATGACTCCCGCCGAATATAACGATTGTTGCTGCGAATTTGGGCGTACATTCCCAGCCCGGAGACGATATTAGGCGTAGGCAAAGCGAACTCTCTTTCGAATCTCGTACTAAGATTAAACAGAGTTCATTGTTTTCGAATCAAAAACTTTCTGCGAATGGTCAGCAAAAGACGAAAGGCGATGGCCTCTTTCTTTGATAGGAACTTTTGTTCACCTTGCGACATCACTCATCGTGTGTGAAACGACGAGAAGGGAAACAGAATGGCTTCGTAATCTGTTATCGCAATCGAAACAATAATCCCTCTTTGCAAATCAATTCAGTCGACGAACAAGCTAGAAGCAGGATAGGTGACGAAATATGCAAATCATCCTGACAAATAACTTGAAATGCTGATTTGTCTTTAACCATCGGTAATATTTGATAGTTCGCAAGACATTTATTTCATTTCA
>CADDZS010000059.1 GCA_902812485.1 archaeon
CTCTTTTGAGGAATAAGAGGAAGGAAAAGGGATTTGAACGGTAGAGGAATTTGGAATACTGTTCCTTGATACAGAGTCGGGGCTCCGTCAACACAAATTGTATTCTCGAGAATGAGTCAACCTGAGCTTCAAAGTGTCAAAGTCAAAGATTCCACAACCAAGCTTTTACGACATTGCACCGAGAACTTTTGAGGAGGATTATTTTCTAAGACAGGGCTCAAAGATATTCAGCTATGTGGCGGTTTGCACTGAAGGCATGAGGGATGAAGGAATTGAAGCTCCTTCTGTCCCGACCGATATGGAGTCGTTTCGTTGCACGAGATGTGGCCACCATCTCTGGGTTAGTGAGATTGCGAGTTCAACTGTGAAACTAGTAAAGGAGCGACTCTGTGAGTGTTGTTTCAATTTGGAATTTTTTGAAAGAGGGGAAGAGGAGGAGCTAGAATCTGGGTGATAGGAAAAAAGAGAACTCAGAAAGTTTTTCTCTGCTATTTTTCTTCGGCTCTTGCCCCTCAAGGGGAGAACCAATGAACAATTGAGGGAAGAAGAAGCCTCCTTTGAATCAGGCTAGGTTCGTCGGTAAAGTATCAGTAAGGCTACTCCAAGCTCCCCTATAGCTACTCCAAGCATCCAAATCAGAGACGACAGGTAATTCTGATTTAGAGATAACGAAGTTGAATACACAACGAGTGGTATTGCGAGCAAGGTCACTCCAGTCGCTATAGCCTCGATCATTCGAAGGATGTTGGATCCTGCCATTATGCTGAAGCCTATGATTTGATTCCTTCTTTTCTTTCCCTTGTTCATCGCCCTCCCCCCTTGTATCAGTTCATTCGAAGATGGTTGGAAATCCGAATAAAACTCGTCTTGCGGCGAGGCTTGAATAATGAAGAACATTATCACTACGAGGCAGGTAGAAGCGACCGATATGAGCTCAACAAATGGGGCAAGAAGTGAGACTCTCCCAAGAAGAAGCAGCTGTCCTCTGATTGTGGCAACAACCACAAGAACCAATGGGACAGCGATGTAGATGATTGTAGCAACAAGAGCTTTGGCTACAATTATTGTCCTGCTCGTGATGGGAAGCGAAATTGTAAAGTCGAGTCCACTTCCTTCTGCGTTGACGAGCGCGATACACGCCATCACAGTGAAAAAGCTTCCAACCAGTGTCAAACTCAGAACGAGAGACGTGTTGAGGGCTTGATACTGGTTTGTGCTTAAAATTAGGAGCACAATTTCAAAGAGAGGTAGTGCAAACACAAATGCGGTGGCAGGGTTCTTTGAAGATATTCTAAGATCTTTAACTATGTAAGCCACGAGTGGATTCCTTAATCTCAAGTAAAACTCTCTAGATTTTTCACGAATTACTTTTGTCCCTTTTCCCCCGCCACCCTTCGCGATATCCAAGACAGAGTTGGCCGTGAATCTCGCTGCAAGAATCGCAAGTACCAAGTATCCGCCCATTGACGCGAAAGGTAGCGAATCCAGCACACGTGCATAGCCTCCCTGCCCTGCTAGATTCGACGCAAACGATCCTAGTAGGAGCCTAGGATACATGACGCTAGCAACTACAAGGCCTGTGGAGAAAGGATGTAGTACAAGCAATAATAGCCGAATTGTCTCCGGTGAGGTGCCTGATATCACACTCGCAAGCTCAGGCACGGCGAATCTTATGAAATTGAAGACAAAACCGACGCTTATCCCAGCAAACGCCCAAGTCAAGAGGAAAACAAAACGAACAAGCGAAGCTGTTTTGGATCGACCTCCTTGTGAAAGGTTTCTATAAAAAATTCTTGAAAGCCATAGCCCAACAGTTGCGGCGAAGATCAAATTGAAGATCGAGGAAAGCAGGATCAAAAGCGTCGCGGCTAGCGAGTGCGTGAGCAAAGAGACCACCAAAAGCTGACTTGCGAGCGAACTAAACACAAGATAGTCTACCGTCCGGAAAAATGCGAAGAACAATACTCTTTGAAATTCAATCTTGTCGAGGGGCAAGGTTGAGATTAGGGAAAAAGGATCCGTACTCACAAAAGACGGAAGGATTTGCAGAGAATAAAGCAAAAAGTAACCAAAGCTGATCGCAAGGCTAAGGGCAACAGAGCTCGCGAGTGTGAGCAGATTCGGATTCGAACCATATACGGCAAAGGGAACCGCGACAGCAATTGAATTGAAAATTGCCATTATTGCCTTGCTGTATTTTGCATTTTTCATCGCAGAGTGAAAGATATTCAGCGAATTACCAAAGCTCGAGGCAAAAGAAGTACTACTGCGTTGCTGGCTTCCAAGACCCCGAGTCAGCTGAACTGATTTGTATGCAAGTTCAACGTACGGGTAGCGGCTTATTCGAAAAGCATCGGAGAGGATTTGTACTCTTTTGTCTCTCAAAATTCGAGAGATGACGTTTATCATCAAGATTTGTCTGCTAGGAAGGCTTCTCTAAGAGAGCTCACAGTTTTAGCAATTTCTTCTTCTTCATGAGTGAGCTTCAAGAAGACCTCCTCGAGAGTCGTGCTACTAGCGTTGGCGCCAGTGTTGATCTTTTGTCTGAGTTGATCTAGAGATCCTTCGGCGACGATCTTGCCCTGATAAATGATCCCAATCCTGTCGCATATGGTTTGAGCTATCTCCATAATGTGAGTTGAGAACAGAACAGCCCCATTTTTCTCTTTGGTATGAAATGAGATGATGTCCTTCAGTATGCGGCTTGTCTTGGCATCGAGGCCGTTTAAAGGCTCGTCGAGAAGCAGGAGTGGCGGCTCATGAATCAAAGCTGCTATTATCGCAACTTTCTGCTTTGTTCCCATAGAAAGGGTCGCGATTGGGGAATCATAATACTCGATCAAGCCAAAAGCTCGAGAGAGATAAGACACCCTCCTGTTGGCAGTTTCGCGATCAATCTTCCTCACTGAGGCGACAAATTCGAAGAAATCTCTTGGAGTGAGAGATTCATAGAGCAAAGGATTTTCAGACACGTATCCTATCAAAGACTTGACTTCCACGGGATTCTCTGAGGGGTCATAGCCCATGACCCTGAGATAGCCGGATGTTGGCTCGAGAAGCCCCGTGATAATCCTTATCATTGTGCTCTTTCCCGCGCCATTTGGTCCGAGCAGGCCGTAAATTTCTCCTGGCATCACTTTGAGATCAAGCCCGGAAAGAGCAAGTACGGATCCATAGCGCTTGATTATTCCTGCGGCTTCTACTAGAGGCTTGCTTTGTGGTGAATGAAGATCAGAAAGGGGCGACACCGAAGAGGAGGAAGGAGAAGGAGGAGATAATGCGCCGGAGCTTGACAAATTGAAGGCTCGCTTGTGACAAAGGTATGAATGTCCATGCATTTAACTCTGCTTTCTTGCGCTTGCTCAAATCTTGAGAACTCTCTCCGCTTTCTTTCCTTTAGGATATGGATTTTGAATCTATTACTCAAATGCACTTTATTCAAAAAAGATTCCGAACTCATGAGTACTCTACAATTTTTCAAGCGTCGCATAGGCATCTTCCCATTTCAGGGTGAAGATGAAGCAGAGAAAAGAAAAAAGAAGAAGAAGGAAGATAACGAGTTTCGATTCTCTTTCGTCTCTTTGGTCAGGGAGAAGTGAAGCAGTACAAGGTTTGACAGTCTCAGTATCCATATGCGGAAGCTACAACAAGCACTTGAAGCAAATTGGGGAGAAGCTTCTTGAGTGTAAAAGGCTTGGAATAAGAGTTCTGATTCCGAAATACGCAATAAGGAAGTACTCGACTCATGGCTTTGTATACCTTAAAGGAGAGAATGGTACTCCAAGGCAGCTTCAGGAAAGGAACTTCAGGGCAATCGCGAAAAGTAGTTTTGTTCTCGTCGTAAACCCAAAAGGCTACATTGGCCCAAGCACTGCGCTCGAAGTTGGGTACGCTTACGCAAAGGGCATCCCGGTTTTCTGCACTGAAATACCTCGTGATTATATTTTCAAATTCTTCACGGCGAACGGAGTTACGTTACAAGAGATAAAATCATTATTTGGTCCTAAAAGAAAAAATCGAATTGGAATCGAGGAGAGATTATTGCACTCATAATTCTTTCGTATGTGAATGACGAAACAATGAAAGAGGGGAAAAAGGGCACCAATTCAAATAACTACGAATCAAGAAGCAGAGTGTAGAAAGACGGATTGGATAAATGAGAAGCAGACGTAAGAATAATCAAGGAAATCATCACATTCCATCGGCCGCAGTACTCGAAGAGAGTGAGTGAGAGAGATCTTACTCAGTGCATTGCGCCGTCTCTTCCGTGAATTAATTGCTCACATCTCTGCATTCTGCCACAGCATGAGCAAATTGCCTTCAGTATCATTGAAAAAGGCAGAAGCTCCAAATTCGCTATATGATATCGGACCATCGACCCTTGTTACTTCAGCCCCTCTCTCGGCTTTTTGAAATCTCACACCCCTATTTTTGAGCCCTTTCACGACGCTCTTCAAGTCCTTTACTACAAAGGCAAAAAATGAAAGATCAGGGATCTTCGGTCTCGGATCTGGTGGATTGACAAGCCAAAATTCTTCCCGGCCGATTTTAATCGAAGCCCATGAATCTTTCATCTCTCCCTCAGCTCTCATGTTGAGCTTTCCTCCGAGTTTCGAAGTGTAGAACTTGACAGCCCTGTCCATATTGCGAATGGGGATGAGTGTTGCAAAGTCTGCTTTGGATAGTTTTGAGCTCATATTTCCCCTCTTCCTCTTCTTCCCTTCTGTCTAGCTTCCCCTTCTTCTTTTCCCAGAGCCTTTTTCCTTATCAACGGCGCCTTTCGCGGCCTTGATAGCCGCGTCTTTGTTCGAAGGAATTGGAAAAATTCTGCACCGCAACTCTCTCGACAAAGTCAAAACGGTCTTGTCGACTTCCCTCGGCGCTCCCTCCGTTTCTCCCTCCGGCGAAATCTTGGGAACGACTCTGCCGGTCTCCACCGTACCATCGGCGGCTCGATTGTGAAAAGCCATGACGACCACTTTCTAGTCCTTGCAGTCTTCTTCTCGTTCTTCCCGCTCCTACTCCTTCTCTATTACCGGCGTCTCTTCGAAAAGTGGCAAAGCTCCTGATCCCTCTTCTTCTTCCTCTACTCTGCCACCCTCCTCCACCTTGTTTACCTGATCCCTCCCGAAAGCCGACCGCAATAGAGTCTTCTCTTGAAGATCTAAAGCCTTCGGGGAGCAATCCTGTAACCTTGGTTATGCTCGCTTGAGTCATTCCTGAAATTCTGGCAAAATCAGGATATTCAGCTTCCGAGACAAGTGTCATTGCACTTCCAGTCTTTCCAGCCCGAGCAGTCCTCCCTATCCTGTGAAAATAGGTCAGCGGATCCTGGGGAACATCGTAATTTATCACATGGCTCACAATTGGAACGTCTATACCCCTAGCGGCAACATCAGTCGCCACGAGAAGCTCAACATAGCCATTTCGGAAATTGCGCATCGCATGTTCTCTTCGACTCTGAGAGAGATCACCGTGTATGGGAGCAGCTTTGAAACCAGCAGCTTCAAGCCTCTCTGCGAGCCTCTGAGTCCTTATCTTCGTGGCGCAAAAGATTATCCCAGAAGAAATCCGGCTCCGCTTTATGTACTCCACAAGGGCTACGAACTTTGATCGCTCGTCAACCACGGCGTACTTTTGAACAATCGTATCGAGGGAAATTTCGTCGGTGTCGATGAGCACCTTTACTGGTCTTTCCATGTATTTCTGGGAAAGCTGTACTATCTCGCGTGGCATCGTCGCGGAGAAAAGAGCCGTTTGAGTCCCGGGGGGCAGCTGCTTCAATATGTAATCAACATCGTCTATGAATCCCATGTCTAGCATTCGATCGGCCTCGTCCAATACTACTGTGAGCACATCACCGAGATCTATCGTTCTGCGCTCGATATGATCGATGAGTCTCCCAGGGGTTGCAATGACAACCTGCGGAGGCCGCTTTAGCAATCTCTCAATTTGGGGAGTGATCGCCTGCCCCCCATACACTGGATAGGCTTTCACGCTTGTATACTTTGAGAGCTTGTTGAATTCTTCTGCTACTTGAATGGCAAGTTCTCGGGTGGGAACGATAACAAGTGCTTGAACGTACCCACTCTGTTTGGTGCTCAGACTTTGAATTATGGGGATCGAATAGGCAGCCGTTTTGCCTGACCCCGTGTGAGCTTGTCCAATTACGTCCTTCCCTTCCAAGAGTGGGACGATTGCTTGTTCCTGAATCGGGAACATTTGCTCATATCCTGCTTCTTCAAGCGCGCGCAGAATCTGCGGTTGCACGTTCAGTTTGTCGAATCCATTCGACCCCGAAACAACTTGTTGTTCTGATGTGTTCTCTGTCATGTCTTTTTCTTTCTACTTCCTTTCAAATTCCTTTGGTTGGTTATGATTTTGTTTTTTAGCGTAAAGCCAAGAGCATAAGAAAAATTAAATCAATCTAAAAGGGACTTGTTTCTTCTTTTTCTTCTACTCTATCTGCCCCACAATCTTTAGGCGAAGAGGAGTTGCAAAGATTCCCACCCAAAGCGCTCAGCGCTTTTCTTTTTAAAGGACAATGTCTCTTTTCTCCCGAAAAGAGACAGAACAAGCAGAGAGAGAGAGGAAAAAATGGATAGTGCTCTTTTTCCCACTCATGAATATCATGAGCGAGGAAAAACAAAGTTCCAATCTTGCCAGTCTGTTATTCGCCGAAGTGAGAGAAATCGTCCTTTTGTTTCTTCTTCTTCTTCTTTTTTGTTGTTCTCGAGCTTTACACTCTGTTAGAGAGAAGTTTCGGTTCCTTGCTTATATAAGTATTCACTATCGAATTCGGAAAAGGGCTTGCTTGCCTGTTTCCTCGTGATTTGGAGCGCAGAAATTTAGCAGCGGGGAATGTGCGAGTCGGAAAAGCGCAAGAGCTTGCTTGCTTTGGGGAGCTCTCAGAAAATCTCTCTCGCCCACCACCCTAGCCATCTTCGACTCGTGTTGATTTGGAGCCGGAATCATAGCTAAAGAATATATTTAGCTCCATTTGGGATTATTCAAGCGCCCTAAACATGGTAACCATTTGCCCGAAATGCGGAAAGAGAGCTTGGAGACCATACAGGTTTATGATCAGAGGAAGCTCCGGTAGAAAATACACCTACCTTGTCTATCGTCACAAAGAGAAGGGAAGGCACACTCCAAGGAAGTGCTATGTGGCTCAAAAGCGTGGTGCTGTTCGAAGAGGGGCCAGAAGAACGAGGACTGTAAGGTCAGCTATGACACGTAAGAGCAGAATGAGAAAGAAGAATGTCGATAATAATGGTGGAAGAAAAAGTGGGGTTAAAGCGAACAGGGGGAAGAAAGCCTCTTCTCGCTCTTCAGGCAAGAAGAAATAAGAAGGAATTTCGTGGACTAATTATCTAATTTTTCTTCGAAGGAAAGGATTCGGACCGAAGGAGAGGCTAGCTGAGCCACAATCAAAGGGAATAATAATCATCATAGCAATCCTTTCAATTGCTCTTATCCATCATTTCTTCTGAGAAAGAGGCCGGAGTTCATCTATTTGCGCCTTGGGAAGGGGCAGGCAGGCCTTCATGAACTTTACCATGGGAAAATAGGAACCCGGAGAAAGGTGAACAACCCACTTTTTTCCTCATGGGGATCTTGAGAATAAACGCATCTCGATTTCCCTTGTCTTTCTAGAATTCAAGGGAGGAGAGAGGCCAAGAGAAGACGACTAGTGAATTATAGAAGAAGGAAAAGACTGAAAGTACTGTGAAATCTTTCTCTGCTCCTTCGCCTGCTTCAAGAGCTCCGAGCTCGAAATCCAAAACTCTTTGCCTATCAAAAAGTGAGAACATGCAAAGTCTAGCGCTTGCTCGAAAGTGTCAAAACTCGAGTACTTGCCGAGAAGCATTGCGCGAATGCTTTCCCTGACATTCCAAACCCCGACAGGGAGAATGTAACCTGGATGTATCTCCCTTAGCATGATCGCTCCCGCTTGTTTCTTCTCCCTCGAGAGATATTCGGACACCGCAAATCTCGTCGAATAGTAGCATCCGCCGGGCTTTGCGTAAGTCTTTCTTCCATGATATCCTTCGAAATCCCCAATCATCGCTGGACGAGACCCAAATTGATTCCAAGCAGTTCCAGAATGCCAAGCTTCGATCCATTCGAACTTCCATTTCTCTGGAGTGAGGATCCCGACGTACACATTGTCCAAGTTTTCGTATCTGAACACTCGGAATTCGTCTATGGTGTCATAATCCTTGATCTCCTCTATGAGCCTCAAGGAAAGTGCGCTGTCGACTGCTGTTATACTCCACCTCGTCGGGACAAGCTTCCTTCTCTTCCTTTCGCCGAACATTCCTACTGAGAGCGCCTTCTCGAGCTTACTGAACAGGACCCCTTCTCTGTAAAGGCCGAAAAGAGCATCTGAGGCTTTCAGATCAGAGTCATAATAGGCCCTTTCGATCCTTCTATCCACCGAGAGATTGCCGGAGGTCTTGAAATCGAGCATTGGGGCAGAGGGACCAAAGGGCTGGCTGTTTTCGTTGAGAACCACTCTTTCAACTGGACTCCTAGCAAGTTTGAGCTCCGAGTCTGCTGGCCTTGAAGACATTGCCACTTCTTGAAGATCAGATAAGAGCCTAGAAGCATCAACAGCTTGGTCAACATCCATCTTTGAGCAGCCCCTCACAAGGCTGTACCTGTAATCGACTATATCCTCGATGGTTTTTCCCCTCCACATCTCTGGAGTGTCGAGAAGACTCGTGTCGCCGTAGATTCTGGGAACCATCGGGCCCACAAAGACTTTTGGATATCCGAACCTTCCAACGAATACGCCAGGCGGCGTAGAACCAGAGACGACATCTGGCCTTGAGATTTGGGAGTTTCTCGATCTGACATACTTGAACAGTGTCCGGTCCCCCTCAAGCATCGCAGTCCTTCTTGAAAGCTGTCGAGGAACCAGCGTAACCGATCGTTGCTTTAGAAGCTCTGAGAATTCACTCATGTATTGTTCATTTCACCTCCATTTCCCAATTGATCCGTAATTGACATATTGAAGAGATGCTTCTTTCCTTGGTAGAGAGCTCATGAGGAGGTGAAGTCTTCTTCACGCAGGTCGGCTAGCGCTCGCGAAATCGATTCGTAGTGCTTTATGAGAGATTCGACATCCTTGTAATTCTTCGATTCTCTCTTTGGAGGCTGCCACAAATAGATCACATTGCCGTCTGGGTCGTTGAACCATGCCGCCTTTCCCATCGAATCCTCAAGTATTTTCTTTGGCTTGAGCTTCACTCCTCTTTTGGCAAGATCTGAGTAAACAGTTTCAATTTGGTTCTCCACTAAGAACACAAGACGATGTTTCTGTTCAAAGGAAACTGACTCGCTCGATTTGATGGGAGACGACGACGGCGCGGATTTCGACGCGTTATGGTTTCCCTTCGAATCTTGAGGGGCGTTTCCCTCACGGAGGGAAAGTCTTATTGTTCCCAAATCAAAGTGCGCTTCTGAACTGGTTTCATGTATCATCTTCAGGCCCACGACATCTTTGTAGAAACGTTTGCTCGAAGACAAGTTGTTACATGGAAGCCAAATCGCAACAAGTGGAAGTTGGCTTAGCAATGACATTTCGTGAAATCGCCTCTATTCATAGGAGTAGCAAATACAAAAAGGACGAATTAAAGCTTCTTCGCCCGAGAAATGGTAAATCCTACGTTTTCCTTCAAACCGCCTCCCTCTATTGCCTTGCAGTGGACTGTTTATGGCCTCTGTAGCTGGGGAGGAGGAAGAAGGGAAAAAATCATGTTTACTCGGAGAAAGAAGACGGAAGATTAGAATCCTTGAAAAAAAGAAAGGGCAAAGATTAGAAGGAAAATATATTTTGAGCCTCTAGAGAGTTGCCCTGATCGAACCGCCGTCCACGAAGAGCGTCGAACCAGTGATGAATTTCGCTCTCTCGGAGCAAAGGAATGCCACGAGAGAAGCAACCTCCTCCGGCTCTCCAATTCTCCGCAGAGGTATTTCTTCAACTAGCCGAGCAAGCGCTTCTTCTCTGCTTATGCCTTCTCTATTCATAGTGTCTGAAAGAAGAGATTCGACACGTGGAGTTCTGGTGTGGGCGGGACAGACGTTGTTTACGCGTATTCCCCACTGAGCCAATTCAAAGGAGAGAGTCTTGGCGAGTCCGATTACTGCCATCCTGATCGAATTCGAGAGAACAAGATTAGGCAGTGGTTGCTTCACCGAGACTGATACATTGTTTACAATGGAGCCTCCGCCCCTCTGCTTCATTATGGGAATGCACTCCCTAGAAAGATAGATCACACTCATGAGCGTCATGTTGAACGCGTTGTTCCAGTCTTCATCCGATATCTCCATGAACCGACCAGGCCTTGGGCCTGCAGCGTTTGTGAAGAGAATATCGACTCCGCCGAACTCGTCGCTTGCCTTCCCGACGAGTGCCTTGACATCCTCCTTCTTTGACACGTCTGCCTTGAAGGGAACGATCTCCCCTTCGCCAATTCGGGATTTGAGCTCAAGTGCAACCTCCTTGATCCTTTCTTCATGCCTAGAACAGATTAGCACTCGGGCTCCCTCTTTCCCAAGTTCGAAAGCCACTGCTCGACCTATGCCGCTGCTTGCCCCGCAGACTATTGCGCTCTTCCCAGAAATTCCAAGATCCATTCTTTCTACTCAGCGCCTCCCCCTCTCTCTCCTCTTTCTTTTTCTCATCCTTCCAATTGAAGAGAAGGAAAAATAGAGAGCGAAATTTTCCTCCTCTTTTCAGCTGAATACCTTGTTGAGCTCTTTGATATCGTCTTCCGAGAGCTTCCAGCCTGAAGCACCACAGTCTTCCTTGACATGCTCAACTCTATCAGCCTTGGGAATCGCAACTATGTTTTCTTCCTTGCTTATAACCCAGTTGAGAGCTATCTGTGCCTTGGTCTTTCCGTATTTCCTTGAAAGCTCTTCAAGGAGCTTTGAGCCCCGACTGGAGCCCCCAAGAAGTCCTCCTCTTGCAAGCGGGCTGTACGCAATTATTGTAACCTTTTCCTTAACGCAGTAAGGAATCAGATCTGACTCTATTCCTCTTTCAACAAGGCTGTATTCCACCTGATTTGACACGATCTCGTTTGAAGAAAGTGCTGCGCTTGCTTCTTCCATTTGTCTCACTGAAAAATTGCTCACTCCAATGAATCTGATCTTCCCCCATTTTACTAGGTCCTCCATAGCTTTCATCGTTTCCCTTATTGGAATGCCCGGATTTGGCCAGTGGAGCTGATAGAGATCTATTACGTTCGTGTTCAGCTTCTTTAGACTCGTTTCCGCTGATTTGATCAGGTCGTCATAGTGGAAATGTTGCGGTGAGACCTTCGTCGCCACAAAAACATCATCCCTGATTCCATCTATCGCCCTTCCCACGATGTCCTCTGTTCCGTACATTTCCGCGGTATCGATCATGTTTGCACCAAGCGAAATTCCAACTCTCAGTGGCTCGATTCCTCCGCGATACTTCCAAGTTCCGAGCCCTATTTCAGGTATGTAGACACCGGTCCTGCCAAGTGGTTTCCTTTTCATGATCTTTCCTTTGAGTAAGGTTTCTTTGGCGTCTCGCCTATAAGTCCTTTCGATCATCCAGTCCGAGAAGAATTATCGAATATCAGGAAAGTTAATCTCGAATAATTTCCGCTGTTAGAGAAGTATAGTAGGGCTTGCGAGGGGAAATTATTTAGAGCAGAAAGGGTTCGATTTTTTTGCTCTCTAGTATTCTTTTGAGCCTATCCTTCAGAAGATTTACATTTAAAGAGTAGTATGAAGGCTCGGCCCAAGATTCTAATTTCGCAAGAGCCCTTGGAATCATCCCCAAGCAAACATTGTCTTCGTTTCGTTGATGGTGCACGAGGGCAGAGGCCGCAAGTATGAAGCCTTGTTGCACTTCCTTCTCCGCCCTATCCACCTCTCTTCTCCAGATTTCCTCTATCGTCTCGTGGCACTCCCAGAATCTTTGTTCATTGAAAAGCTCGACTCCGAGCTTGATTGTTTCCTCCTTGCTTTGAAAAAGGGTCGGCTCCTTTTGAGCTCCTCTTTCCTGAGTAATTTCCTTCTCGTTCAAAATGTTCCCAAAGTCTCTTGATAACTTCTCGAGTGAGCGTTCTTTGGAGCTTTCATCAGGAACGTATAGATCAAATTCAAGCGCCCTTTCGGTGATCCTCAGGTTCTTTACGACTGCGCCGAACTCATCTACACTCTTTCTGAGCTTTATTAACACGGTGAGAACATCTTTTGAAGTGTACTTGCCGTCTTGCCTGTTTTCTAGGCGCACGAGAAAGCGAAACAAGTCCTTTTGATACTCTGGGTGAATAGAAAGTAGAGTCTGGTTTACTAGGGTTTCTCTCTTTCTTTCTTTTTTTGAAAAGAGCGTCTAAACGCTTAGCAAGATGAAGAACCCATTTGAAACTTCGATCATCGAGAAGCCCCTCTGCTTCATTACGATTTCGACAATTCTTACCCCGAAAAAAGTTGTAGTAATGCAATAGGATAGGGGGAATGAATTCAGCCATGATTTTGGAAAATCCGTAAATAAATCCACTCGTACTCAGCTCTGATTGATACTACCAGTCGGTTTCGATTGTCAGGAGGCTGATCTGGAAGAATTGTCAAGAAGTTACAGAACTCCAAGGTTGCAAAAGCGCCATGAAGGACGTAAAAAAGATCGTCTATGCTTGGAATCTCAACTGTACTTTTCACGATCGTCGTCGTTGTTTTGGTTATAATCGCGGGAGCAGGGTTTGGACTCTATTTCCTTCGAGCGATGACACCGCCGACGACCAGCTCAAATAATTATGAGATCGTCACTGGACTAGCTTTCGCCCACTGGACTGCTATTGGTGACGCAAATCTCTCTGCGACAATGTCTCAGTACTCCTCGACCGCTTCACTCTGGTGGTATGTCCATAACAGCCCTCTTAATACTACAAGCGGTCCATATACAGGGAGTGCCATATCCTCAACTTGGACAAAATTCTTTTCGAACGGCCCAAGCTACTGGACTGTTTACAACTACAGTGTTGTGTTTTTGAGCGCCTCATCTGCCAAGGTCACAGCAGACCTCTGGTATGTGCTCGGACATGGAAACAACACTCACACCCTCTACCTCCCATACGAGCTTGACTACAATTATCAGAATGGGCAATGGTATCTGACTCAAGATTGGTGGGGGCTTCCAAATGCACCGGGGGTAGTTCACAGTGGAGTTGTTAGCCCGAGCTCGACCCACGCTGCAATAATAACAACAACTACTGCTACTGTCAGTACTAAAGTCGGCGACTCCGGGCGAGTATGGATACTAGTGTTAGTCGTTTCTCTTATCGAGCAAAGCTACACGCCTAGGTTGAACAGTGCTCTACGAGTCTTTTCAAGGAACATATGTCTAGAACAGAGTAGGCAAAAAGAAAGAGACTCTCTGGAATTTGGATAGGAAAGAGTTGCAAAGGAAATAGGAAGGAAGCAGAAAGTTTCGGATCTTTTCAGGCGAAATTATTGCCTTTTTATCCATCATGGTCCGGAGTACTTGAATGGCGCGTACAGACCAGATCGATTTGATAGCTCCACATCAAACCCCAGATCGTGGACGCTGAACTTCTTCGACTTTGCCACTGTCGCAGTGTGACCTGGACTCACGGCAATCGGATGATTCTGGATCTCAACCTCAGAGCCTCCCTGACCCTCGATCGCTTCTATCTCTGCCTCCCCCAAGCCCTGAACCCTCACACTGCGATTTTTTCCGCTGGATCGAAAATCTATCTTAGCATTCTTTACCCCAGCCACTTCGCCGATGAAGGAAGCAAGCGCCCCAGGAACTCCGCCCACCTGCCCTCCGAATATCTTGGTTAAAGCCAGAGTTTGTTCCTTCGACGCTCTTTCGTCTACATACATTGCAACCCTCCACTTTGTCGTGAACATGTTCCCGGGCGAATGGAACAATGCGACGACATTCATTCCTCCGAGATCGAGGTTATCAAAACTTCCCTCATCTATGTGCCATGCCACTAGCACTGTGCAGTCATCGTGGCTCGGAGCACTCATGAAAATACAGGGACACTCAACCTCGCAGTTGCATGTTTCGAAATAACCTCCCTTCATACTCCATTTGCTAGACTCAGATGACATTTGAGAACAAACTTCGTGCTCTCTGAGCAAGCAAGCTCGCTCTAAAGAAGGTTTCGATTCTTCACCGATGATCCAGTGCTTCGATCTCTTTTCAATGTGTGGAGGCTTTGGTGTGATAATTTGGTGCTAGCTGATCTCTGTCTAGGTCGACAGCTCAAGAATGTCTTCAACAAGCTCACTTAGCTTCGTAATCATAGGCCAGTATCCTGCCTCTATGAGCTTGTATGGGCCGTCGAGTTTACCCCATTGTCCAGCTACGATTTCATCAACCGGGTCGCCTGCCAAAGTGCAGAATATGAAGGCATTTCTCACAGAGTCAAAATTCTCAGAGAGTACCACAGGCTCATTCGCAAGCTTCAAGGGCCAGGGAGTCGCTTTCGACATTAACCACTCACGATCCTTTCCCACAACATCCCTCCCAATCATGTCAACTATCTCCTCCGTGAGTGGTATCGTCCACTGATCAGCCTTTAGGGCACAGAATTCGTCAGGCCGTAAGGCTCCTTGAGGTTTTCTCACTCCCTTCGCGGGTCGAAAGGCATCGAGGTAGATAATCATCTTCACTTTCTAAGCGACTTTATCTGCAACTGCGCCAGCGACCTTGCCTGCGAAGCTATGACCAACCAATAAAGTCGTCAAGGTCATTGTATTTGATCACATTCAGAACATCTTGGACTGCGGTTTCAATGCCTAGATCCCTCGATGCAAGGTGAACTCTGTCCCCCATCCCAGTCAGAGTCACAGGATAGACTTCATGTC
>CADDZS010000060.1 GCA_902812485.1 archaeon
TATTCTTCTGCCAGCAATTTCCTTCATCATACTTTCGAGTTCTCCCTGAAGAGGGGAAGGAGTGAGCTTTCAAGTAGGAGGTAGCGGCTACTTAAGCCGGCTCGCAGGTCGCAAGATACCATTTTTGAAGAGAATTTTGTGCGTATCTTACAGCAAAGAAAATAATGCTATCAATTGAGTAAGTGGACACTACCCAAGTAGGATTTAGCAAAGTTTAACTTTTATCCCAATCGTTTAGTTCGCTTTTTTTGTGAATCCGGCGGAAGAGTTCAGAGAGATCTTTGAAGACTCAATGGTTTTGGGTTCTCGAAACATCAGCTAAAACAGAACTGTTGAACCCAAAAGCAGGTATTGACCAGACAGTATGATACCAACCAGAAATGCTGAAGGCCCTGCTTTGAAGCTCAAGCGAGCCGGTGGAATTGAGGCCCGTAGCAGTGCACGTACCTGGTGGCAGATGCAGTTCCTCGGCACAGGAGAAGGCTCCTTCAGTTGGAATGATTGAAACTCCGTGGAACGATCCTGATGCATCAAAGTTCTTTCTATTCATTCCGAAAAATGAAATCGATCCCCGGTCAAATTCCACGCCCAAAAGCAGATTCTCCCTAGAATTCACGACCATTCCGAACTCACCGAAAACATTTCTTTCTCCTTTGTATTCACCCATTACTATTCCGCCTAGTTCGACCCCCTTCCAATCCACGATAGATTTGGTGTAACTTGTCACTATCACCGTCGAGTTGTCTTGCGAAGCCATCAATATTGGACCTCCCCACGGGTTAAGGTAGGGTGATTCAAAGGCCATAACTATCTCAGATCCAAATCGACCCACGCCATCTTCTCCTTGTATCTTGCCAGCTCCAAGAAACATTGCAGGAATGGCACTCGTGCAGTTCGTCTGGCACCCGAGGGGGAATTCCATGATAGGAGTCATGTTAAACAGTGAAGTGTGGATGGTCACGGATACTTGTTTCTTGTCACCCAGTGTCGTTCCAGAAATTTGCAGTTCAGAATCTCCTCTCACTGAAAGTCCAACTACACTGGCATGAGTCTCGTAAGAAATACGAGCTGAACTTGAGTTGAGGATCTCTCCATTTACCTTCGCAAAGAACAAAGCTCCTCCAGAGGTGAAGTATTGCTGATTACCCGCGCTCAATACTCCGCCAGCCATCGAAAGTTCTAGTATCCCGCCAGAGCTTTGAGAGTTTGATTGCGCTTGCAACGAATAAGAGCTTACTGTTAGAGGAGCCACTACGCTTGGCAATCCAACGAGCAAAACGGATGCAAATATGAGCAGAGCCAGCCTGCTATTGTGTACCAAAAGCAATCCACTTTACTAGTAGCGTACCTCGAGCTTCTTTCCTTCCTCGATGCGTAGCTACTACGTAGGACTTTCCGGCAATGTGAGTTAAACCCTTTCTGAATTAGTGATCCTGATCTATGGAGCTCGAAAATCTTCGATTAACGCTTGCAAAATACTCAGGTGGATTCAGGGAAATTGGATGAAGATGGCTGGGATGTGGAAGAGAAGAGAGAGTTAACTCTTGGAGTTTCTTGTCTTGCAAATCTTGGGGATTCTTGATAAGTAAAGAGTCTCCAACCTCGCTCTTCATCAAACATTTCATCAGGAATATTGAAGGATTGAGTCTTCGCAGGATCTAGCATCATCAATTCGAACTTGCTTCTAAACGTGTCAATATGTGTCTCGACATATCTTACAGCTTCATGGAAATTCTTCGAAGGAATGTCTAGAAATGAAAAATAAGATCTTTCCAACGTTCCTGCCTCAAGCCAAGTGAACGGAATTGAGTTGCAAATCTTTCTCGCCAAAGCCGTTTCCTCTTTTTCCATGCCTCTGAATGCGAAGACAACCTGCATTGATTCTCCTTCTCCTTGAGCTTCGAGCTTTGGCTTCGTCCAGCGTACATTATTGTCCAAGATGAGCCTGCCCTTTATGATATGTTCCAGGTAGTGATACCTAATTGTCCGTGGATTCGCACCAAGCGTCTTTGCAATTTTGGCAGGATTGATGGTTGGATCTTCTTGAAGAAATTTCAGGATCTTCACGTCCAAATAATCTACCTTGGAATCGACTGCTGACGAAAAAACAGAAGTCGCCCCAAGCTCCTTTTGAGTATTCCCAAGCCGGCTCCAGTCGATCAGCCACTTGCCTTCATCAAAGTCGAAAAACTCTGATCGGAGTGGTGGGTATCTCACCCAAGATACTTCTGACATTTCAAATGTGTCGATCAAGCCCATCTTACGAAGTTCCTCGAGAGAATCGGTGTATTTCTTCTTGAATCTGTTTGGAAGCGTGCAGATGCAGAGATAACGATCGCTCCCCATGAGCTTGCCCACAAATTTCAAATAACTTGAATGATCGAGCCATGATTTTCCTTCAATCGAGCGCGCTTTGATGAGCAGTACAAACATTGAGAATCCTAGCTGAACATAATCGACGTTAACCTGAATGGAAAGGCCGAGCTTGCTAAGCTGCCTGTTTACTTTGTATCGCACGGTTTCCGGATTGAGGCCGGTCAGTCTAGACAGAAGCGAGTAATTTGAAACGCCGACCTGCCTTATTGTTTCGACAAGGAGATATTCTGCGTTTTTTGGTGCGGCAGGCTCAAGCTCAGACAAAAGGCTGATTCGGATTATCTGTTTTCGATAGCTGAAGAAAAGGCATGTGAAAATCCGGTACGAATACGAGGCACAGACTCCGAAAAACTTCTTTCTTTGCCGGATTCAAGAAAAAACATGCAACTCCCTCAGTAGAATGTCTAATAACGATATACGGCACTTGCATTGTTTCTTTCACTATTAAGCAAGGTAGATCTATCGCGAATGCAATCAGCAAACGAAGCTTCGTTGCCTACTGGTATAAGTAAACCCACTCAGGGAAAGAGAATTCCGACTGGCATTCCAGGACTTGACAAGCTTATCGAAGGCGGGCTTCAACCGGGGGATTTTGTATTGCTCGCAGGAGGAGTCGGAGCGGGTAAGACAACTTTCTCTTGTCAGTTCTTGTGCAATGCCGTAAAATTATACGGTGAATCGGCGGTCTTTGCGACATTTGAAGAGGATGTCGGGAGCCTCAGAAGGAACATGTCAAAGTACGGAATGGACCTTGAGAGCCTTGAGCGTGCGCACAAGCTCAAACTCATAGATCTTGAGATTCTCGAAGGGAGCGGCATGGGTTCCAACATAGAAGCTATTCTTGGGGCACTCGATGAGATAAAGGGGAAGAGATTGGTCGTGGATTCTCTTACAGCATTCCTGAGCGGCGCGAGCGAACAGTTTGACTATGCGTTTTTGATGCATTTGATCTACAAGACACTCAAGCGCGAAGGTATAACGACGCTAATGACGATAAGTAAACCCCAGTCCTCGTTTGAAACTGCTTCAGGGATCGAAGAGTTTCTTGCCGACGGCATCTTCCAGCTCGAGAGTTTCATTTCACCACAAATGGAAATGAAGACGAGATTCATAGTGAGAAAGCTCAGAGGAACCGATCACAGCAGGAAGTATCATGCGGTCGCCTTCACTCAGAAGGGAATCGAGATTATTCCCTTTTCGACCTGAAAGAAATTCGGAAAAGAGATTCTCCGTTGACTGGCTCAAAGCGAAGGATTCGCAGTTGCGTTCGACATGATTCGTATCATTGCAAGAGAGATAGTCTATGGAGGACATCTCTTGGCGCTTGGCACGGTTAGCATCGCCGCGTTCTGTTCCTTCCTGATCAACAGGACTCCCACTTTTACTCTTCTTCTCCTTGCTTATCTCTTCTCTTATGGCGCGTACACCCTAGACAGGAGCGTCGAAATGGAGAAAGATAGTTTGGCAAATCCGGAAAGGACGAGCTATCTTCGTGCCAGAAAGAAACTTCTTCCTTTCATTTTCGGAACGTGCTTCGCGATAGGCTATCTCCTCGCATTTTTCCACAGTCTCCCATTCTTCTTCGGACTCCTTGTTCCATTGCTCCTAAGCTTCCTTTACAGCTTGGGTTCGAAGAAACTTGTTAGGGTTCTCGGGGCAAAGAGGCTCAAGGAGAGTTTGCTAGTAAAGAACATCGTAATTTCTCTTGCTTGGTCGCTGATCCCTTTCCTTGTAGGACTCTATTTCGGATTTCTGGTACCGACCTTGCTTCTTATCGGTGGTTTCATCTTTCTTAGATTGCTAGTTAACACGATTTTCTTTGACGCTCGTGATGTCGCGGGAGATGCTGCATCGGGAGTGAGAACCATCCCTGTTGTCTATGGAACATTTGCTTCTTTCCGTATAATGACGCTGATTGACATTTGCTCTGCCTTGTATGTCTCGGCACTTGTGGCTCTGCGACTGCTCCCAATATACTCTCTCGTTATGATTGGTTTCACACTCTACTCGGTTTTGTACAGACATGCCGGATTGAAAGATTTCTCAAGACTCGATGTCCTCTGCGATGTTGTCGGGGACGGCGAATACGCACTTTGGGGAGCTGTGCTTCTAGTTGGAAAGTTCTTCATCGTTTGAATGGTCCGAGGCAATCAAGACCTCCAAGGTGTTCCTTGAGGAGGTCACTAAAGAATACAGGCTGATTGTGAACTCTGCACTTCAAGAGAGATTCGAATCCCATTCTCAGCTTTCGGAGGCAGCTTGGAAAGCGCTCCTATCAGGTGGCAAAAGGATTAGACCGATACTTACACTGCTGGGCTGTGAAGCAGTTAGCGGTAGTTGTTCGAAAGCTCTGCCCGCTGCACTTGCATTCGAACTCGCCCATACCGCCTCTTTGATTCAGGACGACATAATAGACGACTCGCTATTGAGACACAGCGAACCAACTGTCCACTCGAAATACGGCTCGACAAGGGCCATACTTGTTTCCGACTATCTAATCTTCAGCATGTTCTCTGAACTTGCTCGCTATGAAAGGACAAAGATAAGCAAGAAGCAGCTTGCTAAGATTATTTCCTTAATCGCAAACTCTGCAAAGATGGTTGCAAAGGGAGAATTTGCTGACATATTACTTTCCGCAAAGCACGAAGCGACTGAAGAAGAGTACTTTGACATGATTTCGCTCAAGACAGCACCTCTCTTCGCAGCGCCAATAGCAGCGGGAGTTGTAGTCGGAGGAGGAAGGCCGCGCTTTGTCGAGCATGGATACAGATTTGGGCATTTCTTTGGTATCGCATTCCAGATTGTTGATGATGTATTGGACATCGTGGGAAACCCAGGAGATATGGGCAAGCCGATATTCAAAGATGTCGAAAATCATGCTTCGAACATTGTTGTAATCCATGCTATGAGCAACTCGGATCAAGTCATCAAGAACTCGATACGCTCTATGATTTGGAAAAAGGATCTTTCAAGCAACGATTCGGCAAAGCTCATTTCAATTTTTGAGAACTCGGGCGCTTTGGATCACGCAATTGCCCTAGCCGCTAAGTACTGTCTAATTGCGAGAAATCACATTCATGGGTTTCCCTACTCTGACGCCGCTAGAAGGCTCGAACAAATAACATTCGCTCTTACCTCTGGTCTGGAACAGACTGTGAAGAGAAGGCTCTCTGGTGTGTCGCGATGATAAGTAGCATTTACGCTCCGCTGATTTCGCCTCTTATCGACGGATTCGCACTGATTATCACCATACTCTCAGGTTACTATATGTACAAACAAAAGACCACTCTCTATCAAAGCGTCCGCACTACGCTTCTCTGCGTGTACATCGTCTCTGCGGTGCTCGTGTTGCTCGAGTTTGTTAGGATAGAACTTGTCAATTCTTCTACCCACCCAGCGCTTCTCATGGAAATATACACAGAGCTTAGCACATCTTTGGTACTTCTCAATGCTCTTCTCCTTGGAATCGCTGCGATTGCGACTTATCTTCGTCCCACAGGCACAAGCTACAAGGCGCTTTTCCTAGACGTTGTAAACAACCACTTGAGGCACGCGTTTGTCTTCGTGATTTACAGCTTTCTGATCGTTCTCTCCGACCTGTATCTCATAATTTTCATGCCTTATTCTGTCAGCTACTCTACGAGCAACCTTTGGGGGATTCGCGTTCCCTCCACCACATTCAGGATTGATTATCTTGCGATACTTTTGGTAATTCTTGTCTACTTTCTAGCCTATCCCACCATGCTCCTGATAATGGCTGCCCGAAAGGTAACCAACGTGGCGATAAGACGGAGTCTCTTCATACTCGCAGTTTGCTGGGCGGGAATAGGACTCGACTTCATGGTTTTCGATGGCTTCGTCTGGATATCAGGTCTTGATGCCAATGATTTGATGTATCTCGTCTTTGCATGTGTGTTTTCCATCACCGCCTTCATATTTCGGAAGGCATCAACACTCGCCGGATTCTTTGACACGAAGCTACATGAGAAACCCAACGCAACAGTCGCGTCTTTTCCCTTTTCTAAGCGGATGGGAGTGGACAGCGCGTATCTCGAAGGGAAGAGCTTCTTGGTTGAGATAGAGCCTTCTAACCCCTACGAGGGTATGGTCAAGGATTTTGCGACCGAGTTTATCTCCCAAAACCACCTTGTCTTTGTTTTCACTTCGAGAGGAAGCCCAGTGTACAAGGCACTAATGAAAAATCCGGAAGTCAAATTTTACATTCTCTCTGCTGAAGTCTCCTATCCCAAGCCGACTGATGTCTCGAACGAAATTTTGGTGCCTCAGAACGATTCTGCTGTGTTGCTCGATTTGCTGAGCAAGACTGTCAGCTCGACCGCTGGAACTGGAATAGGCATTGTCTTTGATAATATCTCAGACATGATCCTTTCTGCGGGCTTTGAAAACTGCTACAAATTCGTAAAACAAGCTAACGAAATAATTAACGAGCCCAGGATCACTGCGCTCTTCTTGATGACTTACGGAGCACATGAGGATAGGATTGTTCGCTTGATAAAGAGCCTCTTTTCAAACCACCTTGTCGATGAGAGCTCAGGGCTCAAGATTACTAGAAAATTGTGACCACGCTGAAAACGCTCTTCTTGGCTTTCTCTGTTCCCAGCTTCCAATTATCTCGTATCCCGATATGCTTGGTCTTCCAGATCTATGGCTCGATTCATCAGTCATTATTAGGGCGTTATGTCGTTTTCCAGATCTCTGTCCTGTTCAATTTCACAATTCAGTCTATGAAGTCTAAATATGGACGGAAGCTATGTAAATTGTAGCGAATTTCAAAATGGCACAAGAAGAAGAGACTCAAGAGGCAACAGTGGATTTCACCTCGTCGGGACAAGAACTTTCGTCCCCAACTATCCAGAGAAGTTTTTCCCAGCAAGGGAGGCGTTCAAGAATGGAGACATGTAGCGACATACTGCGGGTAATTGGCTCTGGCGTTCAGCGGCCTACTCACATCATGTACAAGGCTAATCTCTCGTGGATAGTAATGCAAGAATACATCAAATCGCTCGAGGCTCAGGGACTAGTTGTCTCAGCAATAGAGAACAACAAGAAAGTCTATCACTTGACCCAAAAAGGGTTCGAGGTTCTGAACCGGATGAAGTCACTTCGGGCTGACTTGAGCTTGCTTCTGGGCGAAGCTTAGGAAGGATGATTCTAGTCGAAGGGAAAAATTAAGGTCGTCTCCTCGCTGGGAAAGCAGGTTATCTCCTACTCCAGATCGTCTTATCCGGCACCATCACGGGGTGGAACCTCCAGTTTCTCGACGAGCTCTTCGCGTTCTTGGGATAATCTATTCCTCGCTTTCAAGTATCTGAAGAAAAGGAAGAGGTCAAGCGCGAGAATGATACTCCAGAACGCATATGCCTCAAATACAGTTGCCTTGAAAACCAACATGAGAACTTGAGAAAGACCGTACCCGACGATTATCGCGTCGAAATTCATGGCAAGGCGGCGAAAAGTCTCGACAGAGATCTTCCGAACCACGAACATTCCAATCGGAATTCCGACAAGAGCTGAAGGGGCAATCATCGCAAAAATTGATACTGTTGTACTTGAGTTGAAAATTCCTGCAAAGTAATATGCAACAACTGTGAAAGAAGATTCTGCCACCCTGATTTGGGCTATGGCAGCTTTGAACTCGTCCTTTGGGAGTCCCTGATTGTTCCAGAACAGAGCAAGCGGTGGTCCAGAGATTGTCGTTAGCGAATAAAGCAACCCTGTCCCTACTCCAAGGGAGGCACCAGCTTTGTATTCACCTTTGATTGATCGTCTAAACCCCGCAATCTGTAGAAAGATCAAAGGAAGAAGCGTGATATATGCAATAAACTTGACGTTTGAGGGAGAGACAGAACCGAGGATAAGTGTGCCGATTGTAATGCCAGGAATCAAAGAGATGATCACCGGCATCGCCCTTTTGTAAGTGGTTTTAATTTTCTTCCTTCCAACGAAGCAGAGTATCGCCACGTTGAGTATCAGCTCAAGCAATACGTAAGCCGGGTTGATTATCCTGCTTGCCAAGACGAGTATGGCAAGCGGGATCGAAATTGAGGAGTAGCCATATCCCAGCCCACCATTGACTATTGCGGCAAAGAAGGACAATGTTGCGAAGAAAATTATCATGTCTGCCGTTACAACCAGAGCCATCTGCGTTGCCTGTTCCTAGGAATTCTCCGCTTGAAAATTGGCTCTTAAACGCAACTGAAGGCGTAAATAATGCTATTTCTACGCACAATATGCGTCTATTTGAAGGAATCAAGGGAATTTTTGGGAGCGTCGTTACGGGCTCCGATATAGACGCAGTAGAGTTCTGCGAGCATAAACTCGCTTTATAGCTCCAAATTTTTGGGAGGACAAAGCTGCTATAGTGGACGAATTCGATTTGGAAAAATCCCCTCCAAGCAGGTTCTTTATTGGAATGAAAGAACGTCGAAACAAAATGTATGAAACAAAAATGCACTCACAGGCTGATCGCATATTCGGGGGCTCGCTTAAACATGTGGCTTCGAAGATATGTAGAGTTGCACACGATCTATGTGTAGTATCTTACAATGCGTGGAGGAGGACCCCCCTCTTCGTAGCCTTAAGAATGGTTTGCACAACCTCGCGAGTACCCCACAAGAATAAGTCCAAGGTGAACATTTCTTCCAAGGCGAAAATCTTTCGGATCGAAAAAAACCCATTCAGCAGGATGCTTGAAAGATAAAGTAATGTGAAAAAAAGGACACATACGCCCTTATCAAGGCAGAAAGTCTCAATTTTTGAGGGCTGGAATTCTTGCTCTCGAAGTGAAGCCATTTTTTACGTAAAAAGTAGCTCGAACCGCTCTAACTCCTCGTCTCAAATAGTTCTGATTCTGCATTCATGTTTTGTAGGGAACTCAATTTTATTTGGTTGTCTACTTCAGAACGGTTGAAAATTGTTGCAAGAAATCGAAAAGTCCATACCCGGAAATAAACTAACTGGATAACCCGTTTAGCCTATCGTGCACCAAGGTTAGTATAGTCAACTGAAGCGTAACCGTCTCTTTATCCTTTCCTGCTTTTGCCTAGGGTGCAACAGGCATCAGTCTCGACCAAGGAATTCCGAGCATCGGGAAGAGAATCAGCACGATAGGCAGTATGATCATGGGCAAAAGTATCAAGAGCCACAGGATGATTGGAAGCAATCCGCCGACAGAAACTTTGACTGCTGGATGGCTGTACTTGAGTTCAGACTTTGCTGGGGCTGCTGAGAAGATACTTCCAAAGATTTTTGTAAACATGCTGGTAATCGAAGGAAGCTCTTTAATCATCTCGGAGAAAACGACGACAAGCCAGGCAATTATTGCGAGACCGAAAATAGCGAAGAGGAAAGCAACCAAGATATCAATCAAAGTCATCAGCCGAAGGTACCTCTGGTGCGAGCCGAATGACTGGTTTCCTTCAACTCCGTCATAAACCTTCGCGTGACCATTCCCATGCTTCAATTGTGATCAAAAAACCTATCTGATCGACCCCTAGCGGATTCATCACCATGCAAGAAAACCATGCTCTTCAAATAAATCCTTGGCGATAATTTCAAAAGCAGTTTGAATCACTTTATTCAGCTTCGCCGAGATTTGTCACGAATAAGATCCATCGGTGTGGTGGCGTTAATTTTCATAATTTTTGTGTCTTCCTCTTCTTTTTCCCTCCTTCTTCGATTCGATTCGCTCTTGGTTGTAGGCAGCTCGGGAGTCAGTGAAATATCGGGATTTGATACCCCATTCGCGTTAGCTTACGATCCAGCGAATACTTATCTTTACATAACAAATGCCGGTAGCTCAACCGTTTCAGTTCTCGACTCTAAGACGAATGTGATAGTTGCTACAATACACGTCGAAGACATGCCGCAAGCAGCAGCTTACGATCCTTCAAACAATGAGATACTTGTTGCGAACACCGGGAACACTACTGTTTCAGCAATCAACGGAACAACGAATCAGGTGATAGCAACTATCAGTGTCGGATCCTCCCCAGACGCAATCGGGTACGATCCAGAAAACGGCTACGCTTACGTCGCAGACTCTGATGACAACAACGTTTCGGTGATCAACAGCACAAACGATGTTGTGGGAACATTTTCTGTAGGATCTGATGCTTCAGCATCTATATCATCAGTCTTGTACGATGGGGCGAGTCATTCCCTTTACTTCATGGACTATAACAGCGGAACCATCTATGTAATTGATGCGAAGACGCAGGGAATGATCACAACGATTGATCTTGGCCTAGAAGCTTCCCCTGATGCTGCGGCAATAGATCCTAACAACAATTTCGTATACGTCGCAGATGACGACAACAACCTTTCGGTCATCGATGGTTCGACCAACACCCTGATTAATAAAATAAGCGTGGGTCCTGTGGACACTGCTAGTCTTGAAGCCGTAGCCTATAGTCCACAGGATGGGAACGTCTACGTAGCCGACGCTTATGACAACAACGTTTCTGAAATAAATCCTCTAAACGGAGCGATAGTCAATACCTTGAATGTGGGAAGCAATCCGGTGGGCCTTGCGTACGACGGAGAGAACCACAACATCTACGTGGCTAATGAGAACTCGAACACTCTCACAGTAATCCCTCCTGGTCTCACTTCTACATCGTATCATTCTTCTTCTACTCAGGTAGTTTCTAGTTCCACTAGCAATACGAATCTCATTTCGACGAATAGCACGTCATCGAAGAGCGGTGCCAATTTTCTATCTGGGATCCAACTCTATGAGATTCTAGCTGTTGTGGGGGCAGTTGTGATAGTCTTTTTTTCCCTATTCTTCTTGCGAACAAGAAGGCGCTAAGAGATCATTCTCTTTCGGTTCCCCTACTCGCTTTTTTATCGTTCCAGTTTTTCCGAGTGGAACTACTACTCTTTTTACGCCTTTCAAAGCCACAGTTAACACAACTGCAAAGCAAAAAGAAAAGGAATTTGTAGGCTTTTGAGTTGCTCATAGTTCTAGCGGTAGTTTCTCCAAGATCTGCGAAACTTCCTCAACATCACAAAGCACGATATAGACAGTGTCGCAATCACAACTGCTACAAGGATCAATTCGTTCGATTTTGAAATAATCGGCACGTACATTTGCAGTCTCTCGAAAAGCTTCGAAATAATACCCCCATTTTCCTTGAATTCCTGCGAAGTTTGAGGCAAAGGAATTTTTGTTGGATTGTAACAATGTGTGCAGCTTAAATTGGCAAACTGCACTCGAAATGTTCCAGAGCTTCCATTCAATTCGATGACGTTTGGAGAAACAGTTGGAACCGCAATTTGAGCATCGTTTTCGTACTCAGAGACGGGGACGAGTCCAAGTGATGGAGCGAAGTAAAGTTGAGCGCTCGAAGGCACTGCCGACGAGTAATCAAGCTCATTCAGGGTCGAGTTCCATACCAAACTCGATAGTGAGCTGTTTGAAAGAATCTGAAACCCCACACCAGGCACTTCGTAGAGGTGAGAGGGAGCAATTATCGTCCAGTTGTGGGGAAGAATACCGCCCATTATGGATCCGCCAGAGTCCACCCACACGCCTTCTGGTGAGATAGCCGCCGTTGACTTGCCAAAATAGCTATAGTTCGCGCTCTCAAACCCGCTCAAGACCACAAGAAACTGCAAGTAGTACGAGTTCTTCGAAGTTGAGCAAGTTCCGATCTTGCAAGTTGTAATCGTCCATAGCGTCTCGTTTTGAGGAAAAGAGTATCTCACTCCCTCGCCTCCTCCGGAAGGCAGTATTACGGAGAGAGCACATCCAGGCCAAACCGAAACAGTGCGAGTCTTCCCGTCTCCTTGCACGGCGGCTGAGCCCAATGATATGCCGCAGCCTGCGAGGGTCCAGTTACCATACATTGAGGGTTGAACTAGAGTAGCTGCGCTCAGCGAAATTGGTTGGCTGACAAGGAGAGATACACTTACGAACCTAAGCTCGAAGGGTGAGGAAGTTCCATTGACCCAAGCGATCGTTGAGAAGTTGTTTGAGGCGAAGTAGGAGCTAGAAGGACCAGAGCGAATTGAGTTGTCTGTTGATAACGAACCTGTAGAACCAGCTATCTCTACTCTTGCGCTCCAGTTAGGACTTGTTACAGTTAGGCTTACCTTGTAAAAGACAGCGGTCGAATTGGAGAAGAACGCTACCAACTTCCCAGCGCTCTCATCCAATGAAAGGGCTGTCCCAAGTACTTGACCGTCAGAACTATCAACCGTCACCCTCGGACTGAGCAAACCTCCCAATGAATAGGTCACGTACTCAATGTTCGAGGAGGTTGGATAAAGCACCCCGAGAGTGTCGCCGAAAGTGATTTCAGAAGACTTTGCAAAGGATGAAGCAGAATCCACAGTCGTGACTGTTTTGCTCCAGCTTGCCCCTCCATCGCTCGTACTTATGATGCTGATCTTGCCGGAGGTGCTTACCGGCCCGTAGACATACACCCACTTTTGATCTGATGAGAGGGGCAGAATTGCGCTGGCTTCTTGATTTGTGCTCGAAGTGTTGAAATCATACGTCTTAGTCCACGATCCTGTGTACTTCCATAACTCGAGGTGGACGAATCCTCGCGTGTCGGTGGTACTAAGTGACACCCAGAAATTTTCAGGCGAAACTGCCGAAATGAAGATGTAGTTCTCTTGGCCAAGGTTGGCTGGAGATTCACTGGTCTCTGGAATCTGCCAAGAGATTTGCGCGCAACCGAGAGAGCTAAGCGTTCCGAACCTGTAGAAGAAAAGAGACCCGGATACTCTTGCATAGAAGAGAGTGTTGCTCGTGGCGTTTACCCATGTCGACCAGAGATTTCCGTCTCCTCCGGATGAGGCTATTGAGGTCGGCTGCGACCAAACAAGGGCGTCTGGGCTATTGACGCACTCGATATTTGAGCCGTCCGAGTAAAACAGCCAGTAGATTCCCTCAGCAAAGAAGGTCTTTCTTTGGAACGAGCAGCAAAGTGCTTGAGGGTCGGTACTGACAACTGCAGTCGACGGAGTTATTGAAACTGCCTGCTCCCTAGGCAGCGGCGAAGGTGTAGCGAAGAGGAAGTTTGAGCCAAGCAAGACCAAAACAAGGAATAAGATGATCTTCGATTGTTGCAGCATCAGTCGTTTGGCTATATTTCTTTCCCTTACTGTTAACCTCTGCTTATCTGTGGCAAGTAGCCGGTCTCCTTGGCCGGAGTCTGTGGTTGAATACAGTATGCACATAATTATCTATCGGGATCAGAGTGTGCAAAAGAAAAAACTGATCCGATTGGAAACTTCCTAAGTTATCTCTGATTTGATACGATATTTCCAAAATAAATCTTGGGAGCCTATTCTCTCAAATTAACGCTCTGCTGCATCAAATAAGTGGAATCGCGAACGTGTCATCCAAAAGAGATCTCTGAAATCGGAGCTTAAACCTCGGATAGGATTCGAACCGAAGACTCCTAAACGCTCCTCGATGTGTGGCCTTAGTGAAATAGTTTCAGTAAAGGCATCTTTGACGATATTTCGAAATGTCTCTCATCAACCGTGAGAAACTTCATTGAATGGTTTTATCGCGATAGCTGCTATCATTGCATCCATTCTTCGAATCGATTTTCCTGCTTTCTTTGCATTCAATTCAATTTGTGACGAGAGCTCTACATCTTATTTAGTATAGCCTTCAATCGGCATCTGTAAAAGCTCTTTCATTGGCTTCGCGTACTTTTTCAATCCATACAACAATTCATGTAAGCTTATGGCTATCGTGCCAATCGTTTCGTCGCTTGAGAGCAACGAAGAGTAATGTTTCTGATCTGTTCGAGAGCGCTTCTCCAGAATCTCTGTCAGTGCGTCAGCGTCTAAAAGTATCAAATCAGTTTCTCCGTCCTTCGTCGGCCCATCTCAACCAATGATTTGCATTTCTCCTCGCTGGTGAGCTCAACCCTTCCTCTAAGACGCTTTAGAAGAGCTGCAGAACTTTCTTGTTCTACCAGCCTTTCGAATAGCTCTCTTGCTTTCTTGTCCTTGAACTGGGTGAGCCCAAAATCAAAAAAGCCCGTCTATAGACACTGGTATGGTGAGTTTTACTGGGCCAGTTTCGGTAATTCAAAGTTACATCAAGTCGATCGCCGCCGTAAGGCGCTTAATGTCTTTGTGCTGGGTCTCATCGAAGCTCGTGGGAAAGTTCTCGCCTATGACTTTCAAGTGAAAGATGTACTTCGAAAAGCGCTTGTTGCTGACACCTATCGCTCGTAAGTGATCTGCGAATGCTCGGATTAGCTCCTTGTCCTCCTTCTCGAAGCTTGCTCGCTCCAGCACGGAGTAGGCGTTCTTGAGTTTCTGCTCAAAATTGTATATGTCTATGTCTTCGCCGTTATCTCGCTTGTTCTTCTTTTCTCTATTCCTCAATCTGCTACCATTAAGTAAAAGGTGGGAATTCTACACGGTAGAGATAAGAGCCTCGGCCGGG
>CADDZS010000061.1 GCA_902812485.1 archaeon
AAGGCAGTCTACAACTACATGGCTTCCGCAAACCTCGAGAGATACTTTCACTCTGCTGGCCTTACTGAACTGAAGTCGAGGACATACGTAGCGACAACGAATTCACTTGATTCGGAGCTATTCTGGAGAGCATTCTTGATACACCAGATACCCATGTTTGTCAATGCGGGTCTCATATCGAGCGATGATGGACATCAGTTCGTGTCTGATATCGACCAATTGGACAAAAAGGGAGAATTCAACGCATCGTTCGTTGTGAGAAGCGTAGTTGGCAGGAAGTGAGTGTCCCTCCACCATTTTTATTCGACTCACGAGTTGCTTGGCTTGCGCAATTAGAATTGAGCTCGCCTTCTCTCAGCTATTTTCTGAACGCCATCATTCACTATCGCTGCGGCACAATAATGAATCTTCCATTTTTCAAATAATCTGAGTAGTGCTCAACACTCCTTAACAGACGAGAAAGAAAAAGTAAGGAGACGAGCGCATAGCTCTAGCCGTAGAACTCAAGGCAATATTTTTTGTACTTGCGATAATGCACAGCGAATGTGTGCACACTGACGCTTGGCTGTGATTTTCAGTCTTATTTTTTCTTGACATACGCAGCTCAAAGGCTATTGAGCTGTTCGCTGCTCTAGCCTTGGAATATTCTGACTATTTCTTACCTGTCAATATGCTTCTTTGTGAATTTTGAATTTGGATTACAACCATTATGAATCTGATCCGTATTTGGAAATCACGAAGCATTTTGGTAGTTGACTCCAATAATGACTCGCTATGTCATTCCACGACAAAATCAAGTTCGGACTCATCGCCCTCTGTGTTGTGTCAGCTATTCTTGTGGCACTTCACTTTGGTCACGTATCTTTGAAACCGGCCATATTTGACCCTCTGCCTGGTCCTGGGTCGCCGAAGTAGGGAAAAAATGTAACTCGGATGTATATTGGCGGTTTCTCCCCTTTTTTTTCCTTTTTCTTTTCTCCCCTTACTCGAAGGGAACTCGAATTGTGAGTTCATAACGTCGAGATTCTTTCATTTAGGTCATCTTCTTGTTGTTTCTCCTGATGCTTCCCCCGCGATTTTTCCATCTTTTATTCCTCTTTATGCGATGTATCCTTCCTCTCAAAAATGCGTGTGCGATGATCAATGACGCATGGTCGAACATTTGGGGAAGGGGGAGCAAAACGGATCTAGCATTCATCTTACAGAGAGTATACGTTTCTCTAAAAGGCAAACGAAGCAAAGATAACGAGAAGAATCGTGGCATCGTTACCCTCTGTTTTGATCCTGATCCCTTCCTTCTCGATTCTCGATCGATAGCTCCGCTCTTTGGAACAAATTAGAAAAGTTGAACAGGAGCCCCATTCAATGCAAACCGAAATAGTGAATCGGGGATGGTGGTAGGACGCTTTCAAGTCATGTCGATTCTCCAAGCGGCTCGAGCAGAAGCACTCGGGTTACCACACGATTCCGCGCTTTCTTGGGGTCTCAACCGCGCGATCTTTTATGCTGCCGCAAAGAGGGGATTCAAAGGAGCTCTTGGCGTTGGAAGAGAGGGGGAACGGAAAAGGAAGGCTCTCCCAATCAAGGAAGCCGCAAAGACATTTCACCTTGGGGACGAGCTTGCTTTCGTTGGAACTGAACAGAAGAAGGAGGGAAAGGAAGATCTTCTTTACTTCTCGATCGGGGACAAGCTCCAAACGCCAAGAGACTTTGAGAGGCAGATAGTTTCAAGATTTGGAAGCAAGTCAGCCTTTCAAAAAGCTTGGGACGAGGCCTTGGATATAATCAGGAGCTATGACAGAAAGACGCTAGAGTCTCAACGAGAATTCTATGAGCAGGTTTACAAGCCCCGAAGAGATACGCTCGCAAAGAAATGGACCGAGATGTCTAGGGCTTGAAGGCCCTAACTCTAGCCGAAGATGCGGCTCGCGCTTCAAAAAGAAGGGAAAGGAAAAGATGATTCGTTGTTCTCCCATCGGTTAGAAGATAAGAGAGACGGTGAAACCCTCCAAAATTCTATTTCTTTACCACAAAAAATCTCTTCTAGTTGTCGTATATCGTAATGCTGTTCACAAACACCGGGTTTATGGGCTGATCCTGGGAATTCACCTGCACGCCAGCGATGGAGTAAGCCACGTCCATTCCGCTTATGACCTTCCCAAAGACGGTGTACTGACCGTCTAGCGAAGTGTTGTTCGCTAGATTGATGTAAAACTGAGAACTTCCACTGTTTGGATCTGTGGATCTTGCAAGACCAATGTATCCGACGTAGTTGTGAAGATCCGAGTCTATCTCAAGGGGGACAGTTGTCGAAGAGCCGCTCTCCCCCCAAGTCGAGCGATCCCCTCCTCCGTTTCTCGTATTCGGGTCTCCAGTTTGAATTACAAAGCCTCTCACTATTCTGTGCCAGACCAGATTGTTGTAAAAGCCCGATTTCGCAAGCATCACGAAATTCGCGACTGTTTTCGGAGCCGCTTGGGGGAAGAGCTCTATCTCCATAGTCCCCATGCTCGTTACAATCTCACCGTAAATAAGTTCAGAGCTTCCAGATTTGTTCATTGTAAGCGTGACTGAAGTCTCTCCTACTAGGATCACCGTAGTCACAGGATTTGCATATTTCAAAGCTGTGCTCTGAGGATTCCCGTTCGTTGTAGTCGAGCGCATCGAGTTGTACGCGTAAAAACCTCCGACTGCGATGATGATTGCAATGACGATGCCAATGACGACATAGGTGGTCCCTGAGCTCAGGCTCCCTTTTCTTCTTCCTCCAGATCTTTGCTCTGGCCTTCGATGCTTTCTTGAGCTGTGGGGCATTTTCCCTTTACTTTCTCACTGCTTCACTTCGGTTCTCAGACTCGATATTCTCTCCACATCCATGGGAGGTATTCATCTCCTTAGGTTTCACACAACTTTGGTTATGAGTTTTTCAATGAGGGGGTTTAGTCTTTTCTCCTTCATATCTATACAAAAATTGCTTGATTGATCTTATGCCTTCAACTACCGAATCCAAATCAATCACAAGATTCGATTGAATGGCCTCGGCCTTGACATGGAAAAGTCGAAGGCCTCCTCCATTGAGTTAGCCGCAGCATCTCTTGATCCGAGTGGTTCCAAATTGAACCTGCTTTCAATGAACTTCAAAATCGATGTGTGGTCATTTGTCATGCTGTCTATGAATCCGCTCTTTGCATAGGGAGAAATCACAAGACACGGGACTCTGAATCCATAACCGAATTCATCTATCTGTGGGGGAGGCACATGATCAAAGAAACCACCGTAATCGTCCCACGTGACGAAGATTGCGCTACCATTCCAGTAGCTATCACTTTGTCCCACAGCATTCACAACATCTGAGATCACAGATCTCTCGCCGAGTTGAACATTTGCGGGAGGATGTTCGTCCCCTCCTGGAGCTCCTACGATCCAAGAGACTTGACAGAGATTCCCAGATTCGACATCCTTTGAGAATTCGTCATTTCGTGCAAAGTTCTTGTCAAGATTGCTCATATTCTGAAAATATGAGAAATTTCTGAACCAGCTCGAATTCGGATCTTTTGTGTAAACTTTCCATGTTATGCCTTCTTCGTCGAGCTGCTTGAATACAGGGGGAAAATCTAGTGTCTTGGGCACTTTGTTGTTAATGATACCACCACTTGATGCAGCGACCAAGTAGAGGTGGTTCGGAGCGCTCTGGCTCATCACGGAGCTGAAATATCTGTCACAAAGCACATACTTATCTGCAACCTGCCAGTAAAGCTCGAGATCTCCTCTCTCAAAGTATCCCATCGTCTGAGTACTACCCTCGGAATACACAAAGCCGTCCATTCTGCCTTCGTCGTAATCCGCGTGAGCGCTTTCCCAGCTGTGTGACATTTCAGGTGGAGTGAGGGAGCTGAAGTGAAAGGGAGCTACGCAGTCCTCTTTGGGAGCTCTAGGTGCTTTTTGAAGACAGATTGTCTTTCCTGCGATGCCGTCTGAATTGGGATAAGTTGCAAAGTAGTTGTCAAAAGTGTGATTCTCTTGGAAGACAACTACTATGTTTTTGATTTGTTCTAATTGCATTTTGCAAAGTCACAAGACGAAATCCGCAGGAGGAGCAGGAGGAGGAAGAAGAGGAGAATTCGCAATTCTCTACACTTTAGCCTTCGCATTAAAAAGTATCGTTTATACACACAGAGAGAGAGCTCTTGATTGAAAAGTGACGCAAATTTAGAAATCAAAGCAGAAATTAACAACCGAACCAAAAAATTAGTTCAGGTGAGCCAAGCAAAGAAATGGCAAACATAAAGGTCGATGTTGTAAATGAGAGTACAGTCGTAACCGACGCTCAGGTTCAGTCCCTTGTCACTGCACTACAAACGCAAATTCACAGAGACTTTGCTCCCGCCTGGGGGATAGACGCTGATCTCAAATTCATCTCTCAAGGTTCAAGCATAGAGCCAGGCGCTTGGCAGCTTGTTGTCCTTGACGATTCGGATCAGGCTGGCGCGCTTGGCTATCATGAGCTCACATCCGATGGGATGCCGCTCGCAAAGGCCTTTGCTGGGAGCGACATGAAAGCTGGACTCGAGTGGACAGTTACAGTGAGCCACGAGCTTTTAGAAATGCTAGCAGATCCTGACATAAATTTGACAGTCTTTGTGCAACAAACAAACACTTCAGGCGTTTTGTACGCTTACGAGGCCTGCGATGCTTGCGAGGACGATTCATTCGGATACACCATCGATGGTTCTCTCCTCTCTGACTTTGTGTTTCCTTCATGGTTCGAATCTTTCCGACAGCAAGGCAGCACGCAGTTCGATTACGGGAAGCACATCACTAAGCCCTTCGAGATTCTTCAAGGAGGGTACATTGCAACTTTTGATGTCACGTCTGGAAGCGGCTGGAAGCAGATCACTTCGTATGATGAATACCCCCGTGTATCGCAAGTTCGAGGGAGAATGAGGCTCGACAGCAGGTACGAAAGAAGGCGGCTTTCCCGCGATAAGTGGAAAAGAAGCGAAAAGCATCGGTAGAAGAAGAGAAAGGGGCTTGTTTCCGCGAGAAGGTGGTGATTGAGATTCTTTTGGAAAACGTCCTGCTTTCTTGGAGTGGAGGAAAGGATAGCTCCCTCGCGCTTTACGAGGTGACAAAAGGTGAACATCGTGGAAAGTTCAACGTAGTTTCCCTAATCACGACTGTCACAAAGGATTTCGAGCGGATAAGCATGCATGGGGTGAGAAGGGAGCTTCTCCTAAGACAGGCAAGAGCGCTTTCTCAAAACCTCGAGGAAGTCTGGATTCCGCGCAATGCCTCGAACCAAGAATACGAGACCCAGATGGCTAAAGCTCTCGAGAAGTACAAGAGGGAGAAGGGAATCACAAGCGTCGTCTTTGGCGATTTGTTCCTTGAGGACATTCGTAGATACAGGGAAGAGAGACTTGCGTGGATTGGACTGAAGGGAGAGTTCCCTCTCTGGCACAAGAACACAAGAGAGTTAGCCCACTCATTCATCGATCTCGGCTTCAAGGCAATAGTATGCTGTGTGAATCCGAAATATTTGAGTCAAGAATTCTGCGGGAGAGATTTTGATGAGTCCTTCCTTTCTAGCTTGCCTGAAAGCGTAGATCCATGCGGAGAAAACGGGGAGTTCCACACATTCGTCTACGAAGGGCCGATTTTTGAAGGTCGCTCGATCAAAGTCAAAAAGGGAGAGGTCGTGTTAAGAGATGGATTCTGCTTCGCTGACATCATTCCTGATTAGCAAAACAGTATTATTGGGCTTTCGGCGTCTTCTTCTCTCCTCCTTCTCTTCCTTCTTGTTTCCAGAGTCTTGATTTTTGATCGAGAATGCTCTCAATCAGAGATTTCGGAGTAACTTTCTCTTGGCAGGGGGCGACGGTTCGAAATATCGCGACGTTGGCACAAGAAGCCGAGAGCTTAGGTTTTGGCCACTTTTGGGTGCCGGAAGCTTGGGGATTGGAATCTTTTTCAACAACAGCATATCTCCTCGCCTTGACGAAGAAGATTAGAATTGGCACGGGCGTTGTCAACGTATTTTCTCGATCGGCAGCCCTCATTGGGATGGCTTGTGCAACCTTAGATCAAATATCGCTTGGAAGGTTCATGCTCGGTATCGGAACAAGCGGAAGAGGACTGATCGAGCGTTGGCACAAAGCAAAGTTCGAAAGACCTCTTTGCCGGACTTTGGAATACATAGACGACATCAGGCGAGTTTCGAGAGGTCTACCCATCGAGCAATCTGACAGTGAGATTGGCCGTGGAACATTCAGGCTTTTTACTTCACCACTGGTAAAGGACATTGAAATATACCTTGGAGCAATTGGAGATGGAAACCTGAAACTTGCCGGTGAGCACGCTGATGGTGCGATACTTGCGCACTACCCGCTTTCTTCACTTGGACACGCGATTGGTTGTGTAAGTAGCTCTAGTCGTATACTAGGGAAAGGAAGAAGCGAGAGCGAGAGGGAGGAGAAGGAGAAGAAGATTTTCGCTTATTATCCATTGAAAATAGTCCCAGAAGGCTCTCGCGCTGAAGAAGAGGAGGCGAAGATGAGGATTTTGAAAAATATTGCCTTCTATGTTGCATCGATGGGATCATATTATGCAAAGAATCTTTCGAATCTTGGTTTCAGCGAGCAGGTTAGCAAGATCAGAGAAGTTTATGCTTCTAAGGGAAGCGAGGATGCCGCAAGAGCCGCCGGCATAGAATTGCTCGAAGAGTTGGCCTTCATAGGAACTCCAAGCTCTGTTGTTCAGAAGCTTCTTTCGAAGATTGGGGAGAACTCGGAAGCAGAGCAAGCAACAAGGTCAGTTAGAGTTTACCCAGTTTTCAGTTTTGAGGTTCGTTCGATTGAAGATACAAACGAAGCAGTTTCTAGTCTCAGAGCGCTAGCTTCCCAATTTGCACAAAAGTAAGAAAAGTAGTTAAAGAAAAGAAGTTCAAGTTGAACCCTCTCTGATCGTAGTTCATCTCCTTTTTCTTTAACCAAGAAACCTTGAGAGTGTCAACTCAGGGCGGAGAGACGTAGTTGTTTGAGAACAAAACTCCTTCGTCGGTTGCTATAGTAATTAGATAGTTTTGAGAGTGAATCCACACAATTGGAATTGTGGAGTTTATTGCTTCTCCAGCCGGAACCCAGAGTTCAAACTGTCCGACTACTCCCGGCCCTTGTGGATTGACATCGAAATGGGCGAGAGCATCTGTGTTAGTGTCGTACAAGTATAGGCTCACGAGATGCACTGCGAAGGGGCTACTGTTCTGTATTGCTAGGCTTAGCTGCCAAGAAACAGAGGCAGAAGCAAAGCGCACGTTGTATGGGCTCCCGCTTCCGCTCACCCAGGCCACTCCGCCTTCTGAATTTAGGGCGGTCACCCCTGATATTGCCGTCTCCGATGTTGAGATTGTCGCTCTCTGTGTCCAAAGTAAGCCAGAATCAGTAGAATACACGAAGTAGAGGTTTGCCCCCGAGCCGTAAAAGACGACGAAACTGTTGCTCACCTGTGAGATCGAGACTACCCAAGTCGCAGTGTTTGGGTCAAGAGTTTTTTCTGAAGATGTCGAGCCTGCGCCATAAGTATAAGACCAAAATTTCACAGTGCCAGTTGTCTGACCAGTAGATGATGATGCAAGCCCCGCAAAGTAAATTGTCGAACCATTTGAAATTGCTGAAGAATAGTGGAAGTAATAGTACGATGGCGGAGATATCGGGCAATTAGCACCTGTTGGAGTTGTTATGCAAACCTGCTGCGTACTGCTGGCAGTCTGGCCATATACAAGCAAGATGCCATACGTGGTTGCAAGAAGGATGGGCGCGGAATCTGCTGAAAGCCCAGTAAACCTGTTCACGGAGGTCCACGTGGTGCAAGTCCCGCTGGGGCATTCCATGATCTCGATACTGTGGGTGTTCGCACCTTGCAGCTCGTCTATAGCTACCCAAACATTGCCGGAGGAATCTACGACGATTGAATCGTGATAATTAACATTGTTTGAGGTGGTGACCGTTATTTCGGAAAACGCCCAAGATATCGCACCATTCGAACCAAAAGTTCCATATCTCCAGCGAAACTGCCTGGCCGAGTCTGGTGATCCCAGAACGTAGTAGACCGTGTTCCCGGATTGATAAGCACTGAATGTGTCTCCATAGGCAGAGCCAGGAGAACTCGTGACTATTGTTGCTCCACTCCAAGTCTGACCATTTGAAGAAGTTCGATATACAATATTCGAACCGTCACTGTAGAAGACCCACCAAAGACCCTGAGAGTAAAACACCTTCCCTTGATGGGAGTAAGAAGTAGCAAGCTGGCTAGTCGAAGTGCCAACCGTCGAGGGAGCCGAATAGGAAGAAGGAGTCTTGAAACTCAGCCCCGAGATAGAGAACGAAGTCTCCTTCTGTTGCATAGTCTGCTCGTCGTACTGAATAAGCTGCATGTTGTAGTTGTTGTAGTAGCCGAATACTAACCACATGACAGAGAATGCCGAGAGAATGATCGCGATGAACAATATTGTCGCAATTACTGTTGAAACGCTTGATCTGGATTTCTTGGGAAACTTTCTTCGCCTTCCTCCTCGCTGGAGAGAAGGAATCACGGTTGCCTTTCTCGAATATGGGAGGTCTTCATGCGACTTCATTGACAACCACTTCGTTTCCAAGCTGTGTGACTATTGTGAAGCTGTAAGTTATTCCGCTGTTTGGAGTGAAGGCAACTGCCACGATCTGGAATTGTCCGGGGCTGATCTGTTTCGGCGGGTTCAGATTGTATGAAACTGCGAGCGTTCCAGCACTCATGTTTGTTACGTAGATCGATGAGATGCTTGCCGGATAAGTTCCGATATCTCTTACGTAGATATTCGCACCGAGTTTGGAACCCGTTTCGTTGAATGTGACTTGTTCGACCACTATTCTCTCTGAGAGCGCATTCTGCTGGGTTCCGATGAGATTGGAGAAATTTGTCGCAATGCTTCCAAAGGCTGTGTTAGAGACTGTTAGCAAGGTTGTCATCAGCGCGACAACCACCACTATCATAATAAGCGAGCCAACGATCTCGCTCACTGCACTATTTTTCGAAGCTCTAACTCTACCGTTTTGGAACGGTATGATTCTCATTGCTCTTGATGCTATGCGGCGAGCCGGCAAAAGACATGCTACTCCTCAAGAGAGGGATTCATCAAATATATACATGCCAGAAGAAGGTTCAGAAGAAAATTGCCCCTTCGATTCAAAGGTCGGAAAGCAGACAAGTCTGCGCCATATTTGTTAAGGGAATGAGGGGCTCGACGCAAATTTCAGGTCTTCAAGTTGTGAGAAGATCAATCAAATTCCATTCTCATTTTAAAGCTCGGTAGCTCCCTTTTGGAGCGGAAAAGAAGACGACCGCCCCTCTTTCGACTCTTATTACAGAAGCAGAGAAAAATCCCTTTCGAAAAAGTTCCTTTGTTTCAAGAGCAATCAGATTCGCTCAAAATCCGCAAGAACTTGATTAGTCCTCTATCAACTATTCAATTAGATCTACCTAAACCATTTCAGAGAAAGTCAAATATTTGCAACTGACGCTTCTGGGAAAAGTCTATTTGCAAATAGGTCTACTCAAGAAAGAATAGGGATGATTTGGACTAGGGCGATCAGGGCACATTTCCTTGACTTCTCTTGCTTCTCGAAAGCTGGAACAAAGTATTAAGCTCGGTATTCAAATTACCTTAATCTGCATTGTCTCATATCTGCTGGGAAAAAGAGACTGACAAACGAATCATACTAGGATAGGAAGAAAGAACCTCCGGCAATAGCTCATCAAAAAAAGATAGTTTTCTGAATCTCCACTATTCCCTAGTGCAGACTATGATCAAGGAAATAAACAACTGCAAAAACTTTCTTCAAAACCTAGGCACTCTATGTCTGAAAACGATGCTTGTCAAAAGGATAGGAGAGCTGTCAAACCTAACTAACTGATCCACTCATGTCAAAGCAATTAGAAGGCAACAATGTTCCGTTGATTCGTGCTTCTTTTTTCTTTGATTAGCATGGAACAAACACTTCTCAGTGTGGTGTGTTGCTCCTTGAGGGCTTGATTAGAATTCGGAGGGGAGTGTGTACCTCCTTTTTTCTTGTTCTATTGTTCGATTTTACCCAAAAAGTCGCAATTGGATTTGCGCAGCTTGTGGAACATTGTTCTAGGCCAGATTTTTCGACTTAGCCTACCAATCCCCTGCTTTTGGTTATCTATTCTATCGGTTGCAGAGATAGATGCTTATATTGAACGCCAAGACGTTCCCCTCAGGATGAAATTATAGGAATCTTTATTAGAACTAGGTTCGTAGCTCGAGATTCAGGATCTAGATTGCAAATCTCTTCCCGGCGAATCAGGAACATCGCGATACTATCTCTAGCTGGTATTTTGGTTGTTTCGATTTTTGCCGTTCCGGGGCTTTCGGTAATCCCTCCCGTGGCGGCAATTTCAGTCCAACCGTTCCATCTGAACAACAACTTCAACTACTCTCTGACTCCATGCGAGACTTTCACCACACACGGTCCTCCTCCAACCGGCCCATGCAGTACTACGGTGGGAGCTTCTCAGAACGAAACAGCGTGCACCAATAACTTCCGGGTCAATGTGATAAATATAACTTGGGTTGCTCCTGACGGAACAACGAGTGTTACGAAATTTACCGTCAGTGGCATGAAGGGGCAGTACACATGTGTTTCCTCTGTTATGACTTTGAGCCAGGTCGGCAACTACACTGTCACCGCCAAGTTCTTCGCAAAGAATCCATTGCCCTGCTGCCCACACGAGGATATCAAAGGCATTTCAAGAGCAGTGATTAGCACACACACATTCATTCCAGAATTTCCGATAGGCGCACTCATGGCAGTCCTCGCACCACTGGCTGCGCTTGTTGGATACGTCAAGTTCGTAAGAAAACCCAGCTTCTAGATAGTAGCACAAGGGGCCGCCAAGTCAGCTTCGGCTTGGTCGGTACTTCTTTTTCTTTCCTCCTACTTCCTACCTCTTTGAGACTGGGTATATCCTTCAGCTTTTTTGTCACTTGGATCAAAAGAAAAATAGGAGGGAGAATAAACCCAAGAGTCCAGAGTCTTGCTCGAGAGCTCATCCTTTTTGAGATCTGATACTCTCACTCCTATCATCCTCACAAATCGACTGGAGTTTTGAAATTCAGAGAGAAGAGATCTTACTTCTCGCTCCATTTCTCCGAGTTCTTGGGAATAGTCAGGCAGAGTCCTTTCCCTTGTGTGCGTTTGGAATCCCTTGAACCTTATTCTCACGCCAACAGTCCTGAAATGGAATCCTCCGAGCCTCACCCGGCGCACAAGTTCCTTGCACAGCTCTTGGCTCGCATCGTAAATTATCGAGAAATCGTCTGTGTCAATATCAAAAGTCCTCTCGACGCTCAAAGATCTTGGCGTGTCACGTGGTATCACTGGAAGCTCTTCTAACCCTTGTGCGACTCCCCAGAGCCAGACTCCGCCCTTTCCAAACCATTTCACGAGCTGCTTGCCACCCACTGACTGGAGATCAGATATCGTCGTGATGCCCTTCTCCTTGAGAAAGTCCCTCGTTTTCCTTCCTACTCCAGGGATCGCAGTCACTTGAAGCGGAGCGAGAAACTCGCGAACGTTGTCATTTGGAACGACTGTCAGCCCGTCAGGTTTGTGTATGTCGGATGCTATCTTGGCAGAAGATTTGTTGGGGCCTATTCCAATGGAGCAGGAAAGCCCTTCCGTTCGGCTCAACTCTTCTTTGATCTTAATTGCGAGCTCTCTTGCCTCTGAGACATCGCTGACCTTGGAGGACACATCAAGGAAGGCCTCGTCTATTCCTGATTGCTCCAGCACATCTGCGAATTTTCTCAGAAGATCCATAACTCGTGATGATACTCTCGAGTAAAGTGGAAAGTCCGGCTTCAAGAACACGGCGCTCGGGCACAGCTTGTAAGCCCTTGAAATGGGCATCCCAGATCTTACCCCGAACTCTCTCGCTTCGTATGAGCACGTGATTACAACTCCTCTTCCCCTACCCTCTTTGGGGTCTGCCCCGACGACTAGAGGTAGCCCCTTGAGCGAGGGATTCCTTATTGTCTCGACTGAAGCGTAGAAAGCATCGATGTCGACGTGGAATATCGTTCTTCTTTTCTTCTGCCTCATGGAGCTGGTCGAGTATTCTGCCTCGAAAAAGTCAGGTTCCCTCCCTCTTTCCTTCTATCGTGTCATGCAAGCTTTGCGAATTAGAAATCCGTCAGACTGGTTTGAGAAGGTCCTTCTGCTTGTTCTCTTCCCTTCATTGCTTGCCCTAACTTCTGATCATTACTTTTGGAAAACATCTCCTGCTCCTGACTCCAGTCCATCTCCATAAGGCCGCTCAGACGTCTGAACTCGTTGACTGAAGCAGGCCCAAAACCCGCGAAATGATTGTTGAAGAAAATGAAAGCCTCATCGTAAAGGGATCCCTTCTCGGTGAGTTTCCCGAGCCACGCTTTCATCTCCTCGCGCCTGTCCTTTTGGATCTTGCTGAAATCAGTGATGTCTCTCTCCCCGACCATACGAAGATATACGAAGCTTGAAGTGACCTCGTTTGGGGTCGAAAGATATTGGTTTTGTGACCAGCATAGAGCCACACCATATTTTTCCAGGAGTTTGTACGTTCCAGTTCCAAACCAAGATCTGTGTCGAAATTCTATCGCGTGCCGAAACCTTCTGACATCGAGCTCTGAAAGAAAATCCTCAAGCAAGCTCCGATGAGTTTTCGCTTTTATCGAAGGGGGAAGCTGGACGAGTATCGGCCCGATCTTTTCACCAAAGCGTGCCATCACTTCGTAGAAGCGCTCCAATGGGGCAAGATAGTTCTCAAGTTTGTTCTCGTGAGTAATCTTCTTAGTGAGTTTTGGAGAAAAAAGAAAATTCTCCGGCGTGCTTTTCTTCCAAGAATCAACCATCCCCGGAAGAGGGATACGATAGAAACTTGAATCAATTTCTACGCAGTCGAACACCCTTGAATAAAACACAAGATAATCCGAAGGTGACAGATCCTTCGGATAGAAGCTCCCAACCCAGTCTTTGTATGACCAGCCGCTGCATCCAATCCGAAACCTGATCTTGCCTTGAAGTGGAGTAGAAGGATAATGATTCTTATCTCTAGCAATAGACAAAGGGGAAAAATTTGACCCCCTGATTACAAGATATCTCGAAAGGCAAGTCTCTTGATTTAAGGGATCACTGAGAAACCCCCGCATTCAAGGGAGGGAAAGAAGAAGCAAGAAGATGCACTAACACAATTAGAGTGTGAAGACACATAGAAAGAACTCAGAAGAGTTATCAAAACAAGAAAAATAGCGAGCGGTTGCTCCACTCTCATTCTGTGAAGAGGAGAGGAGAAAAATGGATCGAGGAAAGGAGTCTTTTGCGCCACGGTTCTCCAAGTTCAATCTATTTAGCAATTGCAAGAGAGAGTGCATGTCTACAGCTTGACTCTAGGCAGTTGTAATCCTGGTAGGAAGAACTACTTCAAACAAGGATTCCCTATTGGGCTACTCCAAAGAGAGGAAGATGATGGGCGCAAGCGACTCCCAAAGGAGGGAAATGCGCCTGAGGGCTGGCACCTTCCAAGAAAGTATCTTTTCTCAATCACGATACTTGCACTCATCATAGTTGGTATGGTCTTCTTTAACATCTATGTCGTGGGACAGATGAGAAGAGGAGCTCAGACTCCTTTCACTCAAAATCCTACCCCAGGAACAGTTGTGACCACTTCACGGACGAGTACAACTGCACTCAGTCTGAACCAGATATTGGTTCCGGCGAACACTCCAGACAGCCTCTCCGATGTTCCCCACTATTGCGATGCGCCCCAAGGTTGCGTTTACCACTGGCACATTCACCTCGATATCTATGTCAACTCATCCAGCTACATCGTAATACCAAACAACTTGGGGCACATCCACAATCAAGAGTACGACCTCTATGTCATACATACCCACGATTACTCTGGGATAATACACATCGAATGCTGCACGCCATATGAGAACAAAACATTCACGCTTGGGCAGCTCTTCGAAGTCTGGGGCTATCCCAATTTCAACCAGGAAAACTGTCTCACTTACTCAGGTCAACCAGTGACAGTTTATGTAAACGGTGCTCTGTGGACAAACGGATCGATTTCCAGTGTCCCGTTAACAAATCACGAAGAGATCGCTATAACGATTGGAATAACCCATCCCCCTATTCCTACAAGCTACTCCTTTCCGCCCGGCTTCTGATTGACCGGGTAAGAAAAAGAATTAGTGCAGGGAGACCCCGACCAAAAAATCGGTGCTGTGCAATGACGGGTTAGATCTATGTCGTGCGCATCACTTGGTATGTTGAAGGATGGATATATTCATTCCAGAACTTTCCATGGTAGAACTCTGGATCTGTGTATCTCACAAGGAGTATCCA
>CADDZS010000062.1 GCA_902812485.1 archaeon
AGGCCCCTTAACAGAGCCCTGATCGACAGACACACGCGTTTGCGGAATAGAAAGGTACATCACATATAAATCAATGAATCTCGATGCCTAAAAGCAAAAAGCAAAACTTCAAGGAGGAGGGTTTTTTCGGCCCTAATTTTTGTCTTTGTTAGTTCAAAGGGCGAAGGTAGCATTTTTTTCTTGCTTGATGCTAGAATGAATCGTAAAGAATGACTTCACCATCCTTTATTCACTCCTTTAGTATTTAGCAACAAAGAAAGAGAGGAACTCTTCAGTGAGATTGCATGGCTCTGACAATCTCGAAAGACGAAATCGAAGATTGTGTGTCAATGAAGGATTGTATTGAATGCTTGGAGAAACTATTCAGATACGAAGGTGACAAAATAGCAAGGCAACCCATGAGATCATTTGTAACTCCTGATGAAGACTCTGTAATCTTCACGATGCCTGCCCTTTCGGAAAAGCTTCGAAGATTTTCTGTCAAGGTAGTGACGGAGTACAAGCAAAATCCAGTGCGTTTCGGCCTTCCTGTTCAGGGAGGGATCACGATCCTCCTCGACGCGGAGAACTCCAACCTTCTGGCTCTCATTGACTCGGCTGCTCTTACTGCGCTCCGTACTGGAGCACTTGTGGGGCTTGCTACAAAGATCATTTCAAGAGAGGATTCTCGGCGAGTCGCGGTAATCGGGTGCGGGCAACAGGCAAGAAAGATGTTAGAGGCCGTCTGCACTGTAAGAGAGGTGAAGAGTGTCCGTGCGTACAGCAGAACTTTTGAGCACTCAAGGCTCTTCGCTCAAGAAATGACTAGAAAACTCGAAGGGAGAATCGAAATAGTTGAATGTGAAAGTAGAAAGAGTGCGCTTCAGGATTCGGACATAGTTCTGCTTGCAACGAACTCGAAGGAGCCTGTGATAGCATGGAAAGAATTGAAAGACGGAGGAATACACGTTAACAGTATAGGGACGCTTCCCGACAGAAGGGAGCTTGACGCAGAAACGATTCGAAATTGTAGGATTTTTGTAGATTTCAAGGATGGGGTAATGAAAGAAGCAGGGGATATCATTTTCGCGCTCAGTTCAGGAGCTATCACAGAGAGCCAGATTGAGGCCGATCTCTCAGAGCTTGTGAGAGGAGAGAAGGTTGGTCGGAGAGGTAGCTATGAAAACACACTTTTCAAGTCGGTGGGCTTTGCTCTTCTTGACGTATACGCCTCGAGCCTCATCTATGAACGAGTACTGTCTCGACGCAAGTAAGAGACGCGAAAACACGACTAGGCTTACTCGTCAAGAGAGTCCTTGAATTCCAAAGTAGATCAGACAATCCCGACGTGCTTTTTTCTCGTGTTCAGACTATTGAAAGGCATCCCTCGTTGTACTCTCTTCCAGTTCGGATGTCTGAGTAAGCTATTCTTACTCTCCCCTTCTCGAGCAATCCCGCTGGCAAGAAAATCGAATCTATTCTCTGAAGGAGAATTTGAATCTTCTTACCAGCAAGACTAGTAATCATCGCATCTGCATCTCCCACATTTATCAAGAGAAGTTGGTCTGCATTTGGGTAAGCAGCAATGAGAGGCCCGCTGAGAGCTCTTGAACAATCATCAAGAGGGAAATAGTTCACAAACGAAACATATGGCAGTACCTCCTTTTTGAGAAGCATTTCCTCGTATTCTTTGTAAAGCCTCTTGGATTCGCATAGTTTGACCTCAACTTCCTTACAATGTTCATCCGCTGAACTCATCTCATCCAAAGATTCGGCTTCGAGAGCAAGAGACATTGTTAGGTTGATGAGCGAATCAACTTGCTTGTGGAAGGGGTGAATGTCGTCACGAAAGCTGAGGGCGATCTTTGATTGTTCCAGTAATGCAATTGCGTTTTTACAAGCTTCCAGGTAGTCTTCGTGGCCCTTGTCCAGCTTCAAGAGTTCGTCAATAGTTGCGCAGGCACTAACGTATGAAGCCATATACGCGAAGCGAACGGTAGATCTGAAAATTTCGCATGCCTTTGAAAATTCTGATAAAGATTCGTCGAATTGCGAAGATCTGTGAAGAATCCGGGCAGATTGAACCCTTTCAAATGCTATCATGAGGGTAGAGTATTCATAGAGCGCTCTAGAAACTTTCTCGTTATCCGAGGCAGATTGGAAGAAGCAATTGCTTGCCTTGTTGAAAAGAATATTTGAGAGCTCGAGATCAAATTTTCTGTCTGCAGCTATTGCTGACTTCCAGACCAAGAATGGATTCGGAGATTTCTCGCTTTCCTTGTTAAGACTCTTAAGACAATCGCAATAATGAGCTTCAAGGGTTGTTTCTCTTTCTACAATCTCGTGGCAAAGGTCGCACTCCCATGAGACAAGTGCTCTTGCTTTGGAAATTTCTTGAATCTGCATTATTTCTTTCCCGGATGACCTGCCATAGTAGCTTATGTCTCGGCTTTTAAACCGATAACTTCAAGTAAAATCATGCAACAGAAGACTGACACTTTTTTCCTTCTTGCGAGCGAGAGGAGGACATGCTTTGCCATTTTTGCGAACAAGATAAGGAGGGGCTTCCATTTCGTTGCAACTATTGTGGAAACTACTTTTGTTCTGACCACCGTCTCCCAGAGAATCACGCGTGCCCCAAGGTCGGAGGACCAAAACAACCTGGATATGCAAGAGTGCGTGGAGCTGAAAGAGACGCTAAAAGACCAAGATTTGCGTTACCAGCCGTGAGATCGAACAGATCAAGATTTCGCATCACCTACCCGAGAGTTTTTTCGAAAACCGAGGAAAAACACATTCTTCTCGCGACTGCATTGATGATTCTCGTAGGTTTTGGGATGGTTTACGGTATTCCCGGAGTGATCTCGAATGCCTTACTCTTGATTGTATTCATTCTGGGTTTTGCATTCTCTTTCATCGGGCACGAACTTGCTCACAAATTCTTTGCCCAAAGGCACGGGCTTTGGGCTGAATTTAGGACGAACATCTACGGGATAGTTATCACAGCAATGAGCATAATACTCCCTTTCAAGTTCCTAGCTCCCGGTCAAGTAAATGTGATTGGGAATGGGAGCAAGGCGGTTTTGGGAGGTATTGCGCTCATAGGACCGCTGTTTAACATTGTACTCGGCTGGTTGATTTTTTCTTTTGTTCGAGTTCTGGGTATTGGGTTTGGGCTAGCTTCGCTTTCTGCTTTCAACGGCTGGTTGGGACTTTTCAACCTGATTCCATTTGCTACATTCGACGGTTTGAAGGTCTTTGAATGGGACAAGATGCGCTGGGCTGTAGCAACTGCAGCTTCGGCCGCTCTACTCATAGTGAGCTACTTCTTTGCTTGAAATAGTCAGTCACAAGATAGAACTAAAAATTCAGAGATATTATTTTTCCGATGGCGCAGTTGTATCTTTCACAATCTCGAAAAGAGATTCGAGACGTTCGACAATTCCTGAGAAGAACAAAAAGAAGAACGGGGAGAGAGAATAGGAGAAAACCTAGCGGATACATCTTTCAGCTCCCCCCTTGGTCTTTGATGATAATCATCGAATTTTTGAAGGAAGGTGGAAGAGAGAGCATCTTCTTTGATCCTCGAAGGCTTGAGATGAATTCACTCTAGAATAGTCTTACTGTAAGAGATATACCAGACAGTCCACCTAGACTTCTCTCCGGTTCCTTAGAGTTGATTTTTCTCTTGGATCATTTCATTCGCTGTTGAGAACTCAGTTTCTTTCATAATAATGAAGAGGCGATCGAAGGATTGAGAATTCTCTATGTTACTCCCTTCTTCTCCCCAATTTGCGGTGGCGTAGAAGCTGTCCTCGACACAACGAGTTCCACTCTTGCGAGATCGGGGCATACTGTTCGGGTTCTTACAAGCTCCTTACCAGGTGTACCCTCCCTTGAGGAGAAAGGTAGCCTTTCTATCATGAGGCATAGGGAACTCGATGTTCCTGAAACCGGGGTTGTAGACGCAAATGAGTTTGACTTCTGGAAAAAGGGGGAGTTCATGACGCAGGTGGTATCAGAGTTTCAGCCAGACGTGGTCCACTTTCACAACTACCAAATGAAACAGTACTCGATGTTTCTCTGGGCCTTCCTCTCCGCCTTTGATGGGCGCTGTGCTATCGGAAGGCTGAATACCATCCATAATGACGCGGACGATCAATTTTCCCAGTATGTCCTAAAATACGCGCCACTCAACAGAGTTGTCAGTGTTACTAGGAAAGCTGCAATTCAGCTTATGGAAGGGGGAGTGCCTCCTGCAAAGATTGAGTTTGTCCCGAACATGGTCGACGTTGAAAGCTTCAGGAGAGCGGACGGACAAGAGGTGAGGCAGATGCTGGGGATAGACGAAGATACTCCTCTGATCCTCTTTCCATCTAGGCTTGTAGGCAGAGAAGGAAATATCTTCTTTGGCTCGAGCGACGGAAAGGGATTAAATGTGCTTATCCATTGCCTTCCTGAACTATTCGACCACGTTTCGGATGCAAAAGTTTTGCTTCTTGGGAATGACCCCGTATTTCACGACAAGGTGCTTGAATGCAAAAGGAAGATAAAATCAGTTGTGGATAAGGTTGGTCTCGAGGACAAGCTTCTCTTCTTCGAACAGTTTGTCCCGAATTCAATGCTTCCCGCTATTTTTGCCGCTGCTGATGTCGTTGTAAGTTTAAGTTCAAGGGAGACCTTTGGAATGGTCTTTGTCGAGGGAATGGCGGCGGGGAAACCGGTCGTGGGGGTGAATTCATCCCAAGGTGGTGTAGCGGAAGTAGTTCCAGACGCATTTGCAGGTTTTCTCGTTCCTCCTGACGACCCCCACTCGACTGCCCGCGCTATTTCGAAGCTACTTCTCGATCCTACCCTCCGGGCGACACTTGGAAGAAATGGCATCGGTTGGGTGAAGAAACATTTCGACGTTTCTGTTGTGATACCGAAACTCATAGAGGTATATCAGCGAGCTTTGCTCGACGTCAAGCAAGAGAAACAGCCGGAAATCATCCCTCAATACACCTCTTCGAGATTGCCAAACTTGGCTGAAGGCAATCCGCAATAGAGGATACTATTTCCCGATTGGCAACTTCTGCAGAAATCGTCGATAAAATTTTCATAAGCAGATCCTGCAGAAGAAGCTTTTACCAGAGTCGTTGCGGGTAGAACATGACTGAAACAGTAAGCGTGCAGAAGGATCAGCAACAGAAGCAACAACAAAGAGAAGAAGAAGGAGAAAGAAAGACAGCAACGGAGTTCAAACCGTTTGCCGAGTACGTGGTTGAAGGCACCTCTTATGAATGGTCGGATACTGAAAATTTTGAAAACTCCTTCACTTTAGTTGGCAGAAGCACGTACGTTATTGGGCTTGAATCTGGAAGATTTGACGGAAGATGGAACGGAGTCTGGTCGTTACCTATCAAAATAGCTGATCGAGTTCATTTCAGCATCACTGACGGCGTGAAGATCTACCAGCTCAGCGATTACGTGCAAAGATTCGATACGAAGATATCACATGTTGAGAGGACATACTATGTACCAGAATTGCAAACAAAGATCTGGGAGTTGATGTTCATTCCTGAGGATAATCAGTCAGTCTGCTGGAGGTTTCTAATTAGGCAGGAAAGGATCAATGAACGAGCTAAGAGGCTTCGCTTGCTCGCAAATTGCCTCTTCAATCTTATGTGGGAGATGAAGCAGGCTGGTGAGCTGTACAAGGTAAGGAAGGAAATACTTCTCTTTGATGAGAATAATTCCTCAGTGATCGCAAGGCACTATAGACATGCTGACTGGATAGGAATATTTGGCGCGAGTAGACACCCAAGCAGGAAGTGCCTCGGATTTGATGATGCAGCTTCGCTGCCGACCTCCGATGTCATTCCAAAGACAGATAGACCATGTTATGGAAACGTGCTTTTGGAGTACAAAATTGATGAACCAGAAAATTCCGCTGACTATCCTTTATTTGAAATTGATTTCTGTCTTACCGGAGGTTCTCTTTCGAACTTGGAAGCTCTTAGGGAATACAACGAAGTTCTCGTAAATCTCCAGCTTTTGATGCTCGACAAATCTTACAGATACGAAGAATTTCTTCGAAACACGACTGCTATGAGTCATCCCGTGACGGACCTTGCAAGAGCCTTCGTTTGGTCAAAGGTCAATCTCCACATGCTTGAGCACTCTCAGCCCGGATTTGGCACGGGTTTCTTTGCAGGTCTACCTCACTTCGCAATTTATTTCGGGAGGGATACATGCTGGACAAGCTTCGGTGCGCTTTCGATCGGGGATTTCAGCGGAGCAAGGGAAAGTCTCAATCTCTTGGCTCGATTTCAGGCCGCATCCAATGGAGAAGATCAGCTGAGAGAGCCGTACTACAGAGGAGAAATTCCGCATGAGATTAGAACGGAGGGAACAGTGTATTATTACTCAGTAGATGCAACTCCCCTATTCGTAATAGCTTGCAAGAACTATTTTGACTGGACAAAGGATCTGAACTTTATCAAATTTACGTACGACAACATCATCAGAGCGATCGATTGGGGACTCGATGCCGACAGAGACGGAGACGGGCTGATCGAGCATGGTCCTGAAGGATTCCTAATCGACACGACATGGATGGACTCCTACTATAGGGGCAAGTCAGCTGTCGATGTCCAGGCAATAATGTGTCGCGCGTTGTACGACGCTGCCCACCTAGCTAAAATTCTGGAAGATGATTCGCGGATGCGAGAGTGGACAGCAAGGGCAGATACTCTCAGGGAGAACATAATTGAAAGATACTGGAACAGCAAGACGAGATTCTTCTATGATACGATAAGCCCTGATGGAAAGCAAGATAGCTCCCTCACGATAAACTCCGTTGTGCCCGTTCTCTTTCGGCTAACAACCTCTGAAATGGCGGATGCAGTGCTGTCGCGGGTTGAGGCAGACGCCTTTATGACTGACTGGGGGGTGAGAACACGGTCAAGGGATGACCCTCAATATGATCCTCGAAGCTATCAAAAAGGCGGAGTCTGGCCATTTTGCACGGGTTGGGTTACAAGGGCCGAGTTCGACTACGAAAGATACAACGAAGGATTCGAGAATTTCAGGCGCTTTGTGAAAGGGCTGGGAATGGGATCCAATTATTTCAAAGAAGTGCTTTACGGTGATCTTCCGCCTACTGGCTCTCTTCCCGTGCAACCTACTGGCTGCTTCATCCAAGCATGGTCAGCTTCAATGTTTTTGTCAAGCGTTGTCGAAGGACTCTTCGGAGTATCTCCTTTTGATTCGCTTGAGCCAAGGCTCAGAGTTCTTCCCTATATCCGTCAGGATTGGGGAGATGTTCAGCTTAACAACATCCATGTGAAGGATAATCGCTTCCAGTTCCGCATCGGCTCAAAGGGTAAGGAAGTCATGCTGAAGATACGTAACGACGGGCCTGATGTGTGCGATGTTGAAACAGGTTTTGTAATGCCAGCCAATCTATCCGAAGCGAAAATCTCCCCAGTTGCTTCTAGCTCAGCAGCCTTTGAGAATCTGACGCAGAGGAGAGTTCGAGGGTGTTTGAGAGTTTCTTTGAGTACCAGGCTCAAGGAAGACGAATCCCGCGAGTTCCAATTCTTGCTTTCTTAGCCCGAGGGATTCTGACACATTACGTTCTGCGATCGTTCTTTGTAGCTATCGACGTGAAAAGAAATTTCTGTCTAGGTTCTTCCCTTCTTCGTTGAGAGCATTTCTTCTAACCATGGGCGCTCTTCTCCAATCGTCGTAAATCTTCCGTGGCCAGGATACACATCAGTGTCTTCTGAAAGCTCAAGCAATTTCTTAAGCGAACGAATCATTGCTTTTGGATCTGATCCCATTCCATCTACTCGTCCGTACCCATTTGCAAAGAGGGTGTCTCCGGAAAACAATTGCCTTGTTCTCTCTTCGTACAGGCAAATTGAGCCCTCTGTGTGTCCTGGAGTGTGCAATACTTTAAGCCGAGTACTTTGCCCAATGTTCAATTCCTGTCCATCAGCGAGTTGAATGTCAGGCTCTATTGGCCTTGGAGAAATTCCCAGCGAGACAGCAGCTTCATCGCTAACCGCTAGCCTGTATGCGTCCAATTCATGAATTGCTAGCTTCGCTCCAGTAGCGTTCCGCAAGTTTTCATCTTCGACTGTGTGATCAGTATGTCCATGGGTGTTCACAATCAATGAAGCCCTCAGGCCTAATTCCTTAAGCCTTTGAAGAATCTGGGAAGAGCCCATTGCTACATCGATCACGAGCGCCTCATCAGAGCCATCCTCGTACACTATGAACACATTGTTTTCAAGTGGTGGAACAACAAGAGCTTCTATTCGAAGAGAGTCTTTCCGAACAGAGCGCCTTTGTAATTTCGATCCTATCAAGATTCGTAATCTCCCATCCTTCGGCAGATCCCTATTTTTCCCTTGGCAAATGTAGTAGAAAAAACTGTGTCCTGGGATATCAGGGGCTGCTATCGCTCGACTCTTCTGTGGCAGGTCTCGATGAATCGGCGATTCGTTTCATGTTAAAAGCTATGATTACTCCTCCGATCAGCATGACGAATGGCAGAAATGAGACCGTCCTGTTGTATAGTTCATTAGAAGCCGTGCAAAAGTTCCCCCTTGCTGGGCTTACTTGGCAAGCTGGATCGGGATTCCAGAGCATTACAGTCAAAAGAGGGGACACTAACAAAACAGCACCGACTACAAAGAATATTGTTAAAGATCTGCGGGACGGACTGGTAGAGACTCTCCTGGGGAAGTTCGATGAGCCCTTCGTATTGTAATCAGTTCCTTCACCTCCGCTGCCAAGGCTCGCGTAAAAGTGTTCACCAATCAACAACTTCAATCTCCGATTTTTTCGAGTTCACAATTATACTTCGAGCTCTTTCAAATTGATTAATAGTTCCAGAGATCATGTCAACCAGTGGTATTCCAGCTATAGCGCAAGCGGAAGCTGTTGTGATGTCGGATCTCTGATTAATGATTGCAATTGGAGCCCTCCCTCTCTTCTTGAGCCTATAAATCACATAAGCTCCGACCGAGCTTCCCACACCATAGGGGAATATAAGGACTCGCGACTCAAATGGTTTGCCATATATCTGATGCTTCGGCTCGATCACGATTCCTTTCTCTGGATCTACTCCCTGTAAGAAGGCAATCGGTTGGGAGGAAAAGAGAACGTGGCCACTCACGGTTCGCCCCTCGACAATTGACCTAACTTTGAAGATCCGATCCTTCTTCTCCTTGTATCCTTTTCTAAGAGGAGCAACAATCAATTCGCAATCGCAGCCTCCCTGAGGATTTCATTAGTTGTCTTCAAAGCAACTCTTACTCCGTGAACTCTCTTCATGTAATGAGCTCCCTTGCACGAATCAGTTTCGACTGAATCTACGTTTAGAACTGATATGAGAGGTGTAAAGTCTGCACAGGCATCGCGGACAATCGTTGCACCAGCACTTTCTATTATAGTAGCGTATCCTCGCGTTCGGGCAGATTCATACACTTTCGATGAACAAAAAACAAGACACTTCTTCTTTAGTTTCTTCCCGTATAGCATCTTGCTTAAACTATACATCTCCTCAATAGTCATTTGAGGGCATCCAAAGACTATTGCTTCCCCTCTTTCAACATCCGAAAGCTTCTCAAAGATCCCTTCGTAATCTCTATCGGTGAAATCGATCCCTTCCACCTTCTCCTTCGAGTGAAGCACAAACATCCCGGAGCTTCCAGTCGTTCCAATAGCTGCGCAAAGCGCCTTTGCCTCCTCGATTGATTTGAGCCCTCGGAGATTTTGAAACCCTATCACCCCAGAGATCTGAGAGCCTGCAAAGTAACCAAGAATCCCGAAGTCAAGCGAGCCTCTCAATCTTTCATGCTTTTTGAGGCTCAATCGCAGATTTTTGGAAGGCCGCCTGTTCTCGTCTAGATGAAGATCCGAAAGCACAGTTTTACCCGTAAGAGCCGATGCAAGGGCACTAACTGCACTCTCGCGATTTGTCTTCAGATTCAAAATGGAATTCGCGTATATCGCAGCTGAGGATTCTGCCCATGCTACATGTGTTCCGGCTGGAGGAACTCGATAGGACTGGTAGGGAACACAAGTAAAGGAAGAAGCTGTTCCGAGCTTAGCATAAGCTGATATTATTTCAAGCTGCTTTGAAGCATATTCTGGAGAAACACCCAACGAGTCCCATTTCTCCACGTCCATTCCACAGGGGTTGACAGTCGTGAACACCTTGAACTTGGAATGCGAACTAAATGCAATTCTCTTGAGAAATTCAAGACCATAGTCACCAATAGTCAGATAGGAAACACCGGAAACGTGAGCCCATTTTATAGGAACGAGTCTGGATGCGTTCGTAAGCCTGCCAAGAGCAAGGAGGATTCGGTATGCGATTTGTAGCACTTCTCCGGATTCTCCAGCAAGGATCCTTTCCTCCCTTTGAGAAAGATACAATCAGACTTTCCACACTCTCCGCTTGTACGAACTGATTTTTTCATTCCTCATGTGAGGTCGTTGTTTCAAGTAGTTACCTCCTTTGGTTGTCTATCTTTCAAAAATTTGTGGCCGAACCCCCTTTTTCCCAGTGAGGCGATCTTTTCTCGTACTTGGCTGTCTACTATTTTTCTTCACTTTGATTCCAAGACCTGCTTATGCTTCGATCTAATCTCTTCGACAATGGATCTCGCTAGATCACTTGTAGAAATGGTTGCTCTTTTGAATTTGGCTCTGTCTTGGTTCATAGGGAGTGTTGCGTCGATTCCGAGCTTACTCGTCACTGCTGATTTCGAGCTCGAAGGATCAAGGCTAGATCCTCTTGCCCCATTTATCACGATTAGGCCACGATCAGCCTGAAAACGGGTCGCAAGCGCCCACTCTACTTCGTTCAAGTCGAAGGGGTCAATGTCCGAATCCACGGCTATCACGAGTTTCAACGGATGAGAAGCGGCGAAGCAGCTCATTATAGCAGTTTTTCCGTCACCGTCGTTTACCTTGTCAAGACTAACAATGCAATGGAAGTAACCGTTTCCACCTTGAGTGAGATTGACTCCCCTTATCTTCGAAACCGCCCTTGAGAGAGAATCAAGAATCTTCAGCTCTTGAGGCAATCCCATAAAGATTGAGTGTTCCCTGCTACTCCCCACAACAACCTGGTAAGTCGAATCATTCCGAAAATGCATTTTTCTGAAGGTAATGGTTGGTTGCTTTCTTACATCATCATATGTTCTCGTGAGATCAACAAATGGGCCCTCATCCACCAAATCGTCCCACACGAGCTCACCTTCAAGCACCACTTCGGAATCGATTGGAACCGCCAGATCATTATGTTCGCATTTCATCAAATTGAGTTTTCCGCCACTCAGTTTGGATGCCACTCTGTATTCGCTTGTCCCGTATTCAATTTGAAGAGCTGCAGACAGAAATACAGAAGGGGGTGGGCCGATTACGACCGAGACCGGAACACTCTTTGGTGACATTTCGCTCGCGATTCTTGCGAGATGGCGGGGGACGATTCTAGCCACGACCTTGTTTTTAGAGAGAACGAGCATCCGGTGAACGGATAAGTTATCCTCTCCAGTTTCAGGAGATTTGGCAACCACAATGCCTGCGGTGATGTACCTTCCAGCCTCTTCATCAAAATGCTTGAGAATTGGAAGCTTCGAAAGATCAGCTTCCTCATTGTGATCGAAGTCCGAGTCTCGAAACCCACTCACACTTCCGATCGACTCTGAAGGATATCTAACTGCCTTTCCGATCAAAGTCAAGAGATCATAGTTAGTTGCAGAGGCAGAAAGTCCCAGCCCTAGAGCTAGGTTAGCCTTAGTACAATAGAGATTTCCAGCTACACTCATCTGGAAATCCTTTACTTGCCGGAAAAGGAAGGCTTGATCCTCTAAGGAAAGGAGAATCGAGGAAATCTCTCTATCTGTGGAAAGAGGAATGCCGATTTTTTCGAGCAGGCCCTTTCTTTCAAGTAGTTCGAGGAAATCTCTCAAATTGAGGAACCAGTTCCGCGAAAGAGGTCTCCAACTTGATTTAAGAGCGTTTTCATAGAGGAGACACTAAGCTCCTCGCGCAGATGAAGGGAGGTGACCACTATCCCCTTACACCTCTCGGCAAGCAATTCTCCCACCATTCCAGCGAAAATACCTCCCCTCCTGTCTGGAATCAGAGTTGAGGAGGAAACTCCCCTTTCTGTTTTCACACATAGCGAAATCGCGCCCATACGCGGACTGGAACCCTCACTTATGCTCACAAAACAGCCGTTGTTCATGGAAAGCAATTCGATCGCAAATTTTCTTCCCTCGATCTCGCAACGCTTGGAGTGATGAAGTGCTTTTTCTCCGGAGGATTCAGTCTGGCTCTTTTCTTCCAACTTTATTCTCCCACCACATCAATCGCGACTCTTCCCAAGATATAAGAAAGCGCTTTGGTCTAAAGGGTATGTTCTCAGACTATTCTTGTTCTTCATCTCTGCCTCTTCGAATAGCCAGCTCCTACGGGGTCATTTACCCAAAAAAAAGCCCCAGACTTTACGCTTGTCAAAAAGTAGAAACATCTCTATATTTCGTTCTGAGATCACTCTTCTCTTAACCATTTGCAGACCAATCCATCATGTTCCTTTTAGAAATGTCATTGCAATATAGTCTCCGAGTGAGATTCCTAGTGTCTTCGACATCTGATATTAAGACGCGTGAGGCGAAAGAATCGCTCGAGGAAACCAAGGAAAAGTTGCAAGTTGCAGTGCAGAAAGGTAGAGAAAGCTGGAACTCTGTGCAAGAGCAAATCCAGTCGTTTGGAAGTCAGATTCGAGATTATCTGAACCAAGTTCAGGCTGATATTGAGACTTACAAGTTTTCTGTTGAAAAGAGGGAAAGTGGTCTTGCGATCGACGTGATGTTCAGGGCAACACTCAAGCCAAAAGCCTCTGAAAAGAAGATAATTGCGCAGTAGAGAGAGAGCTACACAAGCAAGCGAGCGTTGAGTTCATCTCACAAAAGAAAATCTTGTGAATTGAGAAGAAAAATGATGTAATGCTCCTTCCTATATTCTCACATTAAAACTTGCATGCTGAATCATTTCTTAGAATAGGTCCAACAGTGGAAGAAGGGGGTTAAAGACGAGGATCAACCCCCAGCAGATGGAGCAGATTGAAAAGCTATCTCGCTCCCATGCTGTAAGAGCATTTTGCGCAAAAATCTTGGAGAGCCTTGACGAAGAGCAAGTCTCGCGAATTATCGCTGCTTACCTGTACTTGAGGGCAAAGGGAGGCTCTGAAAAGGATCTCTTGAAGTACCTCGCCAAGTTTGAACCGATTGATGTTCTCAACATTGGCTTGAGTGCACTTGGGAGCGGGATTCCAGCTTTCATCAAAGAAGAGGAACTGAGACATATATTGGTGAAGGTGGGAATGAACAAGTTTTTGGAGCTTGCAATTTCTGCCTTAAAGAAAAAAATCTCCGAATACTAATCTGGGCATGAAGAAGAAGGGAGGAGTAGACGAGAGAACAGCGACTGCTCCCTTGTTCATTTCACTAGTCTTGAAGAGCTAGTTACTGACAAGTTCTGTGTTTATTGAGACTCAGGTTTTAGCTTGCGTCTGAGAAGAAATCTTGTTTTTTCTGTAGCTTCTGTACCTTAGGACATTGACTATCGCGAGTATGAGAACAAAGACCTGAAAGAAGTCAAGTACGGGAGGTCCTGAGAGTTGCTCGCAGGTCTCTATGCATCGAGTCGAAGCGTACTGGAAGGCTAGGAACGAAATGCTCAGCTTTACGTCACGTTCACCAAATGAGTAAAGCATTGCAGGATAAGATACGAACTCGAGATAGGCTGAGATGAGTGCTAGAAGTATGAGTGTCGCGTCCGTCGCAATCGCCTTGCGTGTCCAGTAATGTGTTCTCTGTTGATTGCTCTGTGGACTGCGCGTGTCCTCGCCGGAGGAAGATATCGTCATGTTAACTCTCTGAACCCGTATATGTACGAGAATTTGCAAGATACATTCGTAATTTGAAGGCTATAAATTACTATCATCGAAGTTCTGCATTCTTAACCATACGCTTCGGCCTCAGGAACACAACAAGTGTCCAAGACAAGTAACACAGTATGCTCATTGCTGGAAAAAATAATTTCCACACCACTTACGGGGTTCGGAAGAAATGATCGTTGTCGCTGAGGCTCCATGCAACAAGTTTGACTGTGGCAATAATTGCTGCCAGAAAGATTCGAAACAAATAAGACTAGGGTGGATAGCTGTAGAACATGTTTCTTCTTTTGAATTTCATTTCATCTTTTTATTCAAAAATTGAAGCAAGGTTTAGCAACAAACTGGTGTGTTGAATAACTGAATAAATGTACATTTTCTTTGCTAGTTTTTGATTCCTTTACGTCTTCATTCGCATGAAGGCGTTGTATATCGACGCCTTCAGGAGTAGTTCATTAACCATGTT
>CADDZS010000063.1 GCA_902812485.1 archaeon
CCCGAGAACGCTGAAAAATTGGAAATCATCACGATGATAGCGGCTACGAAATTCATTAAAAGAAATCCGAAAAACCAAAAGAAAGAACTCTCTAGTCCTTGCGAGCCTCTGGAAGTAAACGAGCTAGTGGAATGAAAGTCATCTCAAACAGGCTGAGGATTCGTGATAGCATTTGTCAACGAAAGAAAACAATCGTTGCTGATATTTTCAAATTCGTTATCCCAGCTTTTTCGCTTTGATAGCGCCACCCTTCTAGCTAAGCAGATATTATGAGGAAGTGAGAGAAAGAAAGCTGGAACGCCCTAAATCCTCAATATGAGCCAAAAAAAAGACCAACCTTTCAATCAATGAGGAGAACACAGTGATTCAATAATCAGAGATGGTCATATCTAGAAGATATGAACTCGTTACCTCCTTCTCCGGTCAAATGAGTAGAGCAATTCGCACTAGCAAGGCAAAATGCTTCATCCGCCGAGCTCTGAGGGCTCTCTAGGGAAAGCTTTGCAAAAGACTGGCTACACACGCTTCCAGGGTTTCCTCCGTCTACCTTGCATATCACACTTATGAGAGTATTAGCTGCGCCGTCGATAGCTTTCGCAACCGAGCTGCCTGGATTGTTTAGCTGCGAAGCAATCTGTGTCCAGTTTAGCCCGTAAAGATCAGAGTAGGGGAATTGAGAGCTCGTGATAATATATCTTCCTCCGATATCTATGAACGGATAGGAATTCGCATCATATTTGTCCCAAAGTTGCTGTTCAGTTTGAGTCGTTGCTTGAAGCGGGTTGCGATTTCTGTCTTCGTTTTCGACCGAAACGAAAGCAATGTACTTACTAGTGTAATTTGCGTTAAGAAAGGTGAGCGTTGCTATGTTCCCATCGTCCGCAGCAGAGCGCATGTATTCAAGATTGGAAAAGTTTCCAAACTTCGTCAAGGCAACCACCAAACTCCACCTCTCAGCAGCGCAGAATGGACAAAACTCCGCGCCTATGTAGAGTATTTCTGGCTTCCCATCAAGAGTAAGAGGTGAAGAAGAAGATATTGCAGTAGGATAGGCCGCATTGCCTGTTCCAATAGAAGAAAGCGTAGAGAAACTCACTCCAGTCAGATTCTGATAAAGCGCCGAAGATATTGGAGTGTTAAAGAGATAAGAGTCGCTCCCTTGGGAATTTTGCTGAGACTGAAAATAGATCAGGTACCCCACTAGAGCCCCAACAGCGACAAGAATTATTAACATTATTGTTAGAAGATTTCGCCCCGCTGAAAATCTCGGAGGAGAGAATTTGGAATTTGGATGAACAGCGCGGTGGTGAGCTTCAAGAGCGGAAATGCTTTCGAACTTTCTTCCACAAATCGAGCACTTCGGCATGGCTAGGCACCCACTCGCGATCTTGAAATTGGTAAAGATCTGATATTAAAAATTTCCTGGTAAGTTTTGCGAGTTGATCCCAAGCAAAGCAGCTTTCTTTTTGTGCTCTCTCTTCCCCAAAATGGATACTACCTGAGGACAAGTTCGGCGGAAAAAGAAGAAGAAGATGACGACTTTGTAGCAAGAAACAAATAACTAATTCAATCCTTCCTTCGATTTGCTTTCCTTCTTTACAAGTTTTGAATTTCGACTGGCTCAACTTGGTCTGCGATTGAAAATCCAAAGACCTTGGAGTAAAAGTAAAGCTCCGCCTCGTATGCTCTGATTATTGTCTTTGCCTGTCTGAATCCGTGCTGCTCTCCCTGAAAGAGCAAGTACGCGGTTGGAATCCCCTTTTTCTTGATAGCTTCGAACATAATTTCAGCTTGATTTGGGGGTACTATCTTGTCTTCGTCTCCTTGGAAGAAGATTACTGGAGATGAAATTTTGTCTACGTGGTTGATCGGCGATCTCTCACGATAGAGATCCCTCTCTTCAGGATACTTGCCCACTAGATGCTCTAAATATCTTGATTCAAACTTGTGAGTGTCGCGCACAAATATTTCCAGATCAGAGAGCCCGAAATAGCTTGCACCAGCCTTGAATGCACCTGGTTTGAAGGCAAGTGCGCAGAGGGTCGTGTATCCTCCTGCGCTCCCTCCTCTGATTATCAGCCTCTTCTCATCCGCCATGCCCTCGCGAGCTACGAACAGGGCGCCATTTAGACAGTCGTCCACGTCGACAATTCCCCATTGTCCCTTGAGCCTCATCCTGTATTCTCTCCCATAGCCAGTGCTTCCTCCGTAGTTCACGTCCAAAACGCCAAAGCCTCGAGATGTCCAGAACTGAACCATGAGGTTCAATCTCGTCGTCGTTGCGCTAGTCGGTCCCCCGTGGCTTATGACTATGAGTGGTGGCCGCTCCCCCTCAGAAGGCCTATAGTCTATATTCTTTGGCTCGTAGTAAAGGGCATGCGCCATGAGTCCTCCCACAGTTGGAAAATCTATCGGCTTCGGATGTGAGATATATCCCGGGAGCACTTCTTGATCGGCTCTCGGACGAGCTAGTACTCTGAATTTTTGAGAATGAACATCAAAGCTAACAAGTGATGTCGGCTCTGACGGGGAGGCCGCCATGAAATACGCGAGACTGCCTTTTGATTTGAGGTAACTGAACTCGCTGTAGGAGCTCACAACGTCCTGGAGGGTGCGAGTTTCTTCATCCAAGATCGCGAGGTGGCCTGTGCCATTCCTTAAATACGAGCAAATTATTTTCGTCTTTCCCTTTGCCTCCTCCAAGAAAGAGTACGATGATATCCCAAAAACCCAGTGAGGCAAGGTGAACTCTGCATCCATTTCGCACACTGGTTCCACCTTGTTATCAGGAGAAAGGCGATGTATGTTCCACCATCCCCCAGATCTATCAGAGATGAAATGGAGGACTCCATCTCGAGACCATCTCGGCTCAGAAACAGACTCGTCAGGCCCTCCTGCTACTTTTTCCTGTTCAGTGATCCTTCCATCCTTTCCGAGTTTCCCGAGCCAGAGCTCGGAGCTGAAGAAAGGCATGTTTGGATGATTCCAAGTGAGCCAGGCCAGCCTGCTCCCGTCTGGGCTCAAGCGGGGCGAAGAGTAAAAGTCGTTCCCAGAGACTACAACTCTGCTTCCCGATCTTCCAGAAGGATCGAGTGAAACGATTTCGTTCCTAGCCTCCTTTCCCTTGATCGAGTGATCTTCCCTTATGCAAAATATTTTGTTTCTCTTTTGGTCGAACTCAAAATCCGCATAGAAGAACTCACTTCCTGAAGTGATCGCTTCCGGAGTTTCGGGTTTTCCATCCTTAAGAGCAAGTCGATAAACTCGCTGATCGGAGAAATTTGAAAAGTAGGTGGCATCGTCCAAGGCCAAATAAGAGCCGCCGCCGTACTCGTGAACACGCGTCCGAATATTGAAACCGGGAGGAGTGAGCTGCCCTATTTCTCCGTCTTTGGGGCGAAATCTCAGGATGACGTACCGCCCTTGCTCCTCGGGTCTTCTCTCAAGAAAGTAAACGTTGCCAGCCGAATCTATCTGAGTCTCAGAGTAGAGGCTAGTGCTGGATGCAACGAGTGAAGCGCTTATCGGGGATTTCCAAGAGCCGTACGGCGCTACCGACTGTCCTGCCGCCATTTCTTCTTCTACCCCTCCTTCTCTCTGGAAATTGCTCATCTTTCTTCTTGTTTTCTCCCTATTTGGAATCAATGGACTCCCCGAACGTTTATGTATTCTCCGGATTTTTCGACTTCATGAATTTGAAAGTCGAGCGGGCCCCATCGCATACGCCTTGGGGAGAAAAGTTTGGCTATTCTCGGGCCATTCGGGTCGGAAATCAAATTTTCATTTCGGGCACTGCCCCTTCAGATGAGAAGGGTAACGTCGTGGCTACAGGAGATGCGTATTCACAAACTAAATTTGTAATCAAAAAGATAGAGCGAGCACTTGACGAGCTTGGCTCTTCTCTTTCCCACGTGGTAATTGTGAGAATGTATGTCACGGACATTTCAAAGGTCGAAGAAGTTGGGCGCGCGTACTCTGAGCATTTTTCCAAAACAAAACCCTGCTTTACGCTGATCGAGATCTCGCGACTTGTCAACCCAGAGATGATCGTCGAAGCAGAGGTCGAAGCAGTCGTTCCATAATGTCATGGAAGCGAAAACACACGCCCCTTCCCTTCAGTCTCTTGCTCACAAAGAAAGAAAGAAGAAAGAAAGAAAAGCAAGCCAAACGATTCTTACGGGCGAACCAATTCGAAACGTTTTCCTTCCAATGCAAATAAGGATTCTCTTTGAGAACAACTATGGGAGGAAAAAGAAGCCGAAAAGGCATCTAGCAATACCTTCTAGACCTCTGTTTCTTTAGAAGAGAGCTCTCTTCTTAAGAAAGAGAATAATTCTCCTCTCCTTTTGAGCCAAGTTTCTGCCCTAAAGCCTGCGATTTGAGTCTTTCCACAGCTTCTTCTTTGGATCTGTGAGACACAAGTGCGATACTTGCAACTTCCCAGAAATCTCTTGCCGGAACTATCTTAAGTCCTCGCCTATTGAAGAATGCTCTGTCGTCTTCATCGAGTGATTCAAAGTTCGAGTGGGGTATCACGATAGTGTCGACTCCGTCGGTGTTTAAAGCCGCGACGAATTTTCCCATGCCCTTGAAATCGAGGCCACCTACTTGGATAAGCTCTCCCTTTGGAGTCACTCCTCCTGTGATGACAACGTTTGGAAGAACCTCGTCCTTCGTTGCTGCGCTGTACTCGGCAAGAGTGATCGCGGCTCCTGCGCTCGGGCCTTGGATAACCTGTCTGTCGAGTCCCTTTGCGAATGTGATGAAATCTAAAAAGAATTCGTAATTACGAATGGACCAGCCGCACTGCTCGTTCAAAAAGACTCTTGCGTGTTCTGCGCTTGCCCTTATGGAGTCGGCGATCTCACTTCCAATCACCACAGATCTTCCACTGTTTCCATAAGGATTGCAGACACACTCGATTACAGCTACAGTCCCCTCAGAAGCTATCCCCACGTCTCCCCCCTGACTCGAGAGCGCAGCGAGCCCGTAGACCTTGCCCTCTGTGGGCTTCGGATCCTCCCCTCTCAGCGAAAAGGCGATCTTCTGGATCTCTTCTATCTGCTCGTCATTCGATGTACCGATTGCAGCTTTGAAGTGGGAAAGAGTGAGTTTGTAGCTCTCTGGAGTGACATTTCCGAAGTATTGAGAAACTTCTGAGCTTCCTTCTTTCCCTCCCTTTTCATCTTCCAATGCATGCGCCTGAGAGGAGAATCCAAGGTTTGACTTGAGCCGATCGATATCGTCGCGGTATATGCGCATGAGCCTTTCCTGTTGCGCCGAATCATTCGCCGCACCTGAGAGTTTGTATACGGCGTTGAGCTCCTTCACTCGGAGCTCTACTGCGTCGCTGATCAGTCTTTCGATCTTTGCAGGGGAGAAAGTCTTCTTCCCAAGAAGCTCGAGAATCTTCTCCTCGTTCACCGACTCGTCGAGAAACTGCCCGAGATTCTTGAGATGAACTTTGATGATTTCCTTCCTCTCTCTATCGTTCTTCGGCGGAGGTATCTCGACCACCCGATCAAACCTCCCAGCCCTTAGGAAAGCTTCGTCGACGAGATGGAGCTTGTTAGTGGTTCCAATGACCACGACGCCTTCAAGAGGCTTGAGTCCTCCCATCTCGGAGAGGAGCGTGGTCACTGCTCCAAGATTTGCGCCTCCAAGATCTCTTTTGAGTGTAAGTGCGTCGAGTTCATCGATTATTATTATCGAAGGCGCGTACTTTCTCGCCTCATCGAAAACATCCGTGATTATCTTCTCCGTTTGACCATGATATGGCTTTACGATTTGCGCACCTCGTATCATGTAAATCGTGGCCTGCAGCTCGCCGGCAATCGCTTGCGCAAGCCAAGTCTTGCCGCACCCCGGAGGACCGTGCAGAAGTATTCCGTGAATTGGAGTAGCTCCAGCCCTTCTTGCTAGTTCTTGGTTCAATGACACCTCGATGTCCTTCAACAGATTCTCCTTTATTCCAAAGAGCCCGCCAACATCATCTAGAGTGATCTTTGGTCTTATTCGAGTTATGATGTGTTTCACATCGCGGCTCCGCTCGTCCTCGCTGTACTCCTTGAGCTGACGGATCTGCCTGAAATCTTCAAGAGTGACCTGAATCTGCATGCGATCTTTGCTTAGAACATTTGAGAGCTTCCTGAAGTATGACGAGCGAACTTCTTTCGTCTTTCTATCTATCACAATTTGAAATGCATTCGAAATGTCTGAAGGAGTCACCGATCCATGCCCCAAGGCTCGAACTTTTCCCTCTATTACATGTAGCACTCTTTCTTCTTCGAGCCCCTTGATCCCGAACTTCTCCAAATTCTTCTTGACTATTGCAAGGAGGACGCCCCTGTCGACCTCTGCATCGAGATCTATTGTGCCAGAGCTTCCGCGTCTCCTGATGGCCTCGAGCACTGCACCGAATTCGTTCGTGGCAAGGATCAATACACACCTTTTGTCTTGGTAGATCAGTTCATTGACTTTTTCAAGAAGTGTGGACTGGACTCCAATGTAGGCTTGAGTTCCGCTGTCCGGAGATTTGTTCTCATCATAGTGGTTTCTCGCGAAGTTGTGAGCTTCGTCGATGAATACTATGGTCGGCCTTGAAAATGCCTCATCAAAAGCTCGGGCAATGCGCTTTTCCGATTCTCCGAGCCACTTGTCGTATACCTTGTGAGGAGAAATCACACTTGAGTACACTGGGATGCCACGCTCCTTTCCTCTCTCGAAGGCTTCGACGATCACTGAATGAACCAAGGAGCTTTTGCCCATTCCACTCGATCCCTTCACTATGAATATCTTCGGCGGAGGGGCTCCACAGATCCGCATAAACTCTTCATCGCGCAGAACCCAGTATTCGACAGAAGAGAGTATCTCATCCCTTACTTCTTCGCATCCTACAAATTCCTTGGCCGAGGATCTGAAGGATGCCACGCTCTGCTCAGCCTCGCGGATCTTTTGGAAGGCGAATCTTCCTCCTGGCCTCTCAGTCTTCTTCGACTGGATCCACGAAGCATATTCCTTGTCGCTAGCAAGGAGAAGGGGGTGATAGATCTGCCTCAGGCGAGTCCATTTCTTCCACCAGCTGTAGTCATTCTCGTTTGATGATGATGAAAAAACCGACATGTTCTTTTCTCTCTCCCACCCAACGCTTGCACCTAGGGTTTCTTCCTCGAAGCACGAGAAAGAAACATGTTCACAAGCACGAAACTCCCAACATACCCGCAGATCGCTAGGATAACGACCAGGAAACCAACGACCATGATTCCGTCGATTGCTACGATTGTGAGCCCAATGTACGTCAATGCAGATCCGAATTTTGATCCGAGATAGACAAAACACGCACCAAAGGCGAAAATTATCAACAAGACCGCGGAGAATGGAATCGAGATTCCCTTGATGCGAATACCTGTCATCCCGAAGAGAGGATCCCATGAAGATCCGATTTGCTTGCTTGGTTGTGATACAGCTTGGACTACGAGATTCAAAAGCATGCTACTGGATGAAGTGAAGTTGCTGGACGTTGTGAGGGAAGTGCCACGCATCTCTTGAACGATAGCGTAGTTTTCTTGGGAGGGGTCCGAAGTGGAGATATTGATCAAAAGGCTGTAAGTCGACGCGTTTTCAGGGATGAAATCAAGGGAGTTCATCCTTCCAATCTTTGTCACCTGAAGGCTATATTGTCCCCCGTAAAGAGAGACCAAGCTCATGTTGGACGATGCGGGTGAGAGCACCGTGACCGTTTCTCCCACAGTGACAGAAATCTGGGCGCGAGAAACACCGCTGTTTGCACTCGTAGATATTGGATCTTGAAACGGACCAATCCACGAAAGAAAGAGAAAAAGCACAAGGAAAAAGAAAAGACAGAAAGCATAACGATGTTGATTTGTTTTGTTCACGACACTCGGACTTTACGGCATTGCAGCTAAGAAAATATATATCTGCTCAAAATATTCTGCCAAGGCTTTCCCTTACTTCCCTGCCTCTTCGGTTTTGAGAGGGTCAGGATCCGGCGTATCTCTTTTTCCTCTTTTCAGAACAGGTCAAATCATCATCTGATCTATAGCTTCTCAAATTTTTCTCATTGGCCCCAATCAGGCAACTGATTTGAGCTCAACATGGTTTTTGAGGCTTAAGCGATCTGCTCTTCGATCTCTTCAGACATTGGTGACGAAGATTCTTCTTCTTCGTCCTCGTCTTCTTCCTCAATCTTCTTGCCAATCTTTGCAAAGACCAGACTTGAGGCTCCGAGCATCAGGAGCCCAAGTCCTCCGTAGGCAAGCACAATGTAGAGAAAGCTCCAGAGAAGGTCTTGAGAAGTCAATCCCTGATCAAAGGCACTCCTTGTTGTGCTTAATCCGATGGATCCAACGGATAACGCGCCGATTCCTCCAAGCGTCATAGTCCACCCCAGACGATTGAGAAGTCTGTCGTGGGATTTTCCTCCTCTCAATTCTCTCCGACCGCTCCTCTTTTTCTCCCTGTTATTCTTCTTTTTGAAGCAGGAAAAAGAGGAAAAGAACGACTAAATATCAAACTGCCTCTTTATCAGAGGCTTCGGAAATGAAGACCCAGTACTGATTTTTGGAATAGGTTTAAACGCAAGGATATTCATCCAATTTAATCTTTGGTGATCTTGGTGCATCTCAAGGTTGGTGACAAGGCTCCTCTCTTTGAAGGAATCACAGACAACGGAGAGCGCTTCTCACTGGGCGAACTCATAGGTAAGAAGGAGATCGTACTCTACTTTTACCCAAAGGATGAAACATTTGGTTGCACGAAGGAAGCTTGTGCGTTCCGAGACGAGTGGAGTCGAATCACGGCCCTAGGAGCCACGGTCATTGGTGTAAGCTCTGACAGCGTAGAGTCTCATAAGCGCTTCAAGGAGCACCATTCGCTCCCCTTCACCCTGATAGCCGATGAGAGCCAAGAGATAAGAAAGAAGTATGGCGTAGCAAGGTCCATCCTTCCAATCCCGCCTCGAGTGACATTCGTCATCGATAGGGAAGGAAAGATAGCTCACATCTTCAGCTCGCAGCTCGAATTTAACAAGCACGTCGAGGAGTCGCTCAAAGCTCTCGCCGCGAGAAAGCCTGCCCAATGAAAGCAAGATTCGGATGCTGATCGATTCTAATCTTCCTTTTCCCCATTTTTCCTCTTTTTCTCTCTCCCCCGACCTAAATCTAGTTCTCTCTAGGCTCTCCAAGTACGCCTTCGATCTTTCCCGCTGAGCTGAATGAATCTGCCGCAGCTTTCTTTGCTTGTTTCTCGTCCTCCACACCGACCTGCGCGGGCTGTTCCTTGAGCTTAATGACTGGACCAAGAAGTATCCAGAGAAAAGCGAGCCCTGAGATCGCCGCTCCAATTGCAAGAGTGTAAACGACTCCGAGATATGTTCCAAGAGCTCCCCCGATGAGCGAGCCAGCTGGAAGAGTTCCCCAAACAATCGTTCTCATCGTCGCGTTCATCCGTCCCTGCACAATATCCGGAGTTATGGCCTGCCTCAGGCTGACTTGGACGATGTTGTAAATTGGAGTCCCAAAGGAGGCTATGAAGGTGAGTGTCGCAAGAACCACAACAGGCTGTCCCAGCATCGCCAGTGGAAAACCTAGAAAGGCAAAACTCGTGGCTATCGAAAAAAGTAGTGTCCTTCCAACTCCAAGCTTCCTCGATATCCATCCCACGGCAATCACTCCGATTACGAAAGCTAGTCCTCCCGGAGCTCCGATTACTCCAACGAGAAAGGGCGAGAGATGGAGAACATTGTACGCGAAGAGCAGATAGACTGCGCCGAAGATTGAAGATCCAAGATTCGAAGTTCCAGTGCAACCCGCTATTCTAGACAGGATTGGATTCTTCGTTACGACTAGGATTCCTTCCTTCATCTCCGAAAAGAAAGTGGATCTTTTGGCCCGTTTTCCTTCTCCCTTTACTACTACTTCTTCTTCTTCTCCTCCTCCTGCTCCTGACCTACTCCTCCTTTCGGGCTTCTCCTCCCTCTTCTTGATCGAAGTGAGGGAAAAGGCTGAAACAAGATATCCTGCCGCGTCCACGATTATTGAACGCGCCGCTCCGAAGAGAGTTATAATGAACCCAGCAAGCGGAGGGCCAAATACTGAAGCGGCTGCCTGGCTTGTCTGGAGTTTTTGGTTGCCCTCTATCAAATCCGATCTCTCGACAAGAACTGGAAGATAGGACTGGTAGGCGACATCAAAGAAAACAGTGAAGGTTCCATTTAGGGCAGCGACAGCGTAAAGCTGGTACAAAGTTAGAACGTGGAACACGTAAGCCACTGGAATCGAAGCTAGAACAGCCATCCTCCCGAAGTTGCAAACGACCATGATCGGCCTTCGTCTCATCCTGTCGACCCAGACACCTACGAAGAGCCCGAGGATGGGAAAGGAGACAAGCCCAAGAGCGAGTAAAATCCCAAGTTGAAATGGGGTAACTTTGAACAAGAGGATGGCGACTGTGGGAAGGGCAAGTGAGGTAACTTGATTTCCGAACTGGCTGACAGTATCGCTCAGCCAGAGCCTTTGAAAGTCCCTGTGACGCCAGAGCTTCCCGCTTAATCGGAGTTTGAGCAATGCTCCCTACAAGAGCAAAGTCTTGAGAGTATATGCTTTGCTCACGATGTGGACTTGCAAATTGTTTTGCTCGCGAGCTATCTTAAGTTACGCATAGTGAAATTTCTAAAATTAAGAAATATTGATCTCTTGGTGCTTTACTCAAGCTGTCCGGAAGAGTGAGTATTTTTGAATCTTGATAAAGATGGTAGAGCCTGAAAGAAGAAACGAAATGTTCAAATTCAAAATTAGATTTCGCTACCTCTTCATCTTAGCGCCAATGACAAAGAAGGCGCTAAGGCGATCACTTCAACGCTTCATATGCGAAGTTCAAATGATTGTTGCGTTCTTCCTACCATATGCTAGGCCACTCGCTTGGTGGGTGAGGGGGGAAGAGAGAAAGAGAGAAAGGGAGGATGTCGTCTCTCTCGATTTCTCTCTTTGCATTGATTTATGATTCATATTCGCGAAAATGAATATTCCTATACGAATAACATCTTCAATCTAGTTCAACTACTCATCTTTGATCGTTCAATGATTCAACACCAAAAATGACATCTCTTGTTCAAACTGAGCAATCGCGTGGATATTCGATCGCAGATACAATAGGTAATACACCCCTCGTGAAATTGAGTCGCATAGTCCCAAAGAGGATTGCTTGTTCGATCTACGCGAAATTGGAGTTGACGAACCCTGGTGGAAGTGTGAAGGATAGATGCGCCCTTGCAATGATTGAAGACGCAGAAGCACGAGGGCTTTTGAAGCCAGGGGTGAGCACCATCGTTGAAGCCTCCTCAGGGAATACTGGCATCGGTTTAGCTCTTCTTTGTGCTTCGCGAGGCTACAAGCTCATCATAACTATTCCAGAGAAGATGAGTAGGGAAAAGAGAGATCTTTTGAAAGCTTATGGGGCCGAAGTGATCGTGACTCCAAATCTTCCCCATGACGACCCGAACAACTACATCGAGGTCGCAAAGAAGATTGCAAGAGATATTCCAGAAGCGGTATTTCTCGATCAGTGCAACAATCAAGCAAATGCAAGGGCTCATTTCAGAACCGGTGAGGAGATATTCAACCAGCTTCGCGGAAGAAAACTTTCTGCACTAGTTGCGGGAGCGGGGACTGGCGGCACGATAAGCGGAGCAGGGTACAGGCTAAAGAAACTCTACCCCGGAGTCAGGATAATAGGCGTTGATCCAGAGGGCTCTGTGCTTTCTGGTGGGACAAACCCTCATCCGTACAAAGTCGAGGGAATTGGGTATGATTTCATTCCAGCAACTCTGTGGCCTGACGTGGTTGACGAGTGGGTCAAAGTGTCAGATAGAGACGCCTTTATCACTGCAAGGCGATTGGCTAGAGAGGAAGGGATACTAGCAGGGGGATCCTCTGGTGCAGCCGTCTTCGCGGCTCTCAATATTGCCGAGAGATTCAACTCTCGAGAAGATAACATCGTAGTGATAATTCCAGATACTGGAGAGCGATATCTTTCAACAGTATACAATGATGATTGGATGTTAGAGCATGGATTTCTAGAGAAAGTATTGGAAGACGATGATAAAGCAAAATCACAAAATCAGGCTGCACTTCAAGGAAGGAAGTAGAAGAAGATGCATAGCTGGAAGAGATTTCGGGGCAGAACAATCCGTATACTTGGCTTTATTCCTACTCTTTCCAGCTTCTCCATTATAGATTGAAGCTTGGTTCTTCGACCTTCAAGGCAACCAATCTTTTCGAGCTTCTTCTTCGTCTTCTCCGGCTTGTCGTGCGCATAGAAACCGTTTTTTATACTGATAGTTGGGAGAGAAAAATCTAGGATGAGTTGAGGAGAAAGAGAAGTGCAGGTAGCAACGACGGCTCGAAATAGAAAGGAGAAAGAGGAGAAGAACAAGAGGAAGAACCGCAAACAGCTAGGATTTGCGACCCGAGCGATACACGCTGGGCAAAAGCCTGATCCAGCCACTGGAGCAATAGCGCTTCCTATTTATCAGACGACCACTTATGCACAGAGTGCTGTCGGAGTAAACAAAGGATATACTTACAGCCGAACGGGCAACCCCACAGTTGCTGCTCTTGAAGAGAATTTGGCTGAGCTTGAAGGAGGGGCCGGAGCGGCTTGTTTTGCAACTGGAATGGCAGCAATTACAGCTGCTTTCGGTTTGCTTAACAGCGGAGATCACGCAATAGTATCCACCGTAGTCTACGGAGGAACTCCGAGGCTTTGCAACAATATACTCTCAAGATACGGACTGAAATTTTCTTACATAGACACTTCTGATCCTGACGCTGTGAGGAGGGCAATGAAAGAAAACACAAAAATCATCTTCATTGAAACTCCCGCAAACCCAACTTTGAAACTCTCCGACATAAGGGCATTAGCTGAAATCAAAGGAGATGCAAAGTTGATTGTTGACAACACATTCCTCACTCCTGCTTTTCAACTTCCCCTCGAGCTTGGAGCCGACGTGGTTGTGCATAGCACCACGAAATACATCGAGGGACACAACACAACCGTAGGAGGCGCACTGATTCCAAAAGATCCTAAGCTATTGGAAGATTACAAGTATTTCCAAAACGCAGTTGGGACGATACTCTCACCCTTCAACGCTTGGCTCACGATAAGAGGACTCAAAACTCTCGATCTTAGGATGCGGAAGCATAGCGAAAACGCTCAGAAGATCGCTGAACACTTGGAGAGCCATCCGAAAGTCTCGAAGGTGCTCTATCCGGGACTTCCGAGCTTCCCTCAGGCAGAACTTGCCAAAAAGCAGCACAGGGGGCATGGAGGGATGCTCGCGTTTGAACTCAAAGGAGGAGTCAAGGCCGGGCTAAAGTTTGCAAAAAGCCTCTCTCTTATTACGCTTGCCGAAAATCTCGGCGCAATCGAAACAATGGTCACCCATCCAGCTACAATGACTCATGCTGCTATGAGCAAGGAAGCTAGAGAGCAAGCAGGGATTACTGATGGATTGATTCGCCTCTCCGTGGGATTAGAAGACGTCAACGATCTGATAGAAGACTTGGACGAAGCTATCCGCCTAGCTCTTTAGGTTCGTGGTGATTGAAACCGTATCGACCTACGATGTAGCAGAGGGAAAAGGAAAGAAATTTCCCCCCTCTCACTCAGCGCTTCTGAATGATGTAAACTCCGGTGAGAAGTAGCCGTCTGACTCTTTGTCTGAAATGTTCCTCACAGTCGCTGTATAATGTTCTTGCTAATTTGGGGTAACGCAAACCTCTCTTTTGGCATGTCTTGCAATAAGCCGGATCGTATTCAGGCTCGACTGGAGGAGCGACTTCGAGCGGAACTAGGATCTGTCTTTGAGGCATAGATTTCGAATATGTTTTCACGATTCTTACGTATAAGCTTGATTGATAATTTATCATTCAGTACGTCTTGTACCTGATATATGTCGAGTTGCGATAACAGACATTTCATTCTGTCCCCTTCACTCTCAGATAAAGGGAAAACGACATACTTGATTGCGCAAATGGTCCGAATATTGAAGGATCTTGTAGCTCGTAGTAACAAGCAAAAGAACGGAACAAGAGCTCTTCTAATGAGCAGGTGGACTCTCATAGTTACGAGTGTGATCTTGATTGCAGTGCAGTGAAAGGTGTAGCGACCATATTTGATCTTTCTCTTGAATACGAGCTTCCTTTGCTGAGGCAATTCAACTCAAAGATTGGGTTCTTCATGGTGGTGTGTTGGAGGATCTCAGATTAGCTTCGCACCGGATAGTTTTGCTTCTACGATATTGATCCAAAGGCTTTAGGAGAAATTAACCATTAGTATCAACTCAGAACAACGGGTTCACGAAATTAAAG